>DASXXX010000099.1:0-14327 GCA_036502765.1 Acidimicrobiia bacterium | reverse complement strand
GAACTGTTTGGGTGTGAGCTCGAGGTCGTGAGGTTCCGCGCCTGCCGGCGTGAGGTTCGTGACCTGCACGCGCGCGCCTCCGACGCGTTGCGCCGCGTACGCCACCGGATAGAACGCGGCCACGACGTGCACGGTCGGGGCAGCCGAACTCGCCGTCGGGATCGCCAATGGTGCGACCAGCAGCATTGCCGCGGTGAGTGCCTTCCAGATCACACTGACCTCCTAGGAATGAGAACCACTCTTATTTAGCCGACGGGGATCACTGGCGCAAGAGGCCGCAGCCGAGAGACTGTGCTCATGGGTCATGGTCACGACCACGCCACCGGCGACGCTGCGGTCTCCGCCCGTTCGCGGCGGGTCGTCACCGCCGTCGCGGTCGTGCTCGGGGTCTTGACGGTCGCGGGAGTGGCAGTCCTGTGGCCCCGACACGACCCACACGGCGGCCTGCGGAACCTGCACGCGGTGCGTGACGTGTATGAAGCCACGACCGTCGCGGTGCACCGCGGCACGTGCGGGTCGGCGGGGGGTGATACGTCGCAGCGCTGTACCCGGATCCGCTTCCGACTCGACCAGGGTCCTGACTCCCGGCAGTACCGCACCATCGAATTCGCAGAGACCGCGAGTGCGCCCAGTGTCAACGCAGGCGACAAGGTGGTGTTGAACCACATCGACGGCGCGACACGCGGTTTCGATTACTCGTACAGCGATCGCCAACGTCGATCGGTGCTCGGGTGGCTTGCGGTCCTGTTCGCTGTGGTGGTGATCGCGCTGGGGCGCTGGCGCGGTGTCGCAGCACTCGTCGCTCTCGGTCGGTCATCGGGAGCCAACAATTCGAGGACAGCAGCATGCCGCCGCCCTGACCGACGGCGCGAGCAGTGTCGATCCCATTCGGGGTTTCAGTGCACTTCGGGGATGGCTGCTGCTCTGCTGGTTGCGCGATGACGCGCGACGCCTGTCGGTGAGGCAGTTGTCGCGTTCTTGCGCAGCTCTTGCTCTGTGCTTTCCGTCTCTTGACCTGGTCGACGCACGCTTCGATGACATCGGTCGATCAGCAAACCGTGAACTTCTGTGCGCTCGCTCGAACGACCTGAGCAAGAGGACCGCCACAATGAACGAATACGACGCAACCAGCCCTGACTCGACCCCTCCCGGTCATCCCGATTCGAGCGCGACACCGGGCCCGGCACACCGACGAGGAATACGGCGACTGCTCTCGAACCCACGGCGTCGATGGATCGTGGGCGCGGCGCTGTTGTGCGCTGCGGGCGCACTTCCGATCGGTCTCGTCACGTCGGGCTCGGCCTCCGCCGCGCAAGCGGCGGCGAGCAGCGGCTCGGCCGGCGGTGGTGGATCGGGCGGTGGTGGATCCAACGCTCGGTCCGGGCCGGCCGCCGGGGGAGCGTCCGGCACCGTCGACAGCACGTCGAAGTCGAGCTTCACCATGAAGACAGCAGCGGGTCAGGAGGTGACCATCGAGGAATCGTCCTCGACCAAATACCAGAACGGGACGAGTTCGATCGCGGCGAGTGCCATCACGAAGGGCGAACCCGTGCTCGTGCTCGGGACGACCAGTGGAACCACCATCAAGGCCACGCAGGTCATCGTGCAAACGACTGACAGCGTCGGATCGGCGGCTTCTTCGGCGGCGGGGGTTGTCCCATTCCAGCGCGGTGCAACGACCGCGTCGAAGCAGGTCGGTCGCATACCGACGGACTACAGCGAGGGCTCGGGCACGATCGTCGGCGGAACGACAGCCAACAAGGCGACGAAGGCCGCACTGGCCGCCTACCCGGGCGGCGTCGTCGACCGCGTCGTGAAGCTCAGCGACGGCGAGTACGAGGTCCACAACATCGGCGTCAACTGGCCGCACCACATCTTCGTCAACCAAGACTTCACAGTCGTCGGCGCCAACTGAACGGCACCGCCATACAGCACGGATCAGTCCAAACGGCCCGAGCGGCCGGAGTCCTTGGAACCCCGACGTCTGGGCGGCCTGAACGCAGCAAACCTGCCGAGGACTTCGCAATGGCGCGCGCCGATGGATCGACGCTGCTCAATCGGCCTTCACAACGTCCCGACCTTGGTCGCGATTGGCCGAGGACTGCCGCTGCAGAGCGCGCACGATCAAGTTCGCCTGCGCCTTCATGCCGGCTTCGTTCGGGTGGAACACGACGGCTGGCGACGTGGGCTCCTGTCCCTCGATCCATCGTTTCGCCGGCGCGACGCACGCATTGTGGCGCTTGGGTGTGTACGTCTCGACGTAGTCGACGTTCGCTGCCGTGGCGGATTGCTGCATGATGGTGTGCAACTTCTCGCCGACGTCGACCAAGAAGCGAAGATCCGCGGGCTGGATCGGGACGCTCGGCGGGCACGGCTTTGCCGAGGCGGGCAGGACGCGCGGGTCGGGCACGAGGAGTACTCGCGCGCCCGGTGCCTTCGCTTTGATCGCCGCGAACATCGTGGCCATCTTTCCCGGCAGTGCGGCCAGAGCCGCGTCCATGTCTTCGGGGTGGAGAGAACGGCCGAGGCATCCGCTTCCTGCCTTGCCGGTGACGGAACAGGCGATGGTCGCGAAGGGATAGTCGACATCGTTGCTGCCGATGGTGATGGTGACGAGCTTGGTGTCGAGGTCGAGGGCCTCGGCCTGCGGCGGGTGCACGCCCTGAGCAGTGAACGTGATGTCACTCGTCACCGCTCCGCTGCACGTCACGTCGGTCAACGCAAGCTTCAGTGTGCGGGCAACGAGGTGTGCGTAGTTGTTGCCGGAGCGGGAGCACGACTCGTCCAAGACCGGCGGGATCATCGCGCCAGATGCGAACGAGTGCCCCATTGCGACGTACTTGTCGCCGGGCTTCACGGCTTGCGCTGCGCTCGACCGTGCGACCAGCACCACCGATGCCAGCGCGAGCGAGGTCGCGACGAGAAGGCGCAGGCGCACGCGCAGACCGTACAGGTCCCGGGTGCCGAAGTGCCGCGGATTCGTCGGACCTGCGTACGCTGACTCCCGTGTCGCCATCGGCGCCGCCTGTAGTCGCATCGAATGCAGGGCCGCACCTCACCTACAAGCCTGCGCTCGACGGCTTGCGCGCGGTCGCGGTGCTGGCAGTGATCGCCTACCACTTCGGTGCCGGCTGGCTCCAGGGTGGCTTCCTCGGCGTCGACCTGTTCTTCGTCCTGTCGGGCTACCTCATCACGTCGTTGTTGCTGCTCGAGTGGCGCCGCGCGGACACGATCCACTTCGGCAGCTTCTGGGCGCGGCGCGCCCGGAGGTTGCTCCCGGCCCTGTTGGTGGTCCTCGTCGCCATCGCGCTCTGGGGCCGGTTGGTCTTGGCATCGGATCAGTACGGGGCGCTGCGCTCCGACTCGCTCTGGACGTTGTTCTATGGCGCCAACTGGCACTTCATCTGGTCGGGCCAGTCGTACTTCTCCGCCGAACCGTCGATGTTGCGCCACGCCTGGTCGCTCGCGATCGAGGAGCAGTTCTACCTTGTGTGGCCGCTCATCGTGTTCGCGTGCCTTCGCCTGACGCGAGGCAAGCACGCGCTCCTCGCGGGCCTGTGCGTGGTCGGATCCGCAGCGTCGCTGTACGTCATGACGTCGACCTTCACCGAGGGTGCCGATCCCTCGCGTTCGTACTATGGCACCGACGCCCGTGCGAGCCAGCTGCTCGTCGGCGCGCTGCTCGCCATCCTGCTCGTCCACTGGGGTCCGGAGAAGCGCTGGTCTCGCCTCGCAGTGCAATGGATCGGCGTGCTCGGCGCCGTCGCGGTGGGGTTCATGTTCTGGAACGCGCGCGACCACGACGCGTTCCTCTACCACGGTGGTTTTCTCGTCTTCGCCATCTGCACGGCGCTCGTCATCTTGGCCATGGTCCAGTCCTCGCAAAACCCGCTGCGGGCGGTGCTCTGCATCCGCCCCGTCCGCTGGATCGGCGCGGTGTCGTACGGCGTGTACCTCTGGCACTTCCCGGTGAGCGTCGCACTCAGCACGTCACGCCTCCAGCAGTGGGGCTGGGATGTCCCAGACTGGGAGCTCACCGTTCTCCGGCTCGCAGCGACGTTCGGGTTCGCCGCGCTCTCCTACTACCTCGTCGAGCTTCCGATCCGTCAACGCCGATTCGTGCATCGCTGGACGCCACGCCTGCTGGCACCCGCGGCCCTCGCCGCGACCGCCGCCCTCGTCCTGCTCTCGACCGCTGGCGCGACGAACAACCCGCTCTCGGCTGCGCCGGGCACGAAGCTCGAGAGCAAGGCCCCGCCGGTGACACTGGCGCCGGCGCCGACGGCCGTGTCGTTGCCGACGCGCAACGTGCTGCTGCTCGGCGATTCGGTCGCCTACACGCTCGGCGACGCGCTGGCCGCTGGGGCGGCGAACAGCGGCGTGACGCTGAAGACGATCGGGCGGCTGGGATGCAGCATGACCACGGGGATCGCGCTCGTCGCCGACGGGACACCCGTGAGCTGGGGCGCCGTCTGTGCCGGCGACACCGTCAGCTACCAGACCGACGCGCTCGACCAGTACCGGCCCGACACGCTGATGTGGCTGAGCACGTGGGAGACGTCCGACTACCAGGTGGACGGCCAGACCCTGGAGTTCGGTACGCCCGCGTTCGAGGACTGGCTCCTGGGAGAGATGGAACGCGTGCGACAGCTCGCCGCGAGCCGCGGTGCGCGGCTGGTGTTCGTGACGAACCCGCCGACGGCGCCCAACCCGGAGCGCGAGGTCGATCCGGTCGCCAACGAGAAGCTCGACCAGCTCAACCAGCTCTACCGGAAGTTCGCGACCGAGCACCCGCAGGACGTCGGCGTCGTGGACATCTCGCCGATCGTCTGCCCCGGAGGCCCTCCGTGCCCCACGACCCTCGACGGGATCGTGCTGCGACCCAACGACGGCGGTCACTACGACGTCGAGGGAGCAGCGTGGCTCGCGCCGCGTCTCATGGACGGGCTCTACACGCTGCTGCGCGCCCAAGCCGAGCGCTTCCCGACGAGTACGACCACCCCGTAGCGGAGGTCACGTACGAGCGAGGCGCTCGACCTTGCCAAGGTTGATGTTCGTGGGCGCTGGGGTAGGGGAGCCGGTGGGGTTCGGCCAGATTTCCGATTCTGGAGGTCGCACCATGTGGCGAAGGACTTCTGCCTTTCCTACGCCTCGCTCCGGGCGCGGGTTGTCGGCCCGGTTGGGTGCCGCAGTGTTCGCGGGCGTGTTCGCGGTCGGGGTCACCGGACTGTCGGGCACCGCGGTGGCGAAGTCGCAGCCGACGGTGTCGGTCGGCGTGGTGAAAGGCATCGGCAATGTCCTCGTGGATGCGAAGAGCCACACGCTCTACACGATGGTGAACAACCACCAGTCGGTGGAGTGCACGGGCGCGTGCCTCAACATGGGCTTCGTGCCGTTGACAGTTGCGGCGGGATCGAAGCCAACGGCGGGGAAAGGCGTGAAGGGGCTCGGCTTGGTCCCCGGAGGGACCCAGGTCACCGAGAACGGCTTCCCGCTGTTCCTCTTCTCGTCCGACAAGCCGCACCAGGCCCTGGGTCAAGGAATGACCACGTCCGGTGGCACCTGGCACGCCCCGACGGTGAAGGTTCCCAAGAAGAAGAGTGGCGGCAGCAACGCCGGCACCGGCGGCGTGTCGTTCTAGTGCGACTGTCGCTGACGCTTGACTCTCCCGTCGGGGGAGGGTGGACACTCAGTACATGAGCGTGTTGTTGACCATCGGTGAGTTCTCCCGGATGACGCATCTGAGTGTCAAGGCGCTTCGCCACTACGACGACGTGGGCCTCTTGACCCCTGCGCAGGTCGACCGTTCCAGCGGCTACCGCCGTTACGCGACGGGCCAGGTTCCGATCGCGCAGGTCATCCGCCGGTTCCGCGACCTCGACATGCCACTCGACGAGATCCGCAGCGTGCTGAACGCGCCCGACGTCGCCGTGCGTGATCAAGCGGTGCTGGTGCATCTGCAGCGGATGCAGGAGACGCTTGCGCAAACCCGAGCGACTGTCGCGTCGCTGCAAGCGTTGCTCGACGGGAACCGGCCGACCTTGCCGGTCGAGTACCGCTCGGTCCCGGCCTTCCACGCGGTCGGTATCCGCGGCATCGTCGATTGGGATGATGCGGAGCCGTGGCTGAACGAGGCGCTCGCGGACCTCGACCGAACCGTCGATCCGCGTTCGAGCGGGCGGACCGGTCCGGACTCGGCGCTCTACAGCGGCGAGTTCTTCGAGGCCCACGTCGGTGAGGTGACCGCATTCGTCCCGGTCAGGGACGGGATCGCGACTGCCGGCCGGGTGGAGCACGTCGAGATCCCCGCGGCCGACGTGGCGGTCTTGGTGCACTCCGGTCCGTTCAGCGATCTCGATCAGGCGTACGGCACGCTCGGAACGTTCGTCGCCGAACGCGTGCTGGCGGTCGATGGGCCCATCCGGGAGCACTACCTCGCCACCGAGGACGACACCGATGATCCCGCCGCCTACCGGACGGAGGTCTGCTGGCCCATCCGTGCCGACGCGGCACGCGCGACGAGAACCTGAGGAGCCCGAATGGCATCCATCACGAAGAACATCGAAACCACCGCTCCGGTCCGAGCCGTCTGGTCCGCGATACGCGACATCGGTGCATTGCACACACGACTCGTCCCCGGTTTCGTCGTCGACACCGTCGTCGACGGCGACGCACGAATCGTGACATTTGCGAACGGCATGGTGATCCGGGAGCCGATCATCACCATCGACGAGGAACACGACCGCTTGGTCTGGTCGGCAGAGGGCCCACAGTTCGAGCACTACAACAGTTCGGCACAAGCGATCGAGCAAGCCGACGGCAGAACGGTCGTCGTGTGGATCGCGGACTTCACACCCGACGAGCTCGCGGACGTTGTCGACGAGATGATGACGGCGGGAGCCGCAGCGATGCAGATCGCGCTCGAGAGTCACGCGGCACTCAGCATCGAATGACGCAGTCAGTCACTCGAGCCTGGTGGTGTCGGGCGGGTCGTCGGGTAGCCCCGCCACTCCCAGGATCGAGCCGGTCTCCCTCGCCCGTCGGCGAAGACGCACCATTGGCGCATGACCACGACCGAGACACAGACCCTGCACCAACCCCCTCCCGGCGGACCGAACGTTGTGGTGGTGGGGCCGCAGTGAACGGGGTCAGTGTCGAAGCAAGCCGCTCGATCAGAGTCAGGTCGAAAGGCCACCGGCAAGGACCGGTCACCCGACTGATCAGTCCGAACGACCTCGGCGAAATGGTCAAGCCATTCGTGTTCCTCGACTACTTCGACGCCGCGTCATCCACGGACTTTCCGTTCGTCGCTCATCCCCATTCTGGGATCGCGACACATACGACGTTTCTCGGCGGCGGCGTGATCTATGGCGACTCAACCGGCGCAACGGGGACTCTGGAAGCCGGAAGCATCGAATGGATGCAAGCCGGCAGCGGCGTCTGGCACTGGGGAGCGCCCAGCCCGGGTGCCCCCGGCCGCGGCTACCAACTCTGGGTTTCGCTGCCCCCCGAACTCGAACTCGTGCCGGCCACGAGTCGCTACTTCGACGCCGATCAGATCGACACTGATGGGACCGCGCGGATCCTGTTCGGCGAATACGAAGCGTTGCGCAGTCCGATCGCGGTCGCGCTGCCGATGACCTATCTGCACGTGACCTTGGCCGACGGGCAATCCTGGACGTACACACCCGCTGCCGAGCATGACGTCGCCTGGCTCGCCACCCATGTGGGGCGGCTCCGCACCGCGGACACGGTCCTGCACGCCGAGCTCGCGATATTCGAAGACGGCCACGCGCCGATCGAGTTGCAGGCCGAAGGCGAGAGCGAATTCGTGATCGGATCGGCGAGACGTCACCCGTACCCGCTCGTGCTCGGTCCTTCATCGGTCCACACCAGCACCGGAGCGCTCCGCGAAGCCCGAGAACACATCAGCCGCCTGGCGGACACTCCGAGTGTGCGAGCCGCGCGCGGCGACTGAAATCGCGCGCGGTTCGGGTGGTGCACGTGAGAGTGTTGGCGCGTGGACAAGGAGGTCGATGAGCCGTTGGTGAGCCACGCGCGGCCCGCGCGCCGGCTGTTCGGCGCCCTCGGCGTGCTGCTGCTCGTGATCCTCATGCTCGGCTCGGCCGCGGTCGGAATCGGCGTCTGGCTCGGCAACCGCCCGGTGGACGACCGGTCCCACAGCCTCGAGGCGTTCGACGAGCACCCCGAGCAGGACCCGATCGTACGGCTCGGCCGATGGGACGGCACACGCTTCGTGCCCGTCGCACCCGCCTCGGTGGACGCCGAGCGCGTGACGGTGCTCGTCCACGGGCTCGCGCGGGGTGACAAGAGCCTCGTCGACGCGCACAAGGGCCCGACACCACTGCTCGCGTGGGACACCATCGGCAAGGACGGCAGTCACGAGTTCAGTTGGCTCGCGAACCTCGCGCGCGCGAGCACGCGCGACGAGCCGGGGCTCGTGGTGCTCGCGTACTCGTGGATCGACGACTCCGCGATCGATGGCGACATCCTCGACGCCCGGTTCTCCGAGGCACGCACCGAGCTGAACGGGCACCGGCTCGCGCAGGCGCTGCGTGAGGCGTTCGCGCCGGAGTTCTCGATCCATGACGGGCTCGAGGTCATCGGCCACAGTCACGGCGCCCGGGTGGCGACGGTCGCGGTCGCGTCGTTGGACGAGCCCGCGGCGCACCTGGTGCTGCTCGACTCTCCTGACAACTTCAAGGCGCAGCTCGGTGGCGCGAACAACAACCTCGCCCCGGTGCTCCGTCGACTCGATCTCGGCCCGAACGGCACCTTCGTCGACAACTACTACTCGAGCTTCGGCGTGCCGTACGGCGATCAGCCTGGGCTCAGCTCGATCGTCGACGTCCACCTCGACCCGGGTCGTGATCTCCTCGAGCTGGCCGGTCACACCTACGCGCACACGTGGTACGCGAGGTCTGCGACCAAGCTCGCCAAGGACGTCGGCTACGCGTGGTCGCCACTGCGCGTCGACGATCCCGGCTTCGAACCTCCGAAGCGTGGTGCCGACCTCGAGCAGGACTGGCTGCGTGAAGGGAAGCCCGTGCGCGCGCGTGAGCTCGATCTTCAGCCGACGGGCCAGAACCACGGACCGCAGCTGACGTTCCAGGCCGCCGATCTCGACGCGCACGACGGCGACGCGACTGTCGACGACCACGACAACGTCGAGCTCGCCGAGGACGGCGACACGCGCTGGAACGCCGCCTTCGAGGTCGACGATGATGACGTCGCCGTCGAGCTCGACTATCGCTTCACCGATCCCGGCGACGGCGATCAGCTGGGAATCTGGATCGACGGGACGCTGCGGATGGTCACGGTCGGCGCATGGGCGGGGACGGACCGACAGACCGTCGCGGTCGACGTGGCCAACCTGGACGCCGGTGACCACAACATCTCGCTGGCGATCCACTCGTTCGGTGAGGGCGACGCCCAGGTCGAGGCCACCGACTTCCGGAAGGTCGCGACGCCGGGCATCGACGAACGCACGCGCGCCTTCGTGCCGTACGTGGAAGGCGGCGCCGCGATCGTCTTCGTCGGGTCGACGGCCGCGCTGGTCGCGCTCTTCCTTCGACACCGCCGCCGCAGGCGTGCGCGGCGGCTCGCCGCGGTCGAACCACGGTGACCGCTTCGAGGTAGTCCGTTCAGCTGCACGGCCGCAGGATCGTGGCGTTCGTCGCGCCGCCCCGCTTCAGGAGCTGGATGGCCTGGTGCATCTGCGACGGCTGGACATGTACGCCGAAGCCGAACGGTTGGTCGAGCATGGACAGCACGGCCACGACGACCGTCATGAGCACGATCACACTCCCCAGTACCACGACCAGACCACCCGGGCGCTCGGCGTAGTGAAAGGCCAGCAGGAAGAACACGAGGAATGCGCCGACGTAGATCATGACCCACAAGATCGTGGGGATCTGCGGGGTCGTGAGGAACAGCAGCCGCTGACGTGACTGGCCGGCGTCAGTGACGAGGCCGGCGCCGCGCCCATACGCGGATGCCTCTCCCGAACCGTCCGTGGGAAGGGTGCGGAGCTGCGCGCGAAGCCGGTCGCCGAACCGGAGGGTGCGCGGTGCTTCCAGCTCCGTCCCTCGCGCCATCGATGGCCACTCGTCGTGGATGATCGAGCGCATGTAACAGACGAGCTCGTGCTGGACCGGTTCACGCGTCGCCGGTGTGTAGACGTTCACGGTGTCGTACAGCGCGAGGAGCGAACTCGCTTCCTTCTGGGCTTCGGTCCGGACGTCGTTGAAGTGACCCACGGCGGTCACCACCAGCAGACCCAACAGCAGGCCGTACGCCGCGCTGACGAAGCCCAACACCAACGCGTGCTCCGGCGCCACCGCATCGTCCGGTCGCCGCCTGTGCGCAAGGACTGCGAGCAGGCCAGCGGTGCCGAGGACCCCCCAGAGGATCAGTACGTGTTGGATCACGCTCGGAGCCGGCGGACGCACGCGACGAACGCGCCGCACGCGACGACACACCTCACTCCTACGTCCAGGCCGACCATGCGAGGGGAGTGTGGCACGCAGCGGCGGCTACCTGCATGTCTCGAGGACCCGCGGGCCTCGCGGCCGCCCAGGTTCGAGACCGCCGCAACGGGGATACCGTTTCGGCAATGCGTCGGTTGCTGGGTCCGGGCCCTCTCCAAGCTGTGTGCATCGCCACGGCGGCGGCGCTGTCGGTCGCGGCCTGGGCAGGAAGTTCGGCGGGCGCGTCGCCGCGGGAGACGTCGACCGCGCCCACGCCTCAGGTCAGCCCGTGCGGCGGGAGCGCCACGCCTCCCACGGTCTACGACCACGTGATCTGGATCTGGATGGAGAACAAGCCGTACCACCAGGTGATCGGCAATTCTCAGGCGCCGTACGAGACCGCGCTCGCCGAGCAGTGCGCGACCGCCACCCGTTACTCCAGCGTCGGGAGCCCGTCACTGCCCAATTACATCGGGGCCACGTCCGGATCCACGCAGGGCATCTCCGACGATGCGTCGCCGTCCGCCCACCGGATCACCGCCGACAACCTCTTCCGCCAGGTGCGGGCACAGGGTGGGACGGCGCGGAGCTTCGAGGAGTCGATGGTGGGCTCTTGCAACCTGGGCAACTCGGGCCGGTACGCAGTGAAGCACAACCCCGCGGCGTACTACGTCGGCGATTCGGACCGCGCCGCGTGCCGCACCGACGACATCCCGCTCGGCAGCCTCCGAAGCGGTGCTCTGCGCCGCGACATCGATGCAAACACGCTCCCCACGTTCGCATTCGTGACACCGAACTTGTGCAACGACACGCACGACTGCTCGGTCTCGGCAGGTGATCGCTGGCTCAGGCAATTGGTGCCCTTGCTGTTGGGGAGCGACAGCTACGCCGCTGGGAAGACGGCGATCTTCGTGGTGTGGGACGAAGACAGCCCAATGCCGTTCATCGCGCTCGCGCCGACGGTCCCGGCCGGCACGGTGGAGAGCGCGAAGGTCGACCACTACGCGCTCCTCCGAACGACCGAGGAGATGCTCGGCATCCCGATGCGGCTCGCCGCGGCGGCAGGCGCCCCGAGCATGCGGGCGTCACTCCACCTGTGACAGCTGACCGGCGCACCTGCTCGGGCTCAACGGGCTGATCGCCCTGCTACCGGACGACGCGTCGTGATCGGATTGCGTCCCACGTCTCCGGGGCTCATCCGTGCGCGGTGACCGGGCGGTCCTCCTCGCGACGACACGTCTGTCGTCCGCAGTGCTCGAGGTCGTGCAGCCGATCGCGGAGTGCGGCGACGAGTGAACTGCTCGCGCTCGCGACGATGTCGTCGAGCTCGTAGGGGTCACGCTCGGTGTCGTAGAGCTGACGCCCACCGTGGACGTACTCGACGTAGAGGTATCGAGACGTCCGGAGCGCGTGGTAGGGCGGGACCGAGATACCAAATGGATTCAGCGCGTCCAGCGAATGCCGCCCTGGCCCGCCCAGGCGTGCCGCGCCGGCGCGGTTGTAGCCAGCGTCGTCGTCGGCTTCCTTCGGCGCGACCGGTGCACTCGGGTCGAACACCTTCTCGGGTTCCGTCGTCGGGCCGGGCGAATGCCCTCGCCGGAGGCCGTAGTGCTCCACCAATGCGGCACGACGCCATGCTGCCGGTGTGCTCGCCCCGAGCAGCGGCACGAGGGAGCGGCCGTCGACGAACGGCGGTGTCCTCGCGCCGGCGAGTGCGGCGAAGGTCGGAGCCAGGTCGACGTTCATGGCGAGTTGGCCGACGGTGCGCCCCGGCGGAACCCCCGGTCCTCGCACGACGAGTGGGACGCGGATGTCTTCGTCGTATGCGGTCTCCTTGCCCGGCGGGAGCCGGTGCTCGCCGAGATGGAAGCCGTTGTCGGAGCCGAGGAAGATGTACGTGTTGTCGAGCTGTCCGGTCTGCTGCAGAGTGGTGACGACGTCGCGGAGCAGGTCGTCGATCGCGAGCATGTCTTGCAGTCGGCGGCGGTACAGCGCGTCGATGTAGTCGAGCACGGCGGGTGAGAGTGGCGGGCGGCGGCGGAGCCAGAGTGGTTCGTCGGCGGATGCGCGCTGGTCGAACGACGGTGGGCGTGGCGCGTGCACTCCGGCGAACGCGTCGGCGTACCGGGGCGCCGGGGTGGCGGGCTGGTGCGGCGCGTAGGGCGCCACGTACGCGAAGAAGGGATGGCCCGCTTCGGCCTTGATGAACCCGACCGCCTTCCGCGCGAGCAGGTCGACGAGGTAGTCGCTCGGCATACGACCGTGCGGCACGAGCCTGCGGTTGTCGTTGAGGAGGTAGTGGAACTCCGCGTACGGGTTGCCGCCGCTCGGGCTGACCCAGCGGTCCCAACCCGGCGGCACGTGGCGGGGTGAGACGGTGTTCGGATAGCCGTTGAGGTACTTGCCGAACAGGCCGGTCCGGTAGCCCGCCGCGTGGAGCCAGGTCGCCACCGTCGACGACTCGAGACCATCGGCGTGGAAGCGTTCGAAACCGCCCGTCGGCAACACGTTGTTGAGCACGCCAGTGTTGTGCACGTCTTGCCCTCGGAGAATGGATGCCCGCGACGGGCAGCACAGCGAATCGTCGACGAAGAAGTGCGAGAACGTCACGCCCTGGCTCGTCATCAGGTCCCGCAGCGCGGGAAAGCGCGCCGGGTCGTACGTCGTCGCGTCGAGGTCGTCGGTGAGGATGAAGACGATGTTGGGCCGTCCTGACGGGCTCGGCGTCTCAGCCGCGCCCACCCTGCTCGTCGCACTCAACCCCAAGATCGGTAAGACCAGTCCGGCGACCACGAATGCGGCGAGTGCCCTCACGCCCGAGGTGTCGTCGGTGCGGATGTCGCCAGTACCGCACCGGAGGCGTCGAGGGCTTGGACGGCGAGGTAGGGCTCGTTGCTCGTGACCGGGATCGAGGTCTCGAATCCTTTCTTGGGCGCGGACGCCACGCGCGTGAGATGCTCGGCGTCCGGCCCTGCGAGCACCGCCCACGTGGTCACCTCCGTGGCACCGTTCCAGCTCACGTCGACCTTGGTTGCATCAGCATTGGCGCGCGTGGCCGCGACCGCGGGAAGGTCGGTCGGTCGGCCGGTCCACTCGTACCGCAACGCGCGGTAGGACGTGACGGCGCCGCCGGACGACGACGGCAGGTGCACGTCGGAGACCACGGTGCCGTCGGGGGCGTACTCCGTGTACTCGGGCTGGCTGCCCCATCCGACGAGCCAGTCCCCGTTCGTGAGCAGTTGCATGCTTCCTTCGGCGGTGGACTGGATGGGCTTCGGCGGGAAGTACTGATGGTCGAGCGTTGCGGTCATCGCGTGCTCGTCGATGCCGAGCACCAAGCCGCGTGACTTGTGCGTGGTCGTCAGTCCGGCGCCGTCGTCGAAGACGCTCAAGGTCCCGTCACGGTTCCGTCGGGCATCGTGTTGCCACGCCGGCTCGGCGCTCTTCGGCATGGTGAAGTTGCCGACCTTGCCACCGAGACGCCAGTCCAGCGTCGCGCTGACGCGGTCGATCTTGTACACGGTCCACGTGTGTCGGCCGGACACGAGCACGTTGCCGTCGTCGTCGAGGGAGACCGAGTTCGGGTGCACGTAGTCGAAGAGGGTGCTCGCCGACGTGGGCCTGGGCGCGTGGGACTCATTCAGGGCGATCGAACCGATCCCGTGCCACTCGAAGAGCAATGCGCCGCTCGCGATGTCGATCTCCTGGATCACCGGCTCGAACACGTGCTGGTTCTTCGAGCCTCCGACCGACGACGCGTCGACGATCACGGGGCTGTAGATGACCAACAGGGCCGTGCCCTGCGGTGTGATCGTCATGTCGTGGATGTCCGCGGCG
>DASXXX010000098.1:0-1576 GCA_036502765.1 Acidimicrobiia bacterium | reverse complement strand
GGGTTCACAACCAAGCATAGTAACACCACTGTAATTCCAGAGGCGTCATTTCCCGGCGTCCGCCGCGTTTGCTTGGCAAGGGAGCACGCAGATGCCCGAACCCCTCACCATGAGTCCGATCACATCCAGCCTGGCCGCACTGGTGGCCACGCAGCGTTTCACCTCGGCCGACGGCGAGCGTCGCTGGCAGGAGGAGGCCAACTGCCTGGGGGTCGACCCCGACCTGTTCTTCCCGGAGCGGGGGGCCTCCACGCGTGAGGCCAAGGCGGTGTGTCGGAGCTGCGAGGTGCGGGTCGACTGCCTCGAGTACGCCCTCGCCCACGGCGAGAAGTTCGGGATCTGGGGTGGCCTCTCCGAGCGGGAGCGCCGCCGCGTTCGCCGCCAGCGCGCCCTCGAGCGTCGCACCGCCCTCGGCGCCTAGGTCCCCAGCGCCCTGAGGCGCCCTTCGATCGTGTCGTCGGGCCCGATGCCCGACCACGCCCGGAACTCGTCGTCGCAGCGTGCCAGCTCGGCGGCGGGGACCAGTCCCACCAGCTCCACGCGCGCGACCTCCGCGCCCGCATCGCGCGCCCGCGCCTCGACGGCGCGACACGCGTCCTGCAGGCCGGTGCGTTCGAGCGCGACGAGGTTCATCGACACCTGTGCGCGCCCGACGGAGTCGAGGCGCAGGCCGAGCGCGCGCACACCGGGCAGTCCGCCGTCGCGCTCGCGCACCTGTGTCGCGATCGCGCGCGCCAGCACCACGTCGTCGCGCGCGAGCTCGCAGTTGACCGCCACGAGCGGTTCCCGCGCGCCCACGGCCACCGCGCCCAGCGTGGGGTGCGGCGTCGACGGCCCGAGGTCGGGGGGACGCGCACGGAACGCGTCGCGCCGTGTCGCCGGGAGTGTGCGGCCCGCCCCGTCGGCCCCGTCGTAGAAGAAGATCGGGACCGCCAGCGCGTCGACCGCCCACGTCGCGAACGCGTGTGCGGCGTCGACCGCGTCGACGCGCGTGTCTCCGTCGAGCGCCACGAACGGCACCACGTCGAGCGCGCCCAGACGCGGGTGCGCGCCGGCGTGGCCCATGAGGCCGACGTGCTCGGCCACTGCGAGGGCCAATGACCGCACGGCATCGGAGGTCGTCGACCCGGCCAGGGTGAACACCGAACGGTGGTGGTCGGCGTCGACGTGCAGGTCGAGGAGCGCCGCACCGCACGCGGCGGCGAGCGTGTCGAGCACGTGCGGGTCGCGGCCCTCTGACACGTTCGGCACGCACTCGAGCACGCGTGCAGGGTACGACGGAGACGGCGCGCGACCACCGGTAGAGTCCCGAGCGATGCGTCTCGGCCTCGCGCTCCCGCAGTACGACTACTCGATCGCCGGGGAATCGCCGTTGCCGTGGGCGCGCGTCGTGGAGTGGGCGCGCGCCGCCGAGACCGCGGGGTTCGACTCGCTGTGGCTGTCGGACCACCTCTTCCTCGACGTCGAGAAGGACGGCGGGCCGCCCGATCGGGAAGGGTGCCTCGATCCGATCGTCGCCCTCGCGGCGCTCGCGGGTGAGGTGACGCGCGTGCGCCTCGGCACGTTGGTGCTGTGC
>DASXXX010000097.1:0-10809 GCA_036502765.1 Acidimicrobiia bacterium | reverse complement strand
ATCACCGTCGCCGATTCGTTCCACCTGCCGCTGATCTTCCTCGCCGACAACCCGGGCGTGCTGCCCGGGACCGAGTCGGAACGGCGCGGCATCCTGCGCAGTGGCGCCCGCATGTTCGCGGCGCAGACGATGGCGACCTCGCCCAAGTTCGAGGTCACGATGCGCAAGGCCTACGGCTTCGGCTCGATGGTGATGGGCATGATCGGCTTCGACGGCCAGTCGGCGGTGTTCGCGTTCCCCGGGGCGACGATGGGCGCGATGGGCGCGGCGGCGATGAGCCGGTCGCGCGGCTCCGACGTCGACGAAGCGGACCTGCTCAAGAAGATGGAGCTCGAGGCGTCGTACCGTTCGGCGATGGGCTTCGGATTCGACGAGCTCATCGACCCGCGCGAGATCCGCAACGTGCTGTTGCACTCACTCGAGCGCGCGCTGTATCAGCGGCAGGCACCGCCCGAGCCAGTGGCCCGCGTCGCCATCACGCCCTGAGTCAGACCTCGAGCATCAACTGGTCGAGCGCGCGGCAGATGTCGTTGTCGTAGCCGAACGGCTCGGGGGTCACGCCCATCTCGTGCAGCAACAGGCCGAGCCGCAGCATCACGACGGTGAAGCGCAGCGCCGCGAACACCAGGAACCAGTGGAGGTCGGCGCCGCTGCGGCCGGTGAGCTCCTCCCAGCGTGCGACCGTCTCCGCTTGCGACGGGAATCCCGCGAGCCGTTCCTGTCACGCGCTCCGCGTCAGCACGTCGTCGCAGAACAGCCACCATCCGAGATCGATGCGCGGGTCGCCGAGCGCCACCATCTCCCAGTCGAGCACCGCGACGACGTCGCCGTCGCGGAACATCTGGTTTGCCAACCGCGAGTCACCCCACGTGATCGTCACGTCCACGGGATCCGACGCGGGTCGGTTCGCCTGCAACCACGCCAGCGCGGCACGCGCACCGGGATGCGGTGTGCCCTGCTCGGCCCACTCCAACGACTCGGCGTAGTAGGTGAGCTGTTGCTCGAGCGCGGGCTCTCCGCGCGCAGCGTCGTCGAGTCGGTCGAGGCCGAGCGCGCGCCAGTCGAGGTTGTGCACCGCGGCCAGCGCGGCAACGCCGTTCCACCAGACCGTGGCCTGCTCGTCGGTGGTCGCGTCGCGCAACCACCCCTCGCTGGAGTAGTGCGGCGCATCCGACGGCGCGATGCCGTCGACCCGCCGCATGAGCCAGAACGGGCTGCCGAACCACGAAGGGTCGCCCTCGAACCAGAGCATGTCGGGCACCGGGACGTCGGTGTGCTCGGCGATGGCCTCCATGACCCGGAACTGGGTCTCGAAGTTCGCCTCGAGGAACACGGTGTACGCCTGGGGCGCGATGCGCGCCACGAGGTGATGCAGGGCGGGCGTCCCGGTGTCGTCGTCCCAGGTGGCGTCGAAGAGGATGGTCTCGTTGGAGAAACCGGTGCCCCCGGGGATCTCGAGGTGGTCGACCGTCACCCCGGCGAGGCCGGCCACGTCGGTGAGCCAGGCGCGCAACTGGGTCGCGGTCTCGTCCGGATCGCGTGACAGCACCCCCACAAGGACGAACCTAACGCCCGTGCGACCACGCCGGTTGGTGTTCGGGCCGCCCCGTCCGCTGAAATTGCGCGGAGCCCAAGAACTGGCCAGGATGACTGGTCGGTCCCGGATCGCTGCCAACACCAGAAGAGGACGCCATGGAGCTCGTGCTGACCGACGACCAGGAGTTCTTCCGCGACACCACGCGGAAGTTCCTCGGGAGCGAGTGCCCGATCCCAAAGGTGCGCGAGCTGCGTGACAACGAGGCCGGATTCGAGGCCGACTACTGGCGCCAGGGCGCCGAACTGGGCTGGGTCTCGCTGCTCGTCCCCGAGGAGCTCGGCGGCGGGAGCGTCAGCGGCAACGGCCCTTCCGACCTCGCGCTGGTGGCCCACGCCTTCGGGTTCCACGTGGCTCCCGGACCGCTCATCCCGTGCAATGTCGTGGCATCCACACTGGCCCGCTCGGGGAGTGAGGAGCAGCAGAGCGGGCTGCTCCAGGACCTGATCTCCGGCGCGCAGGTCGCCACCTGGGCCCTCACCGAGCTCCCGCCGCACGACGCCCTCGGTGACGACGTGACCGTGCGGGCCGAGGCCGACGGCGACGGCTACGTGCTCTCGGGCGTGAAGTCGCCCGTCGAAGCGGGCGCCGAGGCCGACCAGCTCCTGGTGACGGCGACCACCGACGCCGGCATCGGCCAGTTCCTCGTGCCGCGGGACGCCGACGGCGTGACCGTCACGCCGCTGCGCAGCGTCGACCTCGTCCGTCGCTACGCCCGCATCGAGTTCGACGGCGTGCGCGTCCCCGCCTCGGCGGTCGTGGGCACGCCCGGCCAGGTGGCCGACGACCTCGAGCACCAGCTGCAGATCGCGGCCGTGGTGCAGTCGGCGGAGATGGTCGGCGCCGCCGACGCCGGTTTCGACATCACGCTCGACTGGGCGTTCAGCCGCTACTCCTTCGGCCGGCCCCTGGCGTCGTTCCAGGAGATCAAGCACCGCTTCGCCGACATGAAGATGTGGCTCGAGGCCAGCCACGGACTCGCCGACAGCGCCGCCCGTCACGTCTCGCGCGCCGACGCCGACGCCGCGATCGCGGTGAGTGCGGCGAAGGCCTACGCCGGCCAGTACCTGGCCGAGCTCCTGCAGGACTGCGTGCAGCTCCACGGCGGCATCGGCGTGACCTACGAGCACGACATCCACCTGTACCTCCGTCGCATCACGGTCGACCGGCTCACGTACGGCACGCCGGCCGATCACCACCGCCGCATCGGTGAGCTGCGCATCGCGCAGGCCGCCTGACCTCCAGAGGAATCGCAATGACGACCACCACCACCAGCACCAGCGTCGAGTCGGTCGAGGAGTTCCGCCTCCGTGCCCGCGAGTGGCTGAAGGAGAACTTCCCCCGCTCCGAGAACGTGCACCTCCCGCTGCGGGCGGCCGTGTCCGACGAGGCGGAGCTCGCCGCGATTCAGCGCCAGCGTGACCTGCAGCGACTGCTCTTCGACGGCGGCTTCGCCGGCGTGTGCGTGCCCACAGAGTACGGAGGGCTCGGGCTCACGCCCGACCACCAGCGCGCGCTCAACGAGGAGTCGGCCGGCTACGAGATCCCGTTCCTGATCCAGGTTCCGACGTTCGTGCCCTGCATGGCGGTGCTGCTCGAGTTCGGCACCGAGGAGCAGAAGCTGGAGTACATCCCCCCGATGCTCAAGGGGGAGGCGATCTGGATGCAGTTCCTCTCCGAGCCGAGCGGCGGTTCCGACGTCGCCGCCGCGCTCACCACCGCGGTGCGCGACGGTGACGAGTGGATCGTCAACGGTTCGAAGGTGTGGACGACGGGTGCGTGGTTCTCCGACTACGGCCTCTGTCTGCTGCGCACCAACTGGGACGTGCCCAAGCACCGCGGCCTCAGCGTGTTCATCATCCCGATCCACCAAGAGGGCATCGAGCTGCACCGGATCGAGATGATCAACGGCTCGAAGGAGTTCTGCCAGGAGTTCATGACCGATGTGCGCGTGCCCGACTCGGACCGCGTCGGCGAGGTCGACCAGGGCTGGACCGTCGGGACGCGGTGGATGTTCCACGAGAAGAACGCGATGGGCGGCGGCTCGCCGTTCGTGACTGGGACGCTGCACTCCGGCGTCCAGGAGAGTCACGACCCGTACGTCGACCTCGTGCGCGCCACCGGGCGGGCCGACGACCCACACGCCCAGGAGCTCGTCGGCGAGGCGCACATGCTCGGCCTCGCGCGGAGCGCGCTGTCGGCGCGCATCAGCACCGGGATGCGCACGGGCCAGATGCCCGACAACAGCGCGGCCATCGCCCGCCTCATCTCGGCGGTCGCGTTCCAACGGCAGAACACGATCTCCCTCGACCTCGCCGGCGCGAACGCGGCGGCGACGCTGCCCGGCGACCCGTGGGCGGAGAAGGGCTTCAGCTTCCTCGAGCGTCAGTCGTCGGGCATCGGCGGCGGCACCACCGAGATGGCTCGCAACAACATCTCGGAGAAGGTGCTCAAGATGCCCCGCGAGATGACCCACGACAAGAACATGCCGTTCCGCGACGTGCCGAAAGGCCCGCCCGGGAACTGACGCCCGACGCGAAGAGGGCGCGAAGAGGGGGAGCCGGTGAACCGGCTCCCCCTCCTTCGCGTTCAGGTGACGCAGTGGTGGGTCAGGTCGACGGGGGCGCAGTGGTCGTGGCCACGCCGGTGCCGCCGCTCTCGGTGTACTTCTTGATGATGGCCGGGTCGCCGACGGTCTTGCCCGTGATCGGCTTGCCGCCGTTGTAGGGCACGAACTTCCCGTTCTTGACGCTCACGTAGTAGATGCACCCCGGTGTGCTGCTGATCTTCCCGAAGTGCGCGTAGCTCAGGTCGACGTCCTTGCACGTGAGACCGGCGGAGTTGTACTTCCCGCCGTTCGTGTTGCGGATGCCGTCGACGAAGCTCTTGCGGGTCGGGTTCTTGCCCGCGTTCTGCAGGCCCAAGACGACCAGGTCGCAGGTGATGTACCCGGTGAACACGCCGTAGTTCGGGACGCCGGTGATGCCGGCGTACTTCTTGATGTTCTTCACGAAGGTCTTCACGTTCGGGTCGTTGAGCGTGATCGGCTTGTAGCTCGTCTGGAGCAGGTCGTGGGTCGTGATGGTCTTGGCGATCGGCTGCTCCAGCAGAGCCTGGCTGTAGCCGGTGGCGCTGACCGTCGCCTTCATGTCGGTGCCGTTCTGCTGCAAACCCTGGATGATGGCGAAGTTCGTGTTCGAGTCGAGCGGCAGGTACACGCCGTCGGAACCCGAGTTCGCGATGCCGAGCACGATCGGCCCGACGTCGGTGGCGCCGAAGTCGACCGCGGTGTTGAGGTAGCCGGGCTTGAGCCCTGAGGCCTTGGCCGCGTAGTCGACGGTTGCCTTGGCCGTCTCGCTCGACGACGGCGACACGCCGTAGCCGATCGCCGCCGCCTTCGTCGCGCCGAGCTTCTTCATCACGTTGGTGGTCGTGTCGGTGGTGATGCCCGGGACCGGCGTGCCGTCACCGAGGCTCGAGATGACGTTCTCGTTGCCCTGGTCGTAGTAGTACGAACCGTCGAAGCCGCCACCGATCATGGGGACCCCGGAGTCGACCAGGTAGCGGTACGTCTGGAATGCGAACGGGGAGTCGTTCACCACCGCGAACGCGTCCTGGTTCTGGACCAGGTCCTTCGCGCTGGTGAGGTTGGCGCCCGACGACTTGTCGTCGATCGCCACGATGTCGATCTTGCGACCGTTCACGCCGCCCTTGGCGTTCTCGGCGTCGATCCGGGCCTGGCACCCCTTGGGGGCGCCGACGAAGTTGGATGCCGCGACGCCGGTCTCCGAGGAGATGAACCCGACCTTCACGGAATCCTTCGTGACGCCGGGTGTGCTCCCGGACTGCGCGGCCGCCCCGGTGGCCAGCACCCCCACGCTGGCGACGCTGAGCGTGGCCAGCACCGCCAAGGCGCGCATACCGCGCCTACCTGATTGCTTCATCGAGCAGTTCCCCCCTGTGGCTGTCCCGTTTTCGGGACTTTCGACTACTGAAATGCGCAACCTAGTGCGGTGCCACCCTGAGCAACCAGGCACCCCACGCCGTGCTGCGTCGTGCTTTTCCCTTGTCCGGACCCGGTCTTCCGGGGCGAAGTTGTGCTCAGTCAGCAAACCATAACGCGTTGTCGCCTCCGATGCTGCGCACCCCGGGAAGCGCGCGGGTCCCGGATCGCTCCGGGGCCCGCGCGTGCAACCTCGTTCGACGCGTCGCCGGATCAGGGTGCTGCGGTGGTCGTCGTCACCAACGCGGGATTCCCCGTGGCGTTCGCCTCGAGGGCGGCCTTGTTGCCGACGAGCTTGCCGGTGATCGGCTTGCCCTTGTTCATCACGACGAACTTCCCGTTCTTGACCTGCATGTAATACGAGCACCCGGTGCTGCCGAACTTCCCGAAGCTGTCGAGACCCACGGGGTACGGCGAGCAGTTCAGGCCGGCGGCGTCGTAGTCGCCGAGCTTGCGGAATTTCGGCGCGAAGTCCTCGCGGGTGACGTTCTTGCCCATCTGCTCGAGGGCCGTGATGGCCAGGTCACAGGTGATGTAGCCGGTGTACTGCCCGTAATCGGGCACGCCGGTGAGTCCCACCTTCTTGCGGTCGGTCTGGAACTGCTTCGTGTCCTTGTCGTTGAGCTCGACGGGCTTGTAGGTCTGGAAGAAGACGACCTCGGGACCGAGCGTCTTGGCGATGGGCGAGTCGAGCAGCGCCTGTCCGTAGCCCGTCGGGAGGACGAGCGCCTTCATGTCGACACCGTTCTGCGCGAGGCCTTGCAGGATCGCGACGTTCGACTCCGCCACCAGCGGCAGGTACGCGGCGTCCGCCCCCGAGTTCTTGATGCCGAGCACGATGGGGCCGACGTCGGAGGTGCCGAAGTCGACCGCCGTGTTCGTGTAGACGGGCTTGATGCCGACGGCGGGCGCGGCGAAGTCCTGCAACGTCTGGGCCGACGCCGACGACGATGCCGACGCGCCGTACGCGATCGCTGCGCTCTTCGTGGCGCCGAGCTGCTTCATCACCTTGGTGCTCGTCGTGTAGGCGAGGCCGGTGAACGGCGCCGAGTTGCCGAGCGCGGACAAGATGTCCTCGTTGCCCTTCTCGCCGTAGTACGTGCCGTCGAAGCCGCCGCCGACCGTCGGCACTCCCTGCTCCTGGAGGTAGCGGTAGCTCAGGAATGCGAAGGAAGAGTTGTTGATCACGCCGTAGACGTCGCGGTTCTCCACGAGGTCCTTGGCCGCGGTGAGGTTGGCGTTCGACGACTTGTCGTCGATGACCTCGATCTCGACCTTGCGGCCGTTGACGCCGCCTTCACGGTTCGTGCGATCCACGCGGGCCAGGCACGCCTTGTCGGAGTTCTTGAACGTGGAGCTGGCGACGCCGGTGCCCGAGAAGATGAACCCCAACTTCACCGCTTTGTCGGTGACGCCGGGAACCTTCTCGCTGGACTGTGCGACCGCGGTCGTCGTGACGAGGGTGACAGCAGCCAGACTGGCGACCGCCACGCTCACGACGGCTCGCAGAGCGCGCGTGCGGTGGTGCTTCATGTGCGATTCTCCCCCCGGGAATCGGTGCGTCGGGATCGACGTGCGCGCAACCTAACCCGCGCGGGAAGAAAGCACACTTCGCTTCGGGCAATCCTCACGCCATCGTGTTCAAGCGTCCGCTGGCGCTCACGCCATCGTGTCGAGGCGTTCGCTGGCGCTCACGCCATTGCGTCGGCGGATTCTCCGAGGTAGCGGTCGAGCACTTCTTGGCGCGCGTTCTCAGACGGGCCCGTCCACGCGACCGACCCCTGCTTGAGGATCACGCACTGACTGGCGAGCCCGAGCGCGCGATGCACGAACTGCTCGATCAGCACGATGGTCACACCGCTCTGCGCGGCGCGCTCGATGCTCTCGAACACGAAGTCGACGACCAGCGGTGCGAGGCCGAGCGACATCTCGTCGGCGATGATCAGCTTCGGCGGCACGGCCAGGGCGCGCGCAAGCGCCAGCATCTGCTGCTCACCACCGGAGAGCGTGCCTGCCCGTTGCCCGCGTCGCTCGGCGAGGCGCGGGAACATCTCGTAGGCGTTCTCGACCGCCGACTTGCGCTCTTCGGGTGTGCCGACCCGACGCACGGCCATACGCAGGTTCTCCTGCACCGAGAGGCCGGGGAAGATGCCCCGACCTTCGGGGATGTGGACGAGGCCGGCGCGGCGGATGTCGTGCGGCTTCGCCTTGGTGATGTCGACGCCGTCGAAGGTGATCGATCCCTTCGACGAGGGCACGAGCCCCGACGCGGCGCGGGCGAAGGTGCTCTTCCCGGCGCCGTTGGCGCCGAGCACGGCGACGACGCCGCCTTCGGGGACGTCGATGCTGACGTCGAACAGCGCCTGCACCGAGGCGTAGTGGACGTCGAGTCCTTCGACCGAGAGGAGCGTGCCGGCCATCAGGCCCCACCTTCTTCTGTTGGTGCTTCCCGAGGTGTGTCCTGGGTACCTTCGACGGCTTCGTCGTCGCCCAGGTAGGCGGCGCGCACCGAGGGATCGTTGCGGATCTCGTCGGGGGTGCCGTGGGCGATGCGTACGCCGAAGTCGAGCACGGCCACCTGGCTCGACAGGCCGAGCACCATGGCGACGTCGTGCTCGACGAGCAGCAGCGACACGCGCTCTTCGTCGGCGACGGTGCGGAGTGCGGCCCCGAGCTGCGAGGTCTCATGGCCGTCAAGGCCCGACGACGGCTCGTCGAGCAACACGATCGACGGACCGGTGGCGAGCGCGCGCGCCACCTCGACGCGCCGTGCCGTGCCGAGCGGCAGGACTGACGCGGCGGTGTTGGCGACGTTCTTGAGCCCGAGGAGGTCGACGAGGTGGTCGACCCGCTGGTTCTCCTCGTCGCTGGCGGGGTGGAGTGCGCCGGCCGTGAACAGGTCGGTCCAGAGTCGGTTGCGCTGGTTGCGGACGCGGTACCCGAGCACGACGTGCTCGCGCACGGTGAGTCCCATGAAGAGCTCGAGTTGCTGGAACGTGCGCGCGAGTCCGAGGCGCGACCGCTTCGACGGTGATGCGCCGGTGACCTTCTTGCCACCGAGGAACACGTCGCCACCCTGCGGATGGAGCAGGCCCGACAGCACGCCGAACAGCGTCGTCTTGCCGGCGCCGTTGGGGCCGACGAGCCCGACGATCGAGCCCGGCGGGACCGCCAGGCTGACGTCGTTGAGCGCGACCAGTCCACCGAAGCGCACGGTGACGTTGCGGGCCTCGATCGCCGCCGTCTCGGTGTCGGCGCCCACATCTTCGGTGATCTCGACAGCACTCACGATCCCGCCACCTCCGCCGTCGTGCCCTCGGGTTGTGGCGGTGCCGGCGGCGGCGTCGCATCGTCGTCGTGCAGCCGTGGGTCGTGGCGGCCTGCGAACGCGGTGCCGGCGGGCACCGGACGGGCGCCGCCCCCTGAGGCCTTGTGCAACAGCTTCTGCAACCCCATGGCCCACTGGTGCACGGTGCCCTCGGGGTTCTGCGCCAACGCGATGGCACCGAGACCGAACAGCAGGATCGGCAGGTCCGACCACGGGGCATCGAGCTTCAGCACGGTCTGGATGAACGCGGGGGAGAAGGTGAAGAGGAGCCCCGCGAGCAGCGCGGCGATGTTCGAACGCACGCCGAACGTGACGAGCACCGCCAGCCAGGCGAGACCGAGCAGCGTGGCGTAGTCGAGCGGGATCGCCTGCTTGAACGACAGCGCGTAGAGCCCGCCTCCGACGCCGGCGACGAACGCGGCGAGGCCCGACACCAGCAGCTTCATCGTGATGACGCTGAGACCCATCGTGCGCGACGCGTTCTCGCTCCATCGAACCGCGTTGAGCGCGAGGCCGGTGGTGGAACGCCGGAGGTTGACGATGAGGATGGCGAAGATCGCGAACACCGCGAGTCCGAAGTAGATGGAAGCCTTGTCGGTGCGCGCGAGCTCGGGACGAGCAACCGCGACACCGGCACCGAAGTTGGCGAACGTCTGCAGGTTGAACACCAGCCGTTCCATCAGCAGACCGAACGTGAGCGTGACCAACGCGACGTAGAGGTTCCCGAGTCGGATCGTGAGCAGACCGAGGATCACGCCGATGAACGAAGCGATCAGGCCACCCATGAGGATCGCGGGGATGATCGGCCATCCGTGTTCGGTGGCGAACTGCGCCGATGCGAGCGCACCCACGCCGGCGAAGGTGATCTGGCAGAGCCAGAGCATGCCTCCCTCACCGGTGACCAGGGTGTAGCTCAGGAAGATCACCGCCAGCGCCACCGCCGTGACCATGAGCGACTGCCAGTACGGAGCGAAGATCAACGGCAGGATGCAAATGCCCGCGAACAACACGACCGGGAACGTGAAGTTGAGCTTCGGGTAGATGTTCTCCGAGTCGGACGATGCCGCGAGTCGACTGCCCCCGTTCGGGGTGATGGCGCGGTCGAGCGCACCGCCGACGCCTTCTTCCTCGTTGACACGACCCGATCGGACGATGTTGACGATCAGCGAGACCACCACGAACGCGAACGGGATGGCCGGCACGATGTTGGCGGTGATCTCGCTGTCGGGTGGCAGCCAGTACTGCACCAGGCTCCCGGCGACACCCATCAACAGACCGATGAACACGGCGATGGGCAGGCTGCGCAGTCGCGCCGCGATCACCGCGGCGAACGCGGCGGCGATGAGCAGGGTGTACTTGCTGGAGTCGAGGCCGATGACCGGCGCGGCGAGGATCCCGGCGAGGCCGGCGAGCACGGTGGAGATGACCCACACACCGGCGGCGATGCGCGACGGGTTGCTGCCCGACAGCGAGGTCATCGCTTCGGAGTCGACCATCGCCCGCACGCTCAGGCCCGCTTCGGTGTAACGCAGGATCAACGCGCCGAAGATCACGATCGCGAGGACGCACGCGTAGGCGATCACCTGGTCGAGCGTCACCGCGGTGTCGAACACCTTGTAGACCGAGACCGGCTGGGGGGCGAGGCCGGGGGCCTGGAAGATCTCCTCGTTGCCGAAGATCATCACCGCGACGACGGGAATCACGACCGAGAGGCCGATCGTCACCACGACCTTGATGAGCTGGGACGACAACCGCAGGAAGCGGAAGATCGCCATGTAGAAGAAGATCCCCATGAAGGGGGCGAGCACGAGCAGACTCACCGCCGCGCTCAGGAGGATGCCCCACTCCTTCTCGACGTGCAGGAAGTAGTAGAAGCGCGCGATG
>DASXXX010000096.1:0-1814 GCA_036502765.1 Acidimicrobiia bacterium | reverse complement strand
CCTCCTCGATGTGCTCCATGACGCCGCCGATGACCGAATCGCCGCTGGCGTCGCGGATGGCGTCGACGTCGATCTCGACCGCATCCTCAAGGAAGCGGTCGACCAGCACCGGGCGCTCGGCCGAGAGACCGCCCTCCCGCCCGAGGCTGCCTTCGGCAGCGAGCTCCTCCATGGCGGTCACCAGGCTCTCGTCGTCGTAGACGATCTGCATGGCGCGGCCGCCGAGCACGTAGGACGGGCGCACCAGCACCGGAAATCCGAGCGCGGCGGCGATGGCCTGCGCGTGTGCGGTGGTCGTGGCGGTGCCGCCCGGAGGCTGCGCGATCCCGAGCTCGGTGCAGAGCGCGTGGAAGCGCTCGCGGTCCTCGGCGAGGTCGATGGAGTCGGGGCTGGTGCCGAGCACCGGAATCCCCGCACCCGCCAGACTCCTGGCCAATTTGAGTGGTGTCTGACCGCCCAGTGCCACCACCACCCCGACGAGCTCACCACCACCCAGGTCGGCCCGTTCCTGGAGGCGTCTGCACACCGCGAGGACGTCTTCGAGGTGGAGGGGCTCGAAGAAGAGCCGGTCGCTGGTGTCGTAGTCGGTGGAGACGGTCTCGGGGTTGCAGTTGAGCATCACCGTCTCGTAGCCGGCACCGGAGAGCGCGAACGCGGCGTGCACGCAGCAGTAGTCGAACTCGACGCCCTGCCCGATGCGGTTGGGGCCACTGCCCAGGATCACGACCGCGGGACGCGTGAGCGGCGCCACTTCGTCCTCGTCCTCGTAGGTCCCGTAGTGGTACGGCGTCTTCGCCGCGAACTCCGCCGCGCACGTATCCACCGTCTTGTACGTGACCTCCACTCCCGCGGCGCTCCGCGCCGCGAACACCTGCGCCTCGTCGATTCCCCACAAGTACGCGAGCTGGGCGTCCGCGAAACCTGCTCGCTTGACCGTGCGCCACTCGCGACGCGACAGGTCGTGCGGCGCCCGTCCAACGAGAGATGCACGCAGGTCGCCCAGTGAGCTCAGGTGTTCCAAGAACCACGGATCAATTCCCGTGGCGGCTTGGAGGCGCGCGACGGACACGCCGCGCCGCAGGGCCGCGTCGAGCAGAAATGGCCGTTCGGGGGTGGCCTGGGTGACCATCCGGACGAGCTCGTCGGGAGTGTGCGCGTCGTACTCGCGCTCGGTGGGATCGCAGTTGAGTCCCCAGCGACCCGTCTCCAGCGAACGCAGCGCCTTCTGCAGGCTCTCGGGGAACGTGCGCCCGATCGCCATCACCTCGCCGACCGACTGCATCATCGTGCCGAGCACCGGCGACGCACCCGGCAGCTTCTCGAACGCCCACCGCGGCACCTTGGTGACCACGTAGTCGATGGTGGGCTCGAACGACGCAGGCGTCTCGCCGGTGATGTCGTTCATGATCTCGTCGAGCCGGTACCCGACCGCGAGGCGCGCCGCGATCTTGGCGATCGGGAACCCGGTGGCCTTGCTGGCGAGCGCACTGCTGCGCGACACGCGCGGGTTCATCTCGATCACCACGACGTCGCCGTTCGTGGGGTTCACCGCGAACTGGATGTTGGAGCCGCCGGTGTCGACGCCGATGCGGCGGATGCACGCGAACGCGTCGTCGCGCAGGCGTTGGTACTCGACGTCGGTGAGGGTCTGCGCGGGTGCCACCGTGATCGAATCGCCGGTGTGCACGCCCATGGCGTCGAAGTTCTCGATCGAGCAGATGACGACCACGTTGTCGGCGTGGTCGCGCATCACCTCGAGCTCGTACTCCTTCCAGCCCGCGATCGACTGCTCGATGAGGATCTCCGACACCGGG
>DASXXX010000095.1:0-4229 GCA_036502765.1 Acidimicrobiia bacterium | reverse complement strand
GATGAACAACGAGTAGTCGATGCCGACGCCGAGGCCGATCATCGTGGCGAGCGTCGGTGCCACCGACCCGATCTCGGTGAACGACGAGATGATGCTCACCACCGACAGGCCCACGACGAGACCGAAGACGGCGGTGAGGATAGGGAGGCCCATCGCCACCACCGAGCCGAACGCGAACAGCAGGATGATGACGGCGGCGAGCAGGCCGATGAGGTCGGCGTTGCCGGAAGGTGGTTGGTCGGCGTAGTCGGTCACCGCGCCGCCGTAGGCGACCTTGATGCCGGCCTGTGTCGCCGGCGCGGTCGCGGCCTCCATCTGCTTGAAGACGTCCTTCTGGAGGTCCTGGGCCTTCGTGTCGAACTGCACGGTGACGACGGAGATGTCACCGCTCTTCGAGATGAACGCGTTGCCGAGCGGCCCGTACGGGTTGCTCACCGACGTGACGTTCGGGATCTTGTCGAGCGCGGCCACGCTCGCGCTGATCGCGGGTTCGACCGACGAGCTGGTGATGCCGTCGGACGACTCGAACGCGATGAGCGCGCTGTCGCCCGCCGCCTTGGGGAAGTCCTTCTCGAGCAGGTCGAGCGCTTCTTGCGACTGCGCGTCGGGGATGCGGAAGTTGTCGCTGTACTGGCCGTCGAGCGAGCCCGCGAGCATCAGGATCGCGACCGCGGCGACGATCCACACGCCGATGAACCACCAGCGGTGGCGAACCGCGCGTCGCCCGAGCCGATCAAGGAATCCCGACACTGTTGCCCCTTCGTCGGTGCCATGCTGACACCATTCCCCTGTGTTTCGGCGCACCCTCGGGGCCGCTTGATGCGGAACTCGGTACCCCGACCGTGGGACCATGAGCGGGTGGCGACCGAATACGTGGACCTGCCGCCCCGCGGTCGTGTGTTCCGGGCGACGCGGCGGGTACATCTCGGCGACGTCGACGCCACCGGCGCAGTGCGCCTGGAGGCGCTGGCCCGCTTCCTGCAGGACGTTGCCACCGACGACGCCGACGACGCCGAGCTCTCGGAGGCCCGCGGGGTGTGGGTGTTGCGGTCCAACGACCTCGAGATCGTCGCCGCGCCGGCGTACCACGAGTCGGTCGAGCTGGCGACGTTCTGCAGCGGCACCGGTCCGCGCTGGGCCGAACGGCGCACCCGCATCGTGGGGGAGGGCGGTGCATTCGTCGATTCCGCCGGTCTCTGGGTGTTCGTCGATCGCGACACCGGACGACCGCTCGCGCTTGACGACGACTTCCACGACCGCTATGCGGAATCGGCCGACGGACGGCGCGTGCGCGGACGTCTGCGCCACGATGCGCCCGCCGACGACGTGCAGCGGCGACCGTGGCCGTTGCGCACCAGCGACTTCGACGTGCTGGACCACGTCAACAACGCGCGCTCGCTCGAAGCGGTCGAGGACGAACTGGTGCGGTGCCTCCCGGGCGGGGTCCCGGTGCGAGCTCGGATCGAGTACCACCGCCCGCTCGAACGCGGTGACGCGGTCGCACTCGCCAGCACCGTCACCAGCGCAGTCACCAGCGACGGCACCGGCGACGTGCTCGCGGTGTGGCTCGCGGTCGATGGCGACGTGCGGGTCTCGGCCACCGTGACCGTTCGGGGTCCAGGTCGCGGGCCTGATCGCCGGGGCTGATCCCGGCGGCTCCTACACTGTCCGCGCTCTGAGGTCCTCACTGTTCGACGCCGTTGCCGGGCGCCGGTGCGTCGTCACCGGTGGACTCGGGTTCATCGGAGCCAACCTCGCGCTGGCTCTGGTCGAGGGCGGCGCCGACGTCACCGTGATCGACGCGCGGGTCGGTCGCCACGGCGCCAACCCATGGAACCTCGTTCCCGACGGCGACCGCACCGAGGCCGACGGACGCATCGCGGTGGTGGAGGCCGACATCGCCGACACCGACCGTCCCGATGTCCGGGACGCAACCGTCGCCGCCGACGTCGTGTTCAACCTCGCCGGGCAGGTGAGTCACGTCGACTCGATGGACGACCCGCTCTTCGATCTCGACGTCAACACCACGAGCCAGTTCCGCTACCTCGAGTTGCTGCGCCGCGAGAACCCGACCGCAACCGTGGTGTTCACGTCGACGCGCCAGATCTTCGGCAAGCCGCGCTACCTCCCCGTCGACGAGGACCACCCGGTGGCGCCGGTCGACGTGAACGGCATCACCAAGTACGCCACCGAGCAACTGCATCTTCTGTACCACGAGGTCTACGGCCTCGCGGCGACGGCTGTGCGGCTCACCAACGTGTTCGGACCGCGCCAGCGCCTGCGCGACGACCTCCAGGGCTTCCTCCCGATCTTCGTGCGTCGCACGCTCGCCGGTGATCCCATCACGGTGTTCGGCGACGGCGAGCAGCAACGCGACTGTCTCTACGTCGACGACGTCGTCGAGTGCCTGCTGCTCGCGGCGACGTCGAGCGACGCGCCCGGCCAGATCTTCAACGTCGGGAACGACGAACGTCTCTCCTTGGGTGCGATCGCCGACGCAGTGGTCGCGGCGGCCGGGCAGGGTCGCGTCGACTACGTGCCGTGGCCGCCCGATCGTGACGCCATCGACATCGGTTCGTACTTCGGTGACTCGTCGAAGGCGAAGCGGCTGCTCGGCTGGGAGCCGCGCACCGCATTCGCCGACGGCATCGCCCGCACGCTCGCGTTCTATCGCGCGCGCGCGGCGTGGTACCTGTGACGCCCGGCGACTCGATTCCCGGGCCGAACGCCCGGATCCCCGTCGTCGACCTCGCCCGCCGGGCGGCGGCGCTCGAGCCCGAGCTCACCGAGGCGGTGACACGCGTCCTGCGCTCGGGCGTCTACCTCTTCGGTCCGGAGCTCATCGCGTTCGAAGCCGAGCTCGCGGCGTTCTCCGGTCGTACGCACGCGGTCGGCGTGTCGTCCGGCACCGACGCCCTCCGGCTCGCGTTGGTCGGGCTCGGGATCGGAGCCGGTGACGAGGTACTCGTGCCGGCGCTCACCGCCGTGCCGACAGCAGCCGCGGTGTGCGCAGCGGGAGGGGTGCCCGTCTTCGTCGACGTGGACGCCGACACCGCGACGATCGACGAGGCGTCGGCGCGCGCCGCGTGCACCGAGCGGACGCGGGCCGTGATCCCGGTGCATCTCTACGGACGCCCCGCGGTGCTCCCCGACCTCGGTGTGCCGGTGCTGGAGGACGCGGCACAGGCGTTCGGGGCACTCGATCCCGCCCACGCCCGCGGCTCGTCGGCGGTGGCGTACAGCTTCTATCCCACCAAGAACCTCGGTGGCATCACCGACGGCGGCGCGGTGGTGACCGATGACGACGACCTCGCCACGACCCTCCGCTTGCTCCGGGCCCACGGCCACGCCGGCGACTACGTGCACACGCTGGTGTCGACCAACGCGCGACTCTCCGACGTCGCGGCGGCCGCGTTGCGCGTCGGTCTCCCGCGGGTCGAGGCCGAGAACGCCCGCCGCCGCGAGATCGCGGCGCGCTACCGCACGGCCGCGCCCGACCTCGGCTGGCAGGCCGAGCATCCGCGTCACGTGTACCACCTCTGCGTCGCGCGGGTCCCCGATCGCGACGCCTTTCGGAACCGGGTCTCGTTCGACACCGGGGTGCACTACCCGCGAGCGCTCACCCAGCAGCCCGCGTTCGAGCAGTTCCTGCGGTCGCCGTGCCCGGAAGCCGAGCGTTGGGCCGCCGAGTGCGTATCGTTCCCGTGCTTCCCCGAGATGACCGACGACGAGATCGAGGCGGTGTGTCGAGCGATCCGGTGAACGCGGCAGTCGAGGCTGTCTCGGTCTTCTTCCCCTGCTACAACGACGAGGCCACCATTGCCCGGATGGTCGAGGTCGCGGTCGCGACGATCGGACGCATCGGGGTCGACGACGCAGAGGTGATCGTCGTCAACGACGGCTCCTCCGATCGCTCGGCCGCCATCCTCGACGACCTCATGACGCGCGAGCCGCTCCTGCGCGTGGTGACCCACGAAGCCAACCGTGGGTACGGAGGTGCGCTCCTGTCGGGCTTCGCGGCGTCGAAGAAGCAATGGGTCTTCTACACCGACGGCGACGGTCAGTTCGATCCCGCGGAGCTCGAGCTGCTGGTGCAACGCGCGTCGGCCGACGTCGACGTGGTCCAGGGGTACAAGATCCGTCGGGCCGACGGCGTGCTGCGCACGGTGATCGGACGCGTGTACCACCGGTTCGTGAAGTTGATGTTCGGGTTGCACATCCGCGACACC
>DASXXX010000094.1:0-2653 GCA_036502765.1 Acidimicrobiia bacterium | reverse complement strand
GGACTCGTCGCCCAGGAGCGCGGCGAAGCACGCTCCGGAATCGAAGCGGGGGACGCAGAGCCAGTCGACCGAGCCGTCGTCGGCGATGAGGGCTGCGGTCTGGGTGTCGCCGACGAGTGCGTACTGCTCGATCGCCGTCATTGGGCAGGCGTCATTGGGCGAGTGGGGTCACCGGCGCTCGATCACTCGGGGACCGAGAGCTCGACGAACGCCAGCCGCAGCTGGGTCACCGCCTCACGGAGAGCCTCGTGGTGGGGCTCCAGCCGGTCACCGAGCGTGTCGACGATCGCGCCGAGGGCGTCGATGGCGAGGCCCGCCTCCGCCAGCCGGGGTTCGCCCGGGTTGCCGTCGACGTCGGGGTCGGGCAGGAGGTGGATCACGGCGAGCTGCTGCAGGCCGATGGCGTGGTTGGCCACGATGTCGGCGACGGGGATGGCAGCCAGCTCGGCCCGGGCCTGGAGCAGCTCCCGGTACTGCTCCTCGGTCATCTCGACCGGTTCGCCCTCGGGCCCGACGTCGACGCCGGATCCGGGTTCCGGCTCTCGGCCGGAATCGGGCTGGTGCTCGCCTGATGGTGTCCAGATGCTGCTCACACGTGTATCCTGGCAGGAAATCCGGTCACGACCGGCATAGCAGGGAAGTGGGAAACGGTTCATCGGCACTGGAGCTCAAGTGGCTCCCGAACCGAAGTGCAGTGTCCCCACCTGGCCACCAGCACAAACGGGTGCGCCAGGTCCGCATGTTGTTCAGCCACTTCATCTCGTTCGTAGGCGTAGTGGTTGTCTGATGGCGGACATTCCCGTGTCCGCCATCGTCGCGTCCGGGACCAGTTCCTCCCGCCAGAGGAAGATGCCTATGAAGCAGGTGACCACATAGCTGCACACGAGGTCAGGATCAACGACCGCATCCGAGCCCGCGAGGTCTTCCTCGTCGGCGCCGACGGCGAGCAACTCGGGGTCCGTCCCCTGCCCGAAGCGCTGACCCAGTCCCGTGAACAAGAGCTCGATCTGGTCGAGGTCGCGCCCAACGCAAACCCGCCCGTCTGCCGGATCATGGACTATGGCCGGTACGTCTACGAGCAGGAACAGCGAAGGCGTCAGTCGAAGCGCAAGGCCACGAACGTCGTCATCAAGGAGATGAAGTTCCGGCCGAAGATCGACGAGCACGACTACACCACCAAGATGAAGCACGTCGTGCGCTTCCTGGGCGAAGGCAACAAGGTCAAGCTCACGATCATGTTCCGTGGTCGGGAGATGGCGCACCCCGAGCTCGGGATGAAGATCCTCAGCCGGGTCGCCGACGACGTCGCCGACTTCGCGACGGTCGAGAGCACCCCTCGCCTCGACGGCCGCAACATGACCATGGTGCTGCACCCCACCCGCAAGGACGGCAAGAAGCCGTCCACCAAGCACGAACCTGAAGAACCAGCCGAGAGCGGAGCTGCGTGACATGCCGAAGATGAAGACACACCGAGGCGCAGCCAAGCGCTTCAGAGTGACCAGTACGGGCAAGATCCGCCGTCTGAAGGCGAACCGTCAACGTCATTTCGAGCAGAAGTCCACTGGAGCCCTCGCTCGGGACAAGCAGGGCGTCGAGGTCGTGGGCGGCGACAAGCGGAGGGTCGAGCGTCTGCTCGGCCTTCGCTGACACACACCAGCCGCGCGCAGACGAGTCGCGCGCGATCGATCAGGAGTCACGATGGCCAGGGTCAAACGATCCGTCCACAGCAAGAAGAGCCGCCGCAAGGTCCTCGCCAAGGCCGAGGGCTATCGCGGGTCGCGCAGCCGGAGCGTCCGCAAGGCCAACGAACAGGTCATGCACTCCGGCAACTACGCGTACCGCGACCGCCGGGCCCGCAAGGGCGAGTTCCGCCGGCTCTGGATCGTGCGCATCAACGCCGCGTGCCGCGAGAACGACATCTCGTACTCGCGCTTCGTCGCCGGCCTGAAGGCCGCCGAGATCGAGGTCGACCGCAAGATCCTCGCCGACCTCGCCGTGCGCGACTCGGCCGCCTTCGGCGCGCTGGTCACCACCGCGCGCGAGGCGCTCGAGGCTGCTGAAGCTGCCTGAGCAGCCCGTCACCGGGGCAACATCAGAGCTGGCCACTGCCTCTGTCGGGCCGCGTCACGGCGCAGTCCGCGAACTGCGTGAGCTGCTGCGCGACCCGAAGGCCCGCGAGTCCACCGGCCTGCTCGTGGTCGAAGGGCCACGGGCGATGGACGCTGCGCTCGACCGGGGTGCGCGGCTCGAGCGCGCGTTCCTCGGACCGCGGGCTGAGCTCGCGTTCCCCGCGCTGTGCGCCCGCCTCGCCGCCGCGGGGGTGCCGCTCCTGGCGCTGAAGGAAGGCGTGCTCGAGAAGATCGGCAGCACGCGCACACCCCAACCGGTGCTCGCGGTCGCGGCGCGTCCGGTTGCCGACCGTCGCGCGCTGGAGGGTGACGGGTTGGTCCTGGTCGCGATGGCGATCGCGGATCCCGGCAACCTCGGCACGCTCGTGCGCAGCGCGGAGGCATCGGGGGCGGCGGCAATCCTCCTCGGTCCCGGATCGGTCGACGCGTACAATCCCAAGGTCGTTCGGGCGTCGGCTGGTGCGATCTTCGGGATCCCGGTGGTCGACGCGGAGTCGGAAGGGTGGACTGCGGTGGAGGCGCTC
>DASXXX010000093.1:0-8255 GCA_036502765.1 Acidimicrobiia bacterium | reverse complement strand
CGGCACCGCCACGCTCGGCTTCACCACCTTCACCACCCCGGCGAGGCCGTCGGACTCGCGCAGCAGCTCGCCCAGGCGGTCGAACATGACCTCGGAGATCCCCAGGCCGTTGGCCACGATGCCGAGCACCTGGCCCTCGAGGCTCTTGGGGCGGGTCGCGAGCGCGAGGTGCGCTCCGACGTCGACGCCACCTGTGGTCGGATCGAGTGCGAGCACCGTCATGGTGACCTCCTCAGCGTCCGGCCGGGGACGCGGCCGGACCTCCATCTTCACGCGCCCGGTACCTCGGAGGCAAGCATCCCAATCGGCGCAACGCCTGGCGGCGGTCAGGCGAGGGTCGGAGCCACACCCACGACGCCGAACTCCATGGCCCGCAGCGCCGCACCCGCGCGGTTGTTGACGCCGAGCTTGGTGTAGATGTGCTCCACGTGGTTGCCGACCGTCTTGGTGCTGATGCCGAGCGCCGACGCGATCGCCTTGTTCGACATTCCCTGCGCGAGCAGCCCGAGCACGTCGGTCTCGCGCGCGGTGAGACCTGCCGGCCCCGCGGTCGCGCGCACGCGGCTCGGTGCATGCCCGGCGACGGCGAGCACGGCGTCGACCGCGTCACGGTCGAGCCGTCCGGCGTCGACCTCGGCCCGGAGCTCGGCGGCTGCGTCCTCGGGCGTCCGCGCGGCGCGGTACGGACGGGGTTGCAGCATTGCGTGGTACGCGTCGGCCGCCCCGAGCAGGCGCGCGGGCGTCGACAACATCGAGCCACTCACGCCACGGTGGTATCCGGAGCCGTCCATGCGCTCGTGGTGCGTCGCGGCGAGGAGCCCGATGCGCCGCAACGGCTCGGGCCGCTGGAAGATCCGCTCCACGTAGTACACGTGCAGCCGCATCCGTTCCTCGTCGCTGGCACCGAGCGAGCCAGGCTTGTCCCACACCGTGCCCGGAACACCGAAGCGGCCGACGTCGTGCACGAACGCGGCTCGGCGCACCAGGCGCGCCTCGTCCGGTGCGAGCTGCAGCCGCATGGTCGCGGCGTCGACCAGCTCGGCGGTGCCGCGCGCATGGCCGGCGAAGTAGGGGCAGCGCAGGTCGCAGAAGTCGCCGATGGCTTCGAGCGCGCGGTCGAGCTCGTCGTCGGTGAGCGCCCGGCGGGATGCCGGTTCCGAATCGAGGAACTCGTCGACGGCACCGATGCCGATGCCGTCGAACAGTGCGTCGGGATCGGTGCACGCGGCGTCGGCGACGGCGGGATCGAAGTGCGTACCACGGCGCGCGCGCACCATCTCGACCGCGTCGTTGACCCCGCCGAGACGGTGCACCACCTCGCACGCCTCCGCGACGTGCGACACCCGCGCCGCCAACGACACCGCATCGCCCTGCAGCTCAGCGGGCACGCCCTTGCCGTCCCAGCGCGCGTACGCCTGCTCGATGCCGGCCTTCACCTCGTCGTCGAGTCCAAGCCGATCGGCGAACACTCCCGCGGCCGAGCAGTGATTCGCCATCTGCTCGACCATCGCCTTGCCGCCGCCGGCCATCAGGCGCGCACCTTGCGCGACGCGGTGCGCGACTGAACCGTCAGAACCGGCGCGGCGGAGCATGAACATCATGGCCTGGAAGCCGGCGAGGTCGGTCTGGACCGCCTCGGCACGGAAGTCGATGTCGTCGCCGAACAATGAGGCAGCCTCATTGCCGTAGATCGGGCAGCCGACGTAGGTGAGGATGCTGACGTCGTAGAGCACTGCGAGGTCGGCGTCGTCGAGACCGAGCCGTTCGCCGAGGCGCATGCCCAGCCGGGCCGACCGGACCATGTGCTCGGCGGGCTGACCGAAACCGAGGTCGGTGGCCAGCGAGAGCGCGATGAGCAGCTCGTTGAGCCGAACTCCGGAATCCGACACCGCTGGACGATACCGCCGGCACCTGGACGAGCGCTGGAGAGATCGCTGGAGACATGGGGTGAACACCTCATGACGCGGGCTGGCCCCGTCCGCACACTCGACCGAGCGCACCCACACGGAGGTGCGTACCAGCGGAAGGACCCGACATGCCGAAGTACGTCATCGAACGGACGGTGCCTGGAGCCGGCCAGATGGACGACGCCGCGCTGCAGGCGATCGCCGCGCAGTCGAACGCCGTGCTCCAGGAGATCGGCCCCACGATCCAATGGGTCCAGAGCTACGTCAGCAACGACAAGATCACCTGCGTCTACTACGCCACTGGCGCCGACGTCATCCGCGAACACGCGCAGCGCGGCGGCTTTCCGTGCGACGTGATCGAACTCGTCCACGCCACCATCGATCCCACGACAGCCGCGCCCCTCGCGTAGTCCACATCACCCGTGTCACGACACCGAAAGGAACGATCATGAATGCGAACCAGGCACTCTGGGAACAGGGCGACTTCACGAGGATCGCCGAAAGCATGCGCGCGAGTGGCGAGGAGCTGGTGAAATCGCTCGACATCACCGGCGGACTCGAGGTCCTCGACCTCGGCTCCGGCGACGGCACGACCGCGCTCCCGGCCGCGCGACTCGGCGCCGAAGTGGTCGCGGTCGACATCGCCGGCAACCTCGTGGCCGCCGGCAACCGGCGCGCCGCGGAGGAGGGCCTCACCAACGTGCGGTTCCAGGAAGGCGACGCCAGCCACCTCGACGACCTCGACGACGAGTCGTTCGATCTCGTGGTCTCGATCTTCGGTGCGATGTTCGCGCCGAACCCGGTCGAGGTGGCCAAGGAGATGGTGCGGATGACCCGTCCGGGTGGACGCATCGTGATGGGCAACTGGATCCCGGGCGACCCGACGCTCGTCGCGCAACTCCTGCGCATCAGTGCCGCCTACTCACCGCCGCCGCCCGAAGGCTTCGTGAGCCCGGTGACGTGGGGCGTGGAGGAGAACGTGGTCGAACGCTTCTCGCACGCAGGCGTGCGGGCCGACCACATCGCGCTCGAACGCGACACCTACGTGTTCGCGTACCCGGCACCGCCGAGCGAGCTCCTGGCGCTCTTCCGCGCGTACTACGGGCCGACGATGAACGCGTTCGCGGCGGCCGAGGCCGACGGGCGCGCTGACGAGCTGTGGCACGAGCTCGAGGAACTGTTCGTCAGCCAGAACACGGCAGACGACGGCACGACCGCGATCCCCGCCACGTTCCTGCGGGTCACGGTGTCGCTGTGACTCGTCCGGCGGGCGCGGTGCGCGGCCGTGCCCGCCGGACCACGAGTGCAACCACGAGCGCCAGCGCGACGACGAGGAGCAGGAACCACGGGATCACCGGGGCGGACGCGGTCGCGGGTCGTGACCTGGCCGCCGGAGCTGACGGTGACCGTGACGTGCGCGCTGCCGAACGGGAGCAACGAACCCGCCGTCCGGCTGATGTCGACGCGCGCGCCGGCACCGAGCGACGGCAGCGCGATCGGCGCGCTTGTGGCACCACCGCCGATCTGCGACTCGAGCTTGATGCGCGCCGTCGGCTGCACGGGCTCGTCACCGGTGTTCGTCACCCGGAAGCGCACCGTGACGTCGACCCGGCCGCCGAACTGACTCCCGAGATCGCGACCGACGGCGACGGACAGGTCGCGCACCTCCACGGTCGACGACTCAGCCGCCGCAACTCCTGCCGCGCCGGGCACGGCGACCACGGCGAGTGCCGCGAGGACGGTCGAGGCGACGAACCCAGGGCGCACGGCTACTTGTCGGCACCCAGCCGCCCACCTCAAGAAAATCGGCGATCCGGCCGACATTGGACGAGGGCGGACAACCCGACTGTGTGGTGACCGCCATGACGACATCCGTGGACCTGACGTGGCTCGCGATGGAACGAGCCCGCTACGAGTCGCTGTTCGACTCGCTCACCGAGCTCCCCCGCTGGGGCCTCTTCCTCGATCGGACCGCGGTCGCGCTCGAGCGCGCCGAGCACAGCGGCAGCGGGATCGCCGTCTTCATCATCGACGACCCGCACCTGCCCGACGCGTACCCGGATGTCCGTCGGGTGGTCGACCGCCTGCGGTCGCGCCTGCGCCCGGGCGACACGCTCGCACGCCTCGGCGACGACCGGTTCGCGGCGATGTGCTGCGACGTGATGAACGATGCCGACGCGGCGCAGCTCGCGCGCCACTTGATCTACGACTCGGGGCTGGTGTGCGGCCTCGGGATCGCGCTCAGCACGCCCGGTGACGTGCCCGAGACGCTGGTCGGGCGCGCCATCATCGCGTCGGCACCGGTCGAGGCCGAGCCGATCGGCTCGACCTGACGCGTCGAACTCTCAGACGAGCTCGTGCAAGCGGACGAGCAGGTGGAGCAGCATTCGCTCCTCGCGTCGGGCGCCGAACTCGACTTCGACGACCACGCCGCCGTCTGCGCTGAGCTCGAGGCGCTGGATCGTCGCCGGCATCGTGATCCCGACCTCGTCGTTGGCGATGCTCTCGATCCCCACGACCAACGGAAGTCCGACCAACGATCCATCGGGGAGCTCGCCGCCGAGTTCGATCGACGCGCGGTCGAGCGAGATGTCGAGCAGCCGGCACTCGGACCAGTCCTGGTCGGTGCCGATCCGATAGCTCGCGCCCCAACTCCCGGCCTGAGGGAACTCCCGTCCAGTGACGACAGTCAACTCGTTCTCCCTTGCTGACGGACCCGCGGGCTCATGTTCTCGACCGCCGGCCGGCCGATCTGTAGAGAGGTTGACGTTCAGCTGGTGGAGACGGCCACAGTCGGGCCTTCGTCGGCGGCGTCGTGCCGGCGCAGCCACCACACCGCGGGGATCGCGAACAGCAGTGGCAACCACAGCGACGCCATCCGGTAGGCCAGCGTCGCCAACACCGCACCCGACTTCTCCAGACCGGCAGCGGCGAGCAGCGGGATGAGCGCGGCCTCGACCGGGCCCAGACCACCGGGGGTCAGCGGCAGCATGCGCAACACCGCCGCGGCCACGAACGCCATGAGCACCAGCGCGGGGTTGGGCGTGGGTGTGACCGCGGCAACGGCCGCTAGCAGGCACAGGTAGTCGGCGATCGAACGCGCCAACGCGACGCCGAGCACCTTCGGCGCGCGACCGCGTCCCGACAACGCACGGCGCAGGTGACGTCGCTCGCGGCGCATCGTCACGATGATGCGGAGCCTGTGGCGGGGCACGATCTTCCCGACCGCGGCGCCGATCCAGTCGACGGCACGGTCGGTGCGCAGCATCACCACCAGCAGCACCGTGATGAGCACGAGCGCGCCACACCCGAGCAGCGCGGTCTTGGCCAACGTGGCCGGCACCGCCACACCGAAGATCACCATGATCGGCCCGATGATCGCGAGCGCGCCGACCGACGCGATCTGCAGGAGCGAGAACGTGAGGATGCCCGACGTCGCGCGTCGCGGATCCACCCCGCGACGCTGCAGCGAACGCACCTGCGCGGCGGTACCGGCGGCGCCACCGAACGGCGCGGCCGTCGCCACCGCGTTGCCGACGAGTTGTGTCGACGCGATCAGCGGGAGCGACACGTGCACGCCGCGGTCGTCGTGGATCAGCAGCCGCTGCAGCACCCAGGTGAGGTAGAGCACGACCAGCTGCGCGACGACGAGTGCGACCAGCCACCACCAGTCGATCTCGACCAACTCGTTCGACGCCGCCAGCACACCGAGGATCGACGGTGCGAGCAGGTAGATGACGCCGCCGCCGAGGATCCACGGGATCCCCTTGCGGACCATGCGCCCGAGCGTCGGGCCGTCGACGCCGCGGAGCGGCGCGGGTGGCGTCGTGGCGACGCGGGACGGGTCGTCGACCAGCGCCGCCGACAGGGAATCGGGCGAGAGATCAGGCATGAGGGCGGCCCGGCAGTGGAGGGGAGGAGCAGCGGGCGGCTCCTCGCGACGGTACCGGCCGGGCGGGGGGTGCGGGGCATCGCGCTCGGAGTCCCCCAACGTCCATCAGTGGACCTTCGGCCTCCAGGCTCTCGCGCTTGACGCCGGGAGGGCCGGATGTGGCGGACGACCATCGCGGGCTAACGGGACACCTCGGTCCAGTCGCGGCTCGCCGAGGATGACCGGATGGCGTCGACCACGGCCTGGTTGGCGACGCCGTCGGCGAAGGTGCCCGCGCTCGGATCATCCGGGACCGCAGACCCGAGGATGCGATCCCTCATCACCTCGTAGAGACGGGTGTAGGGCGCGAGGTCGATGCCCATCGAGTGCCACATGTCGTAGGTGGTGTGCAGCAGCTCGCTCGGCGGCGGGACGGGGGCGACGGCTGGGAGATCGTCGGCGGGGGGCACCTGCGTGGGCCCGGCGCCGGTGTCGATCCACACCTCGTCGCCCTGCGTCCACGCCGATCCGTTGGTGCCGGTGACCTTGAGGGCGACCACGAACTGGCCGCCGGTGGCGCACGAGCTGTGCAGGAGCCCGGTGGCGCCGTCAGCCGTCTCGAACTGCACCGAGTAGGTGTCGTCGGCGGTCATGGGTCGTGGTGACAGGGTCTCGAGCGCCGCGCTCGCCCGGGTGATCTCGCCCATCGTGGTGCGCACCTGGTCGATGACGTGGGTGCCGTGCGCGCCGAGCCAGCCGCCGCCTTGGTCGGCGTCGTCCCACCACGCCGGCATCACCGCAGCCGGGTCGTGCAGCGTCGGGAGCTGCAAGACGAACAGGAAGAAGCGCGGCTCGCCGATGGCGCCGGATCGCACGGTGCGGGTGAGCAATGCCTGCCCGGGCGCGAAGCGGAACTCGGTGCCCAGGAGGTGGACGACACCCGCAGCCTCGGCGGCGCGCAGCATCTCGCGCGCCTGGTCGACGTCGCGCGCGAACGGCTTCTCGCACAGCACGTGCTTCCCGGCCGCGACGGCGTCGAGCACGATCTCGGCGTGGGTGTGCGGTGGTGTGGTGACCGCGACCACGTCGACGTCGTCACGGGCGAAGGCCTCGGCGCGGTCGGTCGTGGCGAAGGGGATGTCGTACAGCGCGGCACGGGTCGCGGTCTTGTCGGGATCCCGCCCGACGAGCGCCCGCACCTCGATCCCGGCGGCGGCGAGCGCACGGGCGTGGGTGATCACACCGAAGCCGGTGCCGACGACGACGGCCCCCAAGGACGAGCTCATGTCGTCACTGTGCCAGACCCGGCGTGAGGCCGGGCGTTCTGCTGGGCGCTGATGCGGCGCTGGAAACCACGCCGCTCCTACGCTGGCGCGTCGGTCCGACCCGGACCGTCAACACGGAGTGAACATCCGCGAACGCGGAACCGACGTGCCGAGCGACGCCATCACCGACACCCCCACCTCCAATCTCACCGCACGCCAGCGGGCCCAGGCCCTCATCGCGGCGCTCCCGCTGCCCGACGGCACGCTCGCGGTCGGCGTCGGCCTCATCGTCTCGGGCATCACCACCTACCTGTTCCAGATCCTCGCGTTCCGAGGTCTGAGCAAGCCCGACTACGGCGCCCTCAACGCCCTGTGGGTGTTCGTGTTCGTGCTCGCGCCGGGCATCTTCCTGCCCGTCGAGCAGGAGGTCGGCCGCGCGCTCGCCGCCCGCCGCGCCCACGGCATCGGTGGCGCGCCGGTCATCCGCCGCGCCGGGATCATCGGTCTGCTGTTCGCCACCGGGCTCGGCATCATCACCATCGTCCTCGCCATCACCACGCCGCTCATCGACAACCTGTTCGCCGGCAATGCGGGCCTGGTGCTCTGTCTCGTCATCGCGCTGTTCACCTTCGGATTCGAACTGCTGGCGCGCGGCGCGTTCGCCGGTGCGGGCGAGTTCGGCGCCTACGGCGTGAGCATGGGCGCCGAGGGCATCATCCGGCTGCTCCCCTGCATCATCCTGGTGGCCATCGGGTCGACCGACCCGCTCGGCTTCGGTCTGTGCCTCGCGATCCCGCCCGCGCTCGCGACCCTGGTCGCGCTGCGCGGCCAGCACTCGCTGATGACGCCGGGCCCGAACGCCCCGTGGTCGGAGCTGTCGAGCAACCTCGGGTTGCTGCTCGGCGGATCGCTGCTCGCCCAGGTGCTGAGCTACGCGCCGTTCCTCGGCGCGCAACTCCTCGCCACCACGGGTGAGCGGACCGCGGTGGCCGACTTCATCGTCGGCCTGTTCCTCTCCCGCATCCCGATCCTGCTGTTCCAGGCGGTGCAGGCGGCGCTGCTCCCGCGGCTGGCCGCGCAGGTGAGCGCGGGCCAGACCGACGACTTCCGCCGCGGCATGCGCAACCTCATCTTCGTCGTCAGCTGCATCGGCCTCGTCGGTGTGGTCGCCGGCGCGACGCTCGGGCCCGAGGTCGGGCACATCCTCTTCGG
>DASXXX010000092.1:0-25801 GCA_036502765.1 Acidimicrobiia bacterium | reverse complement strand
GTCGGGTGCGGGTAGTCGCTCTCGAACAGGATGTTGTCGGGGTACTGCGCGATCGCGTCGAGCGCGCCCTGGCGCTCGAACCAGAAGCAGCCGAAGATCTGGCGGCGGAAGTACTCGCTCGGCAGGAGGTCGTACTCGGGGTGCTCGTCGCGCACGCCGCCGTTGCGCCACTGCCAGTCGAAGGTCTCCATCGCCGCCGGGATCCAGCCGACGCCCGACTCGACCGACACCAGCTTCAGGTCGGGGAAGCGGTGGCACACGCCGCCGAAGATGAGGTCGGCGATGCAGCGCATGTTGTCCATGAAGATCATCGACGAGACCTTGGCGAAGTTCGTCATCCAGCCCATGCCGGCGTCGTCACCGAACTGGGTACCCATCGAACCGCCACCCACGTGGAAGCTCACCGAGATGCCGGCTTCCTGCGCCGCCGCCCACACCGGATCCCAGTGGGGGTGCGCGAGCGGCGGCTGACCGTAGTCCTGGGGTTGGTTGCAGAAGTTCACCGCGCGGTGACCGAGCTCGATGCCGCGCCGCAGTTCGCTGATCGCGAGGTCGACGTCCCAGAACGGGATCGCGGTGACGGCGAGCAGCCGCTCGGGGTCGGCACTGCACCAGTCGTGGAGGAAGTCGTTGTAGGCGCGCACGCACTGCGCGACGAGCTCGGTGTCGCCGAGGCGGAGGAAGTAGCCGTTGCCGAAGCCGCCGACGTTGGGGTACAGCACCTGCGCACGGATGCCCTCACGGTCGAGGAACGCGAGGCGCGCGTCGGCGTCGTACATCGCGTCCGGGATCTCGTCGAACGTCTTCGGGATCGACACCGGCATGACGCCGTCGAACCCGGCCATGGAGTAGTAGCCGGGGTGACCGAGGCGCTCGCCGCCGGCCATCCACACGTCGTTGCCGTCGATGCGCTCGATGTGGGGCACGACGTCGTGCAGCGACGCCGGGACGCGCGCGACCCACGTGTCGGGCGGCTCGGTGAGGTGGGTGTCGACGTCGATGACCGCGACGCGGTCGAAGAGATCGGGGGTTGCGGTGGGCGTCATGCGTTCACAGTCCCAAGGGGGTCGTGCCGATCTGGTCGTCGGCTTCGAGGGCGGCGATCTCCACTGCGGAGAGGCCGAGGTCGGTGAGGATCTCGTGGTTGTGCTGGCCGAGCATCGGCGACGAGGTGTGGAGCCACCGGTCGACGCTGGCGTAGCGGAACGGCAACGACGGGTGCGCCTGCACACCGATGATCGGGTGGTCGAGGTCCTCGTAGTAGTGGCGGGCGACGAACTGCGGGTGCTGCGACGTGAGCCGGCCGTCGTACACGGGCGCGGCCGGGATGCCCGCACCCACCAGCAGATCGATCGCCTTGTCGAGGTCGATCTCGGCCGCCCACGCGCCGAGCTTCTCGTCGAGCAGGTCGTGCGCAGCGCGCCGCCCGGCGTGCGTGGCCAGCGCGGGATCGGTGGCCCAGTCGGGGCGGCCGAGCGCGTCGACCAGCGCCGACCACTGCTCGTCGGTCGCCACCGACAGCACGAGCCACCGCTCGGGCGTGTCGGTCGCGTAGATGCCCTGCGGTGCAGCCCACGGGCTGCGGCTGCCTTCGCGGAAGAGCTCGTTGCCGTACGCAGTCCACTCGACGATGAGCTCGGCCGAGATGTTGAGCGCGGCCTCGAACATCGTCGACTCGACCAGAGAGCCGACGCCGGTGCGGTCGCGCACCTCGAGCGCGACCAGTGCGCCGACGACCGCGTGCATGCCGCCGTTGGGATCGCACGGGCCGCGTTGGATGCGCGGCTGGTCGTCGACGTGACCGGTGAGCCAGGCGAGCCCGGTGACCTGTTCCATGGTCTGCGCGAACCCGGGCCGGTCGCGCCACGGACCGTCGAGCCCGAACGCGGGCATGCGCACCATCACCGCACGCGGGTTGCGCGCGTGCACGACGTCCCAGCCGAGGTCGAACTGCTCGATCACCCGCGGCGTGTAATTCTCCACCACGAGGTCGCACTGCTCGATCATGCGGAGCGCGAGCTCGCGTCCTTCGGGTCGCGTCAGATCGAGGGTGAGGTCACGCTTGTTGGTGTTCGAGACGTGGAACAGCGCGCTGTAGTCCCACCAGTTGTCACGGTCGGTGCTCACGCCGCTCGTGAAGCGCATGCCGTCAGGTCGGGTGATGGACTCGACGTGCACCACGTCGGCCCCCAGTGCGGCCAGCATCGCCGACGCCGACGGCCCCGCCCACCACGCGGTGAGGTCGAGGACCTTCACGCCGTGCAGCGGCAGCGTGCGCGCCGCGGTCGCGGGCGCTTTAGGGAGACGGGGCACGATCGTGCCGGTGTGCGCGCCGAGGCGCGGCGCGGGACTCGGCGGCGGCGCGCTCTCACCGTCGATGCGCCACGAGCGCGTCGGCACTCGGAACGTGCCGGTGGGGTCGTCGACGATCGAGCCGCGCGCCGTGGCCTGCTCGAATTCCACGACCGCGGGCCCGTCGTTCACCGGCGCCACCGGGATGCGCAGCTCCGCGGCCAGCGCCACCACCTCGGCGGTGGTGTGCTTCGGCGTGAAGTCGTGGATGATCCCGTTCCACTCCTCCCAGTTCGCGACCCGGTGCGCGATCGACGCCCAGTAGCCGTCCTCGATGAGGTCGGGACGCTCGATCATGAGGAGGAAGCTGTCGAACTGCGTGCGGGTGTTGGTGTTGAAGCCGACGTAGCCGTCGGACGTCGGCTCGATCGACGGGGTCTCGAAGCTGCGGGCAGGCGCGCCGGGGTTGGGACGGCCCCGCAGGGAGTCCATGAGGTCGGCGGCGGTGGTGCCGGTGGTGTTCGCGACCTCGGCGATGGAGAGGTCGACGAGTTCACCCGGGCCCCCACGGCGCACGACGCGGCTCGCACCCAACGCGGCGACGGTGGCGTAGAGACCACTCACCCACTCCATCGTGCGCCCGCCCATCTGCACCGGGGCGCGGTCGGCGCGCCCGCGCACCGAGAGCGCACCGCTCTCGGCCTGCAGCGTGAGCTCGGTGGCGGGGCGATCGGCGAAGGGACCCTCGAGGCCGTAGGGCGTGATCGACACGACCACGAGCTGCGGGAAGCGCGCGTGGAGCGCGGCCGGATCGCCGGCTCCGTCGGTGATCAGGATGTCGGCACCCGCGAGGAGGTCGGCGATCTCGTCCAGCGACGAGGCGATGATCGAGCGGTGGCCGAAGTGGAGGAACTGGAAGAGCGCGCCGTCGTCGCCGCCTTCGCCGCTCTCGTCTCCGTCGACTCTGGCCCAGTAGCCGCGGTTGCTCCAACGCCGGAGGGGGTCACCCTCGGGCGCTTCCACCTTGATCACCTCGGCGCCCGCGCCCCCCAGGAGCTTGGCGCAGTATCCCCCCGCGATGCCCGACGAGCAGTCGACCACCTGCAGATCCGTCAGCAGATCCATCGGCCCAAGGTAACCCGTCGGGCCCCTGATCGGCCTTGGCCCGTCCCGATAGCGTGAGCCGGATGCTGAACCGAGTCACGCAGTTGCTGGGCGTGGAGCACCCGATCGTCCAGGCGCCGATGGGGTACATCGCGCGGGCGCAACTGGCCTCCGCGGTGTCGAACGCGGGCGCACTCGGGATCATCGAGACGTCGTCGGGCCGACTCGAAGAGGTGCGCGACGAGATCGCCAAGATGCGCGACCTCACCGACAAGCCCTTCGGAGTCAACATCGCGCAGGCGTTCGTGCGTGATCCTGCGATCGTCGACTTCGTGCACGACCAGGGAGTGCGGTTCGCGACCACGTCGGCCGGCGATCCGCACCGCTTCACCGACGCGTTGCACGAGGCCGGGATCACCGTGTTCCACGTGGTCCCGAACCTGCACGCGGCGCTGAAGGCGATCGACGCCGGGGTCGACGGCATCGTCGCCGAGGGCGGCGAGGGCGGTGGGTTCAAGAACCAGCGCGACGTGGCGTCGATGGTGCTGCTGCCACTCGTGTGCTCGCAGGTCGACGTCCCGGTCATCGCGGCCGGCGGCATCTGCGACGGCCGCACCATGGCGGCCGCGTTCGCGTTGGGCGCCGAGGGTGTGCAGATGGGCACCCGCATGGTGTCGGCGGCGGAGTCGCCGGTGCACGACAACTACAAGAACTTGATCGTGGGCGCGGCCGAGACCGGCACGGTCATGCTCAACCGCTTCCACAAGCCCGGCTTCCGCGTGCTGGCGACGCCGTACAGCGAGGAACGCGAGCAGACCACCGACCAGATCCCGATGGCCCCGCTCGACGGGCTCCTCTCGCTCTACTTCGACGGGAACCTCGACGCCGCGTTCGCGTTCGGCGGCCAGGTCGCGGGACGCATCGACGCGGTGCGACCCGTCAAGGAGATCATCGAGCAGACGATCGAGGAGTTCCACGACACCGTGCGCGCGCTCGCGGCGGAGTACGCGGAGCCGGCATGAGCGCGCTCGACGGCCTGCGGGTGCTCGAGGCTTCGTCCGGCATCGCCGCCGCGTACGCGGGGAAGTTGCTGCGCGACCAGGGTGCCGAGGTCGTGAAGTTGGAGCCGCCCGAGGGCAACCCGCTGCGGCGGTGGTCGGCGGCATCACCCGACACACCCGTCGACGGCACCGGCGCGCTCGCCGCGTTCCTCGACGCAGGAAAGGCGAGCGTCACCGCAACCACCACGGGCGAGCGCGACGCGGTCTGGTGGGGTCGGCACTGGGCCGACGTGATGCTGGTCCAGCGGGGCACGCACATCCATCGTCGCGACCAGATGCCGGCCGGGCCGATACCCCGTCACTCGAGCACGACGTTGGTGAGCATCGAGCCGTTCGGTGCCGGCGTGCCGTTCACCGATGCACCCGCCTCGGAGTTCACGCTGCAGGCATGGTGCGGCCTGATGTCCGGGTGCGGCACCGCGCAGACGCCGCCGCTCCAGATGGGGATCCTGCACGGGCAGTGGGCGACCGGCGCGGTGGCGGCGATGGCGGCAGTCGCGGGTGTGCGATCGGCGCGAGCCACGGGCTTCGGGCCGTCGATCGAGGTGAGCGCGCTCGAGGTGATGGCGGTCGTCCTCAACAACTACCCGCCGCTCTACCGGCAGTTCACGGGTTCGGTGTCGTTCATGTCGCGCAGTGGCGACTGGCCCCAGGTCGTGCCCTGCAAGGACGGGTGGATCGGCCTCTGCGTGTTCACGCCGCAACAGTGGTCCGACTTCGCGGCGATGATCGGACGCGAGGAGCTGTCCGCCGACGACCGGCTCAACTCGATGGGCGGACGCGGCCGCAACCGCGCGCTGGCGGAGTCGGTGGTGCGGCCGTGGTTGGAATCGCACACCGTGGCCGAGATCTGTGAGCTCGGCGAGCTGTTCCGCGTGCCGGTGGCGCAGGTCGGCAACGGGCGCGACGTGTTGTCGATGGACCACTTCGTCGACCGCGGGGTCTTCGTCGAGCACCCCGAGGGATTCGTCGCGCCGCGGTCGCCGTTCCTCATGTCGGCGTCGCCCGTGCGCGAGGTCGCCGCGGCACCCGTCGTGGGCGGCGACGACGACGACGAACGCGGGGCGAAGTTGCCGCCGGAACCGCGATCTCGCCCCACCGCGCCGGGTCCGTTGCCGCTCGACGGCGTGACCGTGCTCGACCTCACCGCGTTCTGGGCCGGCCCCGCGTGCACACATCAACTGGCGACGCTCGGGGCCGACGTGATCAAGGTCGAGTCGCCGAGCCGCCCCGACGGGATGCGCTTCGCCACCGTGCGCCCGCCGACCGAGCCCGACTGGATGGAGTACGGGCCGACGTTCCACGGCACCAACCCGGGCAAGCGATCGGTCACCATCGACTTCTCGAAGCCCGAAGGCCGCGACCTCATGTTGCGGCTGGTCGAGCGGGCCGACGTGGTGGTCGAGAACTTCACGCCCCGCGTGCTCGGCAACGTCGGGCTCGAGTACGACGACCTGGTCGCGCGTCGTCGCGACGTCATCCTGCTGCGCATGCCCGCGTTCGGGCTCGACGGCCCGTGGCGCGATCGTCCCGGGTTCGCGCAGACCACCGAGCAGGTGTCGGGCATCGCGTGGATGACCGGTGAGGCCGGGGGCGAAGCCCTGGTGCGCAGCACCATCGACCCCATCGCGGGCATCCACGGTGCGTTCGTGGTGCTCGCCGCGCTCGAACATCGGGAACGCACCGGCGAGGGCCAGCAGATCGAGATGCCGATGGCGGAGGTGGCGATGAACGTGGCCGCCGAACCCATCGTCACGTGGTCGGCCTACGGCACGCTGCTCGAACGCGACGGCAACCGCGGCGCCCCCGGCGCGCCGCAAGGCGTGTACGCGTGCGACGGCGACGAGCAGTGGGTGGCGCTGTCGATCACCGACGACAGCGAGTGGCGCGCGCTGGTGAAGGTGCTCGGCAACCCGGAGTGGGCCCGCGACCCGGAGTTCGCGACCGGCGCCGGCCGTCGGGCGCGCCACGACGATCTCGACGCCGCGCTGTCCGAGTGGTTCACCACGCGCAACCGCAACGACTCGGTGGCGCGCCTCCTCAGCGGAGGCGTGCTGGCGGCGCCGGTGTGGGACCAGATGATCCAGGACGAGCTGCCCCAGCTCACCGCGAGCGGGTTCACCCAGTGGCTCGAGCACCCGGTCGCGGGCCGGGTCGGCTACCCCGGCACCGGCGTGCGCGCCGACACCTTCGACAACTCCTACCGCGCCCCCGCGCCGACCGTCGGCCAGCACACCACCGACGTCCTGCACGAGCTCGGCCTCACCGACCCCGAGCTCGCCGCCCTCCACGATTCCGGCGTCATCTGAGACCCACGAACCTGCGTCGCCAGACGCAGGTTGGTGGCGGGTGGCGTCACGTCGTGCGGTGGCGGAGGGGGCCGGCGGGGAGGTGGCCGTCGATGTCGGTGAAGCCGTACTCGTCGGCCAGGTCGCGGGCCGACACCGCCTTCCCACTCCAGCGCGTGACGCCGGGGTCGGTGGCCAGCGCGACCACCGCGCGACCCATGAACCGCGGTGACTCCGAAGTGCTGAGGTCGAGGGTTTCGGGGAGCAGACCCATCGCGGCACCGACGTCGATGCGTTCGGTGCGCACGAACCCGGGCCACACCGACACCACCGACACGCCGGCCGCGCCGTGCTGCGCGAACTCGTGTGCGGTGTCGGCGGTGATGCGGTCGAGCGCGCACTTCCCCACCCCGTACGCGACCTGCCACGCGTACTCCTCTGCCCCCGACGAGCTCACGTTCACGATGAGCCCGGCGTTCGCCGCCACCATCGGGCGCGCCGCGAACGCGCTCGCGACGTAGGCCGAGCGGGTGCCGATGTCGATCATGTCGTCCCAGTTCGACACGTCGGCCTCCCAGAAGGGCAACCCCGACGTGAGCTGGTCGGTGACGATGAACGCGTTGTTGACAAGCACGTCGAGCTGTCCGTGCTCCGCGAGCACGCGATCGAACAGCGCTTCGACGGCGGCGTCGTCGCGGTGGTCGAGCGCGACGCCGATGCCGCGGCCGCCGGCGTCCGCGGCGATGACGTCGATCTCGTGTGCGGTGGCGCCGATGGTTCCCGGCAGCGGATGGTCGGCCTCGCTGGTCGAGCGGGCGGTCACGTACACGGTCGCGCCGGCGGCGCCGAGCTCGAGCGCGATGCCCTTGCCGATCCCGCGGCTCGCCCCGGTGACGATCGCGACCTTCCCCGCCAACTCGCTCACGCGTCTCCCAGCCAGATCTCGGTGCGGTGCGACACCGTGTCGTGCGTGTCCTCGGGCTCGCCCAGGCACACCCGCCCGACGGTCGACCAGGGGCCGACGACCGAGTCGCGCGGCGTGCCGGTGGCGGCGAACGACGTCCACGCCTCGCGCATGCGGGCCGACAGAGCCTCGGCATCGGCGGCGCGCTCGCCCGTCGCACCCGCGAACTCGCGCCAGGTGCTCACGTCGAAGGTGCCGAACGTGAACGGCAGGTCGAGTGCGTGGCACGCCCGCCGCACCGGCGCCTCCCACATGAAGCGGTAGCGGTACACCGGGTTGCCGCGAGCCGCGTGGCCCCGAGCCAGGATCTCGTTGGGCACGTGCAGCTCGAGGTCGGCGACCGCCTCGACCATGTCGTGGCCCGCGGCGCCGAACGCGGTGCGCACGCACGCGTCGTCGGTGATGCCGAGGTTGGCGGCCTTGCCCGCGAGGAACGGCACCGCGATGTCGGGCGGGAGCACGGGCACCTGGTCGCGGAAGAGCTCCATCTCGTGCGCGGTGGTACCGACGACGAGCGGGATCGCGGGAAACGGCGACTCGTGGGCGCGGCCGGCCAGCACGTCGCCGTCGACCCACGGGTGGAACGGCATCATGCCGACCTTGACCAGCGCGTCGGCGACGGTTTGGTCCTGCGCCGCGAGCAAAGCCTCGACGGGCGCGTCGCGCAGGTCGTCGACCGACGAGGCCCCGGCCGCGGTGAGGAAGGTGTCGGCCACCCAGGCCGCGGCGTCGGCATCGAGGGTGCCTGCCGGCGCGCCGCTCTGGAGGATGGCGCCGGCGACGGGGAGATCGGGGTACGCGGCGAGGAGGTGGGCGATCGTGCCCGAGCCCGCCGACTCGCCCATCAGCACGATGCGGTCGGGGTCGCCGCCAAACGCCGCGACGTTCGTGCGCAACCAGTCGACCGCGGCGCGCAGGTCGCGCAGCGGGAGGTTGGTCGGCACGCCCTCGGTCGCGAGCCATCCGAGCGCGCCGAGCCGGTAGTTGAGCCCGACGACCACGACGTCGTGGGCCGCGAGGTGCACACCGTCGTAGAGCGGCAACGACGCGCCGCCGACGCGGTAGCTGCCACCGGGGATCCAGACCAGCACCGGCCGCGCGCCCTCGCCGTCACGCGAAGGCAGACCGGGCGTGCAGATCTCCGCGGTCAGGCAATCCTCCGACTGCGTGGCCGGGATCATCCCGGGCACGAGGTCGAGTCCGCCCACGGTCTGCGGGGGCGCGGCGCCCGGTTCGGTGGCGTCGAACGGCTCGGTCCACGTGATCGATTCCGGTAGACCCCACCGTTCGGCGCGCGCGTAGGGCACGCCCCCGAAGCGGACCACCGCACCGTCGCGTCGTCCGACGATCGGGCCGACCGCGGTGTCGACAGTGAGGCGCGAGTCAGAAGGCATTGGGGTCACGCTGCACCTCGAGCGGCACCTCGTGGCGGAACAGGGAGGCGGCGTTCTGCCACGTGACCTGCGCGGCCTCGCGGTCGGACAACCCGGCGAGCTGCGCGGCGAGTCGCTGCTGGGTGTGCGGCCACGTGGAGTCGGCGTGCGGGTAGTCGGACTCGACGAGGATGTTCTCGAGTCCGATCACGTCGCGCTGGAGGAACGCCGACGGGTCGTCGATCGCGCACACCCAGAAGTTGCGGCGGAACGTGTCGGCCGGACTCAGCTCGACGTCGTTCCACGTGCCGTACATCGCGTCGTACTTGCGGACGTGTTCGAGCCGGTCGAGCAGTCCCGCGACCCACCCGATGCCGCCTTCGCTCATGCAGATCTTGATCTCGGGGAAGCGCACGGGGATGCGCGAGTAGAGCCAGTCGACGGCGGCGAACATCGCGTACCCGAAGAACAGGACACCGATGGTGTCGCTCGGCGCGTCGGGCGACGTGGCCGGAGATGTCCCCGACGACCCGACGTGGAGGCAGACGACGGTCTCGGTCTCCTCACACGCGGCCATGAGCGGATCCCAGTGACCGCTGTGCAACGAGGGCAGCCCGAGCATGTGCGGCGCCTCGGAGAACGTCATCGCGGTGAAGCCGCGCTCGGCGTTGCGGCGCACTTCCTCGGCCGCGACCTCGGGGTCGAGCAGGTACGGGAGCTGCAGCGGGATCATGCGGCCGGGCGCGAACCCGACCCACTCCTCGAGCACCCAGTCGTTCCAGGCCCGCACGGCCGCGAGCGCGAGGTCGGGATCGTCGGTGAGCTGCTGCAGCCGCTGGCCGGCGAACCCGGGGAGGAACGACGGGAAGCACAGCGACGCGTAGACCCCGTTGATGTCCATGTCGGCGATGCGGGCCTCGATGTCCCACGCGCCGCGCCGCATCTGGTCGAAGCGCGTGGGCTCGAAGCTGTACTCGCTCACCGGTCGGCCGACGACCGCGTTGAACCCGACGTTGGGCATCTCCTGACCTTCGTAGACCCACGCCTCGCTGCCGTCGGCGCGCTCGACGACGCGCGGCGCGCGGTCGGCGTACTGCGCGGGCATGCGACCGTCGAACGCGTTCGGCGGCTCGACGATGTGGTCGTCGACGGAGATCACGGTGTACCGACGCTCGGCGCGCGCGGGTTCGGGCAACCACGTCACCTGACCCGCCGGCGCGGTCGTGAAGCCCTGCTTGGCTTGGAGTTCCTCGAGCGGGATCGCCATCGCTACTCCAATACGTCCGGCTCGTCGCGCACGAGCGCGCGCACGACCCCGTGCCAGTACACCGGCGCGGCCCGTTCGACGAGCGACGCCTTGAGCTGCTTCTGGTGCGTCGGTGCGATCGGCAACGGCGCGCGGTCCATGGCGCGCACGAGCCAGTGCAACATGCACGTGCGCTCGAACAGCACCGACTTGTAGACCGCTTCCTCGATGGTCGGGGCGGTGACGATCACCCCGTGACTGACGAGGAGCGCGACCGACGCGTCGCCGATGCGTTCGGCGAGGTCGGCACCGAGGGTGGGCTGGTCGACCTCGCCGTCGTAGTCGATGACCAGCACCAATTCGTCGGCGAGGATCGACGAGTTCTGGTGCACGAGCTCCGGCAGCTCGCCGATCGCCGCGAGCGCGGTGGCGTACGGCGGGTGGTTGTGCACGACGACGGTCGCGTCGGCGCGCTTTCGATGCAGCTCGGTGTGGAGGTGCACCGCAGGGGTGACGTCCCAGTCACCGTCGATCACGGTGCCGGCGGCGTCGATGGTGAGGAGGTCGCTCGTACGCACCTCGCCCCACCACAGGCCCCACGGGTTGACGAGGAACTCGTCGCCCCGCTGCACGGTGATGTGACCGGTCATGTTCTCGCACCAGCCGACGTCGTCGAGATGGCGCAGCGCGATCGCCAATTCCTGCGCGGCCGTGAGCTGGATGCCGGGACCGGGCACCGCGCGCGGCGCCCACGCCGCAAGTCCTCCCGGTCGCGCTTCGGAGTCGGTCATGTCACCCCCTCGACACACTTCGGTGCTCTGCCGGATCGTACCGGCGGGAGGGGACGTCGGTCACAGAGGGTTCACGCCGGCGCGCGCCGGGTACGACAATCACATGGGAATTCTGATTGCAGTCCTCGTCATCCTCGCCATCGTCGCCCTCGTCCTCTACATCGCGCGCCGCACTCGTATCTGACTCACGCGGCGGGGCAGGTGATGCCGCCGATCGCCAGCATCCCGCAGACGGTCTCGGTGGTCACCTTCCACTCGCCGTTCACGCGCACCGCACCACCGAGTCGCCGGGGGAACGCGACCTGGCCGGCGTGCAGGATCGTGTAGACGACCTGCGCGTGGTCGGAGTCGACGACCGTCACGGACTCGACCAGGCCTTCGTACTGTGCCAGGTCTTCAGGCGTGTGCTGACCCCATCCTTCGTGACTGGGTGCGCGGACCGCGTCGGGGTCCGCCACCGACGCGTCGAGACCGGCGTCGCTCTGATCGTCCATCCACACGATGAACATCTGAGCGATCATGCGCTCGTCGTCGGTGGTCCCCACGAACGGCGGCACGGTGGTGATCGTCGGTCCTGGTGGCAGGATCTTCGGTGTCGTCGTGACCGGCACCGTGGTGGTCGGCACGGTCGTGGTGGGGGTCTCGAGCGGTTCGACGCGCAATGTGTTCAGGACCTGCTCGCCGAGCATGACGCTCTCCGTATCGGCCGGGCGCGTCATGAGTTGCGCGGTGAAGTAGCGCCCGGCGTCGACGAAGAGCCAGACGCGCAGCTCGGTGGACGTGTCGGTGGAGGCACACCCGCTGGTCACGAGCGGCGGCGGATTCCCGAGGAAGTCCGTCGGCCGGTCGACCATCCGCGGCACGGGAGCGTTCGGCAGGTCCTGCGCTCGACCATCCACCGCGGCCGCGGTTTCGGGCGAGAGCTCCGCCACCGTCAGCCACTTGCCGCCGCTGGCGATCGCCGGCGCGCACGCGGCCGGATCCGCGGCGTCGAAGGCAGGCGATCCGATGCTGATGGAGGGAAGCCCGCTCGACACTCCACCGAGCGGGATCGTGGCCCACTCCGGAGGTGCCGAGATCTCGATGCCCGGTTCGACGTGCAGCGTCTGCCAACCGTCGGGGATCTCCGAGCCGCCCTGGCGCAGACCGACGGCGACCTGGGGGTCGCCGCCACCGATGCCGCCGCGCGCGACGAGTCCGACGACGAGCGCGATGACCACCACCGCCACCAACCCACCGACACCGCGCTGACGCCGACGGTGGGTGCGCGCCGAGCGCAGTGCGCGTGCGATGTCGGGTTCGTGCCTGGGAGCCTCTGCGCTGTCGTGCAACAGGGTGCGTACGTCGGTGGTCATCCGACCTCCTCGTCGTGATCAGGCTCGTCCAGGTCGATGGCGTCGTCGAGCAAGCCGCTCGCTCGCAGCGCGTCGAGCGCTCGCCGCGTGTGTGTCTTCACCGTGTTCTCCGGACAGCGCATCACCGACGCGGTGTCGCGGACGGAGAGGTCGGCGAAGTAGCGGAGCACGAGCGCCTGCCGTTGGGGCTTCGGCAACGTCGCCAGCGCGTCGCGTACCGCGAGCGCACTCGCCCGGTCGGGATCGACCGAGCCGAGCGGCCGATCCAGTGCCAGCGGCCGCACGCGCGCCCAGGTCGTCTGCCGGCGTCCGTGTGACTTCGCCAGGTTGAAGGCAACCCGGTGGGCCCACGCCGACGGCGAGTCCGCCCTGCGCACCCGCCGCCAGTGGGCGCAGACCCGGGCGAGCGTCTCCTGGGCGAGGTCCTCGGCCAGTTCGCGCGAGCCGACGTCGAGGCTCAGCGAGCCGACCAGACGCGGCCACTCGCTGCGACAGAACTCGACCAGCGCCCGGTCATCCTCCACGGGAGGAAGACGCCCGACGCCGCCGTGAGGTTTCACGTCGGAACTGCGTGACCATTCCTTCCGGGTTGCGGCTCACCCCGAGCGCGGCGAGGCCGGGCCCGATGCGGGTGAGCGCCACCAGCACCGACACGCCGAACACCACGAACGACACCTCGTCCTGGACGATCAGGAGCAGGACCGTACTGACGCCGCCGATGAGGGCGCCGCTGACCGTGCCCACCCCACCGACCACCAGCAGCAGCAGGAACGGGATCCCGACCAGCATGGCGAAGTCGGTGCTCCCGACGGTGCCGCGGAAGGTGCCGAGGAGGCCGCCCGCGAAGCCGGCGATGGCGGCCGCCAGCGCGAACACGAGCAGCTTGGTCCACACCAGGTTCACGCCGATCGTCGCGCTGGCTGCCGGGCTGTCGCGCATCGCGAGCAGCCGGCGCCCGAAGCGTCCGCGCCGCAACCACACGACGAAGAGGCCGAGCACCGCGAACGCGACCGCGGCGAGCACGAGGAAGTTGGCAGGATCGTCGAAGTTCACTCCGAAGAACCTCGGTGTCGCGAGCTTGCGACCGTCGGTGCCGAGGATCTCCGGCTGCGCGAAGAACAGGGGGATCGCCATCACCGCGAACGCCATCGATGCGAGCGCGAGGTAGAGCCCCTGCAGACGGAGCGCGGGCAGCGCCATGAGGACACCGAACGGCACCGCCACCGCCGCCGCCACCAACAGACCGAGCGGGTTCCCGGGTCCGAGCCACGATCCCGCGTCGCCTGCGACCTCGGCCATGGCGAAGGCACCGACACCCACGAAGGTGATCTGGGCCAACGAGATCTGACCCGCCCAACCGGTGAGCGGCACGAGGGACAGCATCACCAGCGCGGTGATGAACGCGAGCGTGAGCCGGCGCAGGTTGGTGGGGTCGAGGCCGCCGAACGACGCGATCAGCACGACCGCGAGGACCAACGCGACCATGCCGACGGCGGCGCGTTGCAGGCTCGGCACCTTCGGCACCCGGTGCTTCGGGACCAGCCGTCCCACCTCGAGACGTGCTTCCGGCAGTGCGAGCAACGCGACGAAGAGGATCACCGCGGGGATGGCGGTCGTCGCGGTGCCCCATCGGCCACCCCACTGCAGGAAGTTGAGCGCGATGCTCTGGGTGACGCCGATGACGATGCCGCCGACGAACGTCCACGGCAGGCTGCGCAACCGGCCGATGATCGCGGCCGCGAACGCGTCGACGATGAACAGGGTGAGCACGTCCACCCGCAGTCCGACGTTGGGCGCGAGGAGGATGCCGGCGATCGCGGCCATCGACGACCCGAGCGCCCACGCCAGCGACGAGACGCGTCCCGGTCGCACGCCGTGCAGTGCCGCGAGCTCGCGGTTGTCGACGACGGCGCGCATGGCGACGCCGGTGCGACTCCGGTAGAGCAGCAGCCGGAGGAACACGGCGACGAGGATCGCGACCACGATGGTGATGAAGCGGTGCCACGTGAGCACGACGTCGCCGATGTCCATCCCGTGCTTGTCGGCGAAGAACTCGGGGAGCGGCGGCGAGAGCGAGTTCTCGTCCCAGATCGTCGCCGCCAGGCCCATGAGGAAGAACATGAGCCCGATCGTCACCACCAGCTTGACGACCAGCGGCGTGTCGACCAGGCGGCGCATCAACGACCAGTCGACGAACGCACCGAAGAGCGGTGCCACGATCAGCACCACGAAGATGATCGCGATCCACGCCGGCCAGCCGTGGTGGATCCGCACCTCCCAGTAGAGGAACGCCATGATCATGCCGATCGCACCCTGCGCGAAGTTGAAGACGCCCGACGTCGTGTAGGTGACGACGAGGCCCGAGGCGGCGATGGCGTAGATCGAACCGGCAGTGAGCGCGTAGATCACCGCGCCGGTGATCGTCTGGCTCGTCAGCGCGTCCCGGTTGAGCGACGCGACCACGATCACGCCCGCGAAGACCGCGACCGCGAAGAACAGGACCAGCCGCCACTTGCCCACGCGCCGTCCCGACGTCGTCACCGCACCCCCCGTGCTGCCTGTTCTCCTGCGTTGCGTCGGTCAGCTCGGCGCCGCGGCCTCCACCGTCTGGATGAGGCGATCGGCGAACCGTTCGTGCATCTGGTCGAAGGCGCGGTCGATGCGAGGCATCAGCACCGCCAACCGTTCGGCGTCGTCAGGGTCGAGGTGCGCGAGCGCGGCGTACACCTCGGGCGCGTTCGGACCCTGCCGCCGTGACGACTCGGCCATCACGTAGCCCCCGACCGACAGCGCGATCCACACCTGCATCTCGGCGAGCTGGTCGTCCTCGTACCCGGCCTGCTCGAGGATGCGCACGAGCGTCGCCGCGTCGTGCACCCATCGCGCCGACCCACCCGCGAGCACGACCTGCACCACCTGCGCGCACGGGACCAGATGGTCGAGCCCGCCGAGCACCCACGCGCGCAGCTGGTCCTGCCAGGGTCCTTCGCGCGGGATGGCGGCGTTGCGCTCCATGAGGATGCGGCCGACGACCTCGTCCATGAGCTCGTCGCGGTCCTTGAAGTGGCGGTAGAGCGCCATCGGTGTGAGCCCCACCGCGTTGGCGACCCGGGCCATGGTGAGCGGATCGTCGGGAGCCTCGCGGAGCAGTGCGACCGCGGCGTCGATGATCTGCTCGCGGCTCGCCCGCGGCGGGCGGCCCCGGCGCGGAGAGGTGGTGGTCACGCCGTCGGGACGGGCGGTGGGCATTGCCCTCCTCGGGACTTTGTGATAGGCGTACACATAAGGCTACACAATTGTGAGTCCTGCAATCGAAGCGGCACACGTGCCCAGGGGGGAGCGGAGACCGTGAGTCATCGACGTCTGGTCGTCGCGTTCGTATCGGCATTCTGCGTTGCGGCCGTGGGGCTCGTCACCTCCACGGGGGTCGGGGCGGGTGCCGCCGCCGAAAAGCCCACCGCGTCCGAGATCGGGGTCACGCCGACCGAGATCCGGATCGCGGTGATCGCCGACGTGGACACGCCGCTCGCGCCGGGTGCGTACGCCGGCGCCCGCGACGCGGTGCAGGGGTTCGGGAAGTACATCAATGCGCAGGGCGGTCTCGCGGGCCGGAAGGTCGTCGTCGACTTCATCGACTCGAAGCTCAACGGCGACGAGACCCGCAACGCGATCATCAAGGCGTGCCAGAACGACTTCGCCGTCGTCGGCACCGGCGCGCTGTTCATGAACAACGTCGACGACCTGGTCGCGTGCCCGGACAAGGCGGGCGCGAAGACCGGCTTGCCCGACGTGCCGGTGGTGACGCTGTGGGAAGTCCAGCAGAACTCGCCGGTGTCATTCCCGATCACCGCGCCGTCGAAGCTGTTCAGTGACCCGTCGGGCGACAGCTACCAGGCGCGCGTCGGTCGCTTCCGGTGGTACCTGCAGAACGTGTCGAAGGATCTGCACGGCGTGTTCCTCGTGGGTGCCGACCTCGAGGCGCTGAAGACCGCCTCGATGCCGATCTGGCTCGGCGCGCAGAAGGTCGGCATCAAGAGCGACGGCGAGTACGACATCCACGGCGCCGACGGCCAGGACAAGTACCTGCCGATCGCCACTGCGATCCAGTCCGACGGCTCGACCATCGTGTCGAGCGCGGTGAACGACACGTCAGAGGCGTACATGCTCAAGGAAGCGGCGGTGCAGGGCGTCAACACGGTCAAGGTGTGGGACTGCACGTCGGCCTGCTACTCGAAGCGGTTCCTCGAGACCGCGGGCGCGAAGGCCGAGGGGCAGTACGTCGACATGCCGTTCGTGCCCGTCGAGGAGGCGAAGGACTCGCCGGCGGTGAAGGCCTACGTGAAGGCGGTCGGCGACGGTGTCGTCGACGGCAACGGCGAGCTGGCGTGGGCGGCGGCGCTGTTCTTCCGCGACGCGGTGAACGCGGCAGTCAAGCAGGGCGGCGTGAACGCGCTGACCCGGGCCAACTGGCTGGCGGCCGCGAAGGACATCCACTCGTTCGACGCCGACGGGATGCTGGCGAAGAGCGACATCCCGGCCAAGAAGGCCACGCCGTGCACCTCGCTGTTCCAGGTGAAGGGCGGGAAGTTCACGCGGGTGTTCCCGAAGAAGACGACGACGTTCGACTGCAACCCGAAGAACGTCGTGACCGTGAAGTACTCCGGCAACTGAGCCGGACGTCGAGGAGTCGAGGAGGAAGTCACACGATGGCCGACGAGCTCGCAGGGAAGGTCGCGCTGGTCACCGGCGCGAGCAAGAACATCGGCAAGGGCATCGCGCTCGAGGTCGGCGCGAGCGGCGCGGTCACGTACCTCACCGCCCGCACGGTGGAGGACGTCCCCGGTCAGCTCGCGAGCCTGGCGCGCACCGCGGCCGAGATCGAGGCGGCCGGCGGCACCGGAATTCCCGTCGCGTGCGACCACACCGACGACGCGCAGGTGGAGGCGGTGTTCGACCGCATCAAGGCGGAGCAGGGGCGCCTCGACGTGGTGGTCAACGTGGCGTCGCCCGACTTCTCGGAGATGGTCGGCGTGCCGTTCTGGGACCTGTCCTTCCAGCACATGAGCAACTGCCTCGACATCGGCCCGCGCTCCGACTACGTGACCACCGCGCTGGCCGCGCGCACGATGATGATCGAACAGGGCTCGGGCGTGGTGATCAACATCTCGTCGCACGGCGCGGAGACCTACCTCCTCTCCGTGCCCTACGGCGTGGGCAAGGCAGCCATCGACCGCGTCACGCGCGACACCGCGTTCGAGCTGCAGGCGCACGGGGTCGCGGTCGTGTCCCTCTGGCCCGGGCTGGTGCTCACCGAGGGGCTGCTCGCCAACACGGTCGAGACCGACGACGGCCGGCGCGAGCTCCACGGCCTCGACATCAGCTTCGGCGAGACACCGAAGTTCAACGGTCGGGCGGTGGTCGCGCTCGCAGCCGACCCCGCCATCCTCGAGCGCACGGGCGAGTCCTTCTGGACCGCGTCGCTGGCGCGCGAGTACGGCTTCACCGAGGACGACGGTCATCTCCCGCCCGAGATGGCGAACAGCGTGCTCGCCAGCATGGGCGACGACATGCCCGACTACTGGCGCGGCGTCGAACGCGCGGTGCCGGAATGACCAGTGCCGGAATGACCGGTGCCGGCGTGAGCGGCTGTCCCCACTTCCCCACCATCACCGCGCAGGGGCTCGATCCCGACCCGTTGCTCGCGGAGCTGCGCAGCAGCGAACCGGTGGTGCGCGTGCAGCTCCCGTTCGGCGAGCCGTTGTGGATGCTCACCCGGTACGAAGACGTGCGGACGATGCTCGCCGACACCCGCTTCAGCCGCACCGCGACCATCGGCACCGACGTCGGGCGCATGTCGGAGTACTTCCCGATCGAGGACTCGATCCTCGGCATGGATCCGCCCGGGCACACCCGCATCCGGCGATTGGTGAGCACGACGTTCACCGCGCGCCGGATGCAGGCGCTGCGCGGCCGCGCGCAGGAGATCGTCGACGGCCTGCTCGACGCCATGCAGGAGGCCGAGCAGCCGGTCGACTTCGTGCAGGCGGTCGCGCTCCCGCTCCCGATCACGATGATCTGCGAGCTGCTCGGTGTGCCGTTCGAAGACCGCGAGCAGTTCAACGGCTGGGCCGACATCTTCATGACGTCGAGCGGCCACACCGTCGAGGAACTGCTCGACGCACACGGTCAGCTCACCGCGTACCTCGCCGACCTGATCGCCAAGCGTCGCGTCGAACCGACCGACGACATCCTCGGTGCCCTCGTGTCGGCGCGCGACGCGGACGAGTCGGTGATGACCGAAGGCCAGCTGCAGTCGCTGCTGATGGCGATCCTGGTGGCGGGGTACGAGACCACCGCCAACCAGCTCGGTAAGTTCGTGCTCTGCCTGCTGGAACGACCCGACCAGCTCCAGGTCGTCCGCGAGCATCCGGAACTGATGGCGAACGCGGTCGAGGAGCTCATGCGCTTCATCCCGCTGAGCGCGGGTTCGCAGCTCGCGTACCTCGCCACCGAGGACGTCGAGATCGGCGGCGTGCTCATCCGCGCCGGCGAGGGCGTCATGCCGTCGACCGCCTCGGCCAACCGGGACGAGTCGGTGTTCCACCACGCCGACCGGGTCGACGTGGAGCGCACCGACATCTTCCAGCTCGGCTTCGGGCACGGCTCGCACTATTGCCTCGGCGCGCACCTGGCACGGGTGGAACTGCAGGTGGCGCTGACGTCGCTGTTCTCGCGGTTCCCCGACTTGCGGCTCGCCGTCCCCGCCGACGAGGTGCCCTGGAAGGATGGCTCAGCGGTGTGGGGCCTCGAGGCCCTTCCGCTCCTCTTCTCAAACCCCTTCTTCTGACACCGCTGCTTCCAGGAGGTTCGTGTGCGAGGTCTCACCGACAAGGTGGTCGTGATCGCGGGAGGTGGCTCGGGCATCGGCGCCGCCACCGCGATGCGACTGGCGGAGGAAGGTGCGCAGGTCGTCGTGGGTGACCTCGCGGCCGACAACGCCGAGGCGATCGCGACGGAGATCCGCAGCGCCGGGGGGCGCGCGGTGTCGTCGCACTTCGACATCTCGATCGACGAGAGCGTCGACGCGCTCATGGCCGCCGCGGTCGACGAGTTCGGAGGGGTCGACCTGCTGCACGCCAACGCGGCCGACATGACCGAAGCCGCGATCCTGAGCGACACCGACGCGCTCGACGTGGACCTCGGCGTCTTCGATCGCACCATCGCGGTGAACCTGCGCGGCTTCCTCCTGTGCACGCGGCATGCGATCCCGCGGATGCTCGCGCGCGGTGGCGGCGCGATCGTCTACACGAGCTCCGCGACCGCGCACGTCGGGGAGCCGCAGCGACCGTCGTACGGGATCTCCAAGAGCGGCATCAATGCGCTGATGCGGCACGTGTCCGCCCGCTGGGGCCGCGAGGGCATCCGCGCGAACTGCGTGGCGCCGGGCATGGTGCTCAGCAAGACCCTGCTCGAGAATTCCGACGCCGAGTTCCGCGACTTCGCCCTCGGCCTCGGCCGCGTCGACCGACTCGGCGAGCCCGACGACATCGCCGCCGCGGTCGCGTTCCTCCTCTCGGACGACTCGGCGTGGATCACCGCGCAGGTGATCAGCGTCGACGGCGGTTCCACGGTTCGTCCGTAGCCGGGCACCGAACCCTCACCCCGGACGTTCTCGTGGTGGCTCCATCAGGAGGTCGCCATGACCGTCGAACAGATCCTCGCCGACTACGCCCGCGACGAACTCCTCGCTCGCCTCACCGGCATCTGGCTCTGACTCACTTGCTGCTCATCAGCTCCACGAGCTGATCGAACACCGCGCCCCAGCCCTCGCTGAAGCCCATCTCGTCGTGCTCCTTGCGCATGGCCGGATCGAGGTGCATCGCGATGGCGCGGTACTTCGTCCCACCCGAGCCGTTCGGCTGCAGCTCGACGATGGCGGTGAACAGCAGCGGACCCGTCTGCGGACGGAACCCCGGGCCCAGCGCGCCGGTCCACACCAGGCGCTCGTTCGGGACGACTTCGAGGAAGCAGCCGGTGTTGTCGTTCTCCTCGCCGTCGGGCCCGCGCATCACCGTGCGGAACGCGCCACCGGGGCGCAGGTCGACCTCGGCCACCGGCGTCTCCCACGGCTTGGGCGTGAACCACTGCTTCAGGAGCTCGGGCTCGGTCCAGGCGCGCCACACCAGTTCGGGCGCGACGTCGGTCTCGCGGACGAGTTCGAGGTCGAGGTCGGGATCGATGGTGTGCGGGGTGAAGGTCATCGTTGCTCCAGTTCGTCGTGGGGGGCAGTGTTGAGAGTGGTGAGGAGGTCGTCGAGCTGGTCGAGCCGGCGTTGCCAGAGCCGGCGCTGCTCGGCGAGCCAGTCGTCGGCGACGTCGAGCGCAGCGGGCACGAGCTCGTAGGTCCGGACCCGACCGGTCTTCGTCGAGGTCACCAGACCGGCGCGCTCGAGCACCGACAAGTGCTGGGAGAACGACGGCAGTGCCATCGCGAACGGTTCCGCCAGCTGCGACGTGGACGCGGCACCCGTCGCCAGGCGTCGGATCACCGTCCGCCGGGTGGGGTCGGCGAGCGCCCGGAAGACGTCGTCGAGCTCGGCTGTTTGCTGAGGCATGTGCCTAAGTATTGTCGATCTCAACACTGAGGTCAAGCCCTCAGTGTTGGGTGGTCGTACGATCGCACCGTGCCCGAGACGATCCTCACCGAGCAGCGCGGTGACGTGCTGCTCATCACGCTCAACCGGCCCGAGAAGCTCAACGCGTGGAACACCCGCATGGGGCGCGAGCTCTCGCAGGCGATCGGCGACGCCAACGCCAGCGCGGAGATCGGCGCCATCGTCGTGACCGGCGCGGGCCGCGCGTTCTGCGCCGGCGCCGACATCGGCGGCACCTTCGCCGATCGCGAGACGACGGCAGCCGCGTCGGAACCGGGCACCACCGGAGCGAACGTCGCGTACGACTGGGTCGACCTGTGCCTGCGGTCGAAGCCGTTGATCGCGGCGGTGAACGGCATCTGCATCGGCGTGGGTGTCACGCAGATCCTGTGCTTCGACACGATCCTCGCCTCCGACCGCGCGCGCTTCGGCATCGGCTTCATCAAGATCGGGCTCGTGCCCGAACTGGCCGCCACGCGGTTCCTCACCCAACGGATGGGCCCGGGGCAGTCGCGGTTGTTCGCGCTCAGCGGTGATCTCTGGACCGCCGACGAAGCGTTGGCTTCGGGGCTCGTCGACCGCGTTGCCGTGCACGACGACCTGGTCGAGGAAGCGGTGGAGATCGCGGCGCGCATCGCGGCGAACCCGGCGCCGCAACTGCAGTGGACCAAGCAGCTCCTGATCGACAACGCACTCGAGACCGACCTCCGCACCGTGCAAGAACGGGAGATGGAGGTGATCGCCCGCGCCTTCGCCACGCCGGAGCACGCGGAGGCGGTACGCGCGTTCATCGAGAAGCGCCCGCCCGAGTTCCCGCCGCGCGCCGCGATCCCGTGAGCGTCCGCGACTACTGATCGCCTCGCGCGTCGTCACCGGCGGCGACCAGCTCGGCTTCGACCATGCGGCCGAGCTCGCGCAGCCGTTCGAGTTGCGGTTCGTTCAAGACGCGTGGGCGGTGATCCATGATGCAGAGCGTGCCGACGCACTGCTCGTCGGCGGTGAGCGGCACGCCGGCGTAGAAGCGCAGGCGCGGCCCGCGCGCCACGTACGGGTTGTCGGCGAAGCGGTCGTCACGCAGCGCATCGGTGACCACGAACACGTCGTCCTCGAGGATGGCGTGCGCGCACATCGACAGGTCGCGGTGGGTCTCGGTGATGTCGATGCCGTGGTGCGACTTGAACCACTGGCGATCGGCGTCGACGAGTGAGACCAGCGCGATCGGGACGTCGAACGTGTCGCACGCCACCTCCGTGTAGCGGTCGAAGCGGTCCTCGGGCTCGGTGTCGAGGATGCCGAGGTTCCACAGCGCGGCCAGCCGCTCCGCTTCGTTGGCCGGGAGCGACGCGGCGCGCCACCGACAGGCCCGCCGCAGCAACCACGCCCGCAACTTCGTGCGCAGGTGCGACTGCGATGCCGGCCACACCAGCCAGTCGGCGATCTCCGCCCGGATCTCGTTGACCGTCGGCGCGTCCTTCGTGACGTAGGCGACGGTCGCCCCCTCCGGTGTCGCCGCGACCACGGCGTGGGCGTCGGCCGCGAGGTCGTCGAGCGAACGGCCGCCTTCGGCTTCGAGCACCACGATCGGCGTGTCGTGCGCGGCGACGTGCTCGAGGACCGCGTCGAGCGATGCGAACGCCCTCGCTTCGAACCCCTCCGCGGCCGCGGCCTCGAGCAGCGCGGCCTCGATGTTCCGATCGGTGACCGCGATCGCGACCGACCGGTCGACGTCGCCGAGCGCGGGCACCCACGTCGCGGTGTCGATGACCTGGGGTGCTCGCGCCTCGTCGTCGGAGCGCAGCGCGATGGTGGCGCCCTCTGCCGCGGCGAACACCTCGCCGGGGAAGCCGACGGCGGCGGCACGCGACCGGGCCCGCTCGACGAGCTCGTCGACCGCGTCGTCGGTGCGCGTCGGGTCGTGATGGAACAGCGCGAGACGCGCGACGTCGGCGGCAACGGCCACGTCGACCGCGTACTCCACCGTGCTGTGGCCCCATCCCACCTTCTCGGGGTACTCCTCCTCGACGTACTGCGCGTCGTGCACGAGGAGGTCGGCACCGCGCGCGAACCCGATGTGCAGCGCGTCCTCGCGGTCGAGCCCTCGCAACGCGCCCGACGCATCGGCGAGCGCGCTGGGTTCGTGATCGGTGGCGTAGACGAACGTCGCGCCGTCGACCTCGATCTTGTACCCGAGCGTCAGCGCCGGATGATGGAGGTAGCGCGTGGTGACGGTGACGTCGTCGATCTGGAACTGGCCCTCGACCAGGTCGTGGTACTCGATCGAAGCCTCGAAGTCGAGGAGCTGGACCGGGAAGTACGTGTACTGCATCTGCCCCGCGAGCGTGTGGTCGATCGACGTGTCGAGCCCGCGCGGCCCGTAGACCTGCCACGTGTTCCGCGCGTCGAACAGCGGCGCGAAGAACGGCAGGCCCTGGATGTGATCCCAGTGGGTGTGGCCGATGAGGAGGTGCCCGTCGACCGGACCGTCGTGACGCGCGAGCACCTGGCCGAGCTCGTGGATCCCGGTGCCGCAGTCGAGCACGATGAGCGTGCCGGAGTCGGTGCGGACGGTGACACACGACGTGTTGCCGCCGTACCGGACCGTGGTCGGTCCGGCCTTGGCGATCGAACCTCGAGTCCCCCAGAAGGTGACCTCCACTGGCGCTCCCACGTGGTCTCGTCATCCGGTCGGTCTCGACGCTCTCTTAGCCTGCCCCGATGCCGGTCGTCGTGCACGTCTCGCCCCATCCCGACGACGAGGCCTTGGGTGCGCCGGCCACGTTGCTGCTGCTGCGCCGAGCCGGGTGGCGGGTGGTCAACGTGGTCGCGAACCTCGGTCGCCCCGACGACCACGATCGGCGGCATCGCGAAGCGGTCGAGGCCAACCGGCGCGCCGGGTTCGAGCTGCTGCTGCCGGACGGGTCGCGCATGGAGGAACGGCTCGCGTCGTTGGTCCGCGAGCTCGCACCCACGATCGTGATCTCACCCTCGCCCGACGACGCGCACCCGACCCACGAAATGGTGGCGCGGGCAACCGAGGCCGCGTGCGCGGCGGCCACCGATCCACCGGTCTGGTGGCAGTGGGGACTCTGGGCCGACCTCCGCGGCCCGACGCTCTACGTGCCGTTCGACGTCGACGTCCTGGCCGAGGCCCAGCACGTGCTCGCGGCGTACTCGGGGGAGCTCGCACGCAACGACTACGCACGCCTGCTCGACGCCCGCGCAGTCGCGCACGCGGTGTTGGGCAGCGAGCGCGTGTTCGGCTTCGGCAGCGCGCGTGCGTCCGACGCGCCGTACGCCGAACTGCTCAGCGAGCTCTGCCTGATCGACGGCACCTGGCACCACAGCCCGCCGCGGCTGCTCGCTCAACCGGTGATGCTGCGCAGCGCGAGACCGTCGGCACCGTAGACCCCCAGTGGGTCGGCCCGCACCGCGTCGTCGAGCGCGCGCGCGTCGTCGCCGACGAGGATGCGCCACTCGTCGTGGTGCACGCCGTCGAGGATGATCGCGGCCGCCTCGCGCGCCGACACCGGCGCTTGCGCGCTGAACCCGTCGGACACCTCGCGCAGCGCGTCGGCCGCGGCGTCGCCGTCGAGCACGCGCGTGGTGTTCGCCACGATCCCGGTTCCCACGTGCCCGGGCATCACGACCGCCACCTTCACGTGGGGAGCGTGGATCCGGAGGTCCGTGAGCAGCGATTCGGAGAAGCCCTTCACCGCGAACTTGGCCGTGCTGTAGGCCGTGTGTGGGACGTTGGGACCGAGCGCGGCCCAGAAGCCGTTCACGCTGCTGGTGTTGACGATGTACCCCGCGTCGCTCGCGATCAGCAGCGGCATGAACACGCGGCTGCAGTGATAGACGCCGCCCCAACAGATCGCGAACGTGCGATCCCAGGCGGCGCGATCGTCGGCGACGAAGCTGTAGCCGCCGGCGACGCCGGCGTTGTTGAACAGCAGGTTCAGGTGATCGCGACCGTGCTCGGCGAGCACCTCGTCACGGAATGCACCCACCTGCGCCTCGTCGGACACGTCGCACCGGTGCACGGTGACGCGTGCGTCGGGCGCAGCCGTGGCCGCCAGCTCCCGCGTCTCGACGAGGCCGGGTTCGTGCACATCACACGTCGCGACGTCGCACCCCGCGGTCGCGAGCTGCACGACCAGCTCCCGGCCCATCCCGCTCCCGCCGCCGGTGACGACGGCCATCCGCCCTGCGATCTCCATGCGTGCTCCTCCCCTGCTGCCATGGTGTCACGACGCCGGGCGCCGCGGCGTCAGAACGCAATCCCTCCCGTGCCTGGAGATGAGGTGGAAGGCGGCTTGGTGGTCGGCGGCGCGGGAGGGTCGGTCGCAGGGGGTTCGGTCGCCGGGGGCTCGGTGGCGGGAGGTGCCGTGGCGGGCGCCTCGGTCGCGGGGGCCTCGGTCGCCGGGGCCTCCGTCGCAGCCGGTGCCGTGGTGATGGCAGCCGCAGCCGCGACGGCGACCGTCGACCACTTCCCCCACTTGTCCTTGATGTTCCCGCGCACCTGACCGGGCGCCGTGTCCTTGACGTACCAGTACAGACGCTTCCCCGTGTAGGTCACCTGCCGGGCACCGTGGGCGGCAGACGCGGTGCCGAGCTTCGATCCGTCGACACCCGTCCCCGCCGACGCGACCTTGACGCCGTGGGCCAACAGGACCG
>DASXXX010000091.1:0-14877 GCA_036502765.1 Acidimicrobiia bacterium | reverse complement strand
GACCGCGCAGACCGTCCAGCGCGGTCAGATGGGGAAGGTCTCCACCCTGCTGCGAACGGCGCGGACGCTCGTTCGACGCGCGCGGGTCGGTACCTGAGCTGACGCCCGGGTCGACGCTTCGACGCAGAGGGGGTGCCTGTGGTGCGCCGACCCGCACCGGTGCGGGCGTCTCAAGCATCGATCGAAGTCGACCTCGTGGCCGCGGAGAGTCCTGCTCGCTGCATGAGGTCCTGCCCCCAGACTGGATGGGCCGTCCGGAGACGATAGCCGTCGACCTCCGCCGATCGGTGTCTCGGCGCCGATCGGGGTCTAGGGGCCGATGAGCCCGAGGAACGCCAGCGACGCGTAGCCGAACATCGCGACCGGGAGGAGGACGAGCACGACCCGCTCCACGGTCCGTGACCGCAGCAGCTGGGCGGCCGCGATGAGGAGCGGGAACGCAAACAGCGCGTAGCGCTCCATCGAGTCGAGGTTGTTCGACGTCACCGCGCTCAGGACGACGACGACCGTGAACGCCGCGTACGACAGCGGCCAGCGGAGGCACACGAGCACCGTCAACGCCACGATCAGGACGAACCAGGGCACGTGGAGGGCGGTGCCGAGGTGCCCGTCGAACCCGGCCCGGATGGCGTGGACGATCGCACTGACGGGATCCGTGAGCTGCCCGCGCAGATGCGCGCTGGTCTGCTCGCTGAACGGCAGCGCGAAGTCGCCGAAGCGAGACCCGACCCACGCGAGGTAGACAAGGGTGCCGGCCGGCGCCGCTGCGACCGCCGCCACTCGACCGAGCCGTTCGCGCCATGATGCGCGGTCGATGCCCCGCAGTGCTTCGACCAACGCAGGCACCGCCAGCAGCAGCGCCGTCGGTCGGAACACGCCGGCGAGGAGGGCGCAGAGCGCAGCCTCCCACCAACGCTTCCGGCGAAGGAAGTACATCGTGGAGACGGCGAGGGCGACCGCCGTTGCGTCGGTGTAGCCCATGACGAACACGAACGCGGGCGGCGCGAGGTTCAGGAGCCAGACCGAGCGCACGGCAAGCGGGCGATCTCCGGTCTCGTACCGGACGAGCCGATACAGCATCACTCCCGCGACGAACGCCGAGATGTTCGAGATGAGAACGAGGGACAGCCGATCTCCGAATCCGAGCGACCCCAGTGCGCGTGCCGCGATCGGGAGGCCCGGGAAGAACCGCAGCGCTTCGCGGGGGAGCGCGGCATAGCCGTGCGCGGCGATGTCGGAGTACCAGGCACCGTCCCAAGCGGTGAGACCCGAATGGATGGACGACGCGGTGATGGGGATCACCGATCCGATGTGGTCGACGACGTAGCGCGAGAAGCCGAGGGCCACGCCCACGATGACCCGGGCCACGATCCACGCCGGCAGCGTCGCGATCGCCGCTTCCGACCACGAGCCCGTCTCCCCGGTGCCGGACGGACTCGAGTCGTGCTGCTCGCCCGGATCCGCCGGTGGCCCGAGCGGCTCGTTCAGACGCACGGGTGCCGGCGCGGGTTAGGACGCCGCGCCGCGGCGCAGCACACGATCGCGGAATCCCCACCAGGTCACGAGGAGCAGCTCTTCCGCGAAGATGTGCCAGCTCATCTTCGAATAGCCGCGCACGCGATCGTGGAACGTGATCGGCACCTCGGCGGCCTTGCCGCCTTTTTGCCAGACCCGGTACGCAGTCTCGATCTGGAAGCCGTAGCCCTTCGCCCGCGTCGTCGTGAAGTCGATCGTCTCGAGCGTCGACGCCTGGTACGCGCGGAACCCCGACGTGGCGTCGCGGATCTGGAGCCCGAGCACGAAGGCGGCGTAGCGGTTGCCGTAACGAGAGAGCGCGCGGCGGTACCAGGGCCAGTGGGGGATGGAGCCTCCCGGCGCGTACCGCGATCCGATCGCGACGTCGGCACCGGCCTCGATGGCGGCGAGAAGTTCGGGGATCACTTCGGGCTCGTGGGACAGGTCGGCGTCGATCTGCACGAGCACGTCGTAGTCGCGTGTCATGCCGAGCCCGAAGCCGGCGCGGTAGGCCTCGCCGAGGCCGTCCTTGCTCGGGCGCCGGAGGATCTCGATGCGTCCCAGCTCGTTCGCGACCCGCTCTGCGATCTGCGCGGTGCCGTCGGGGCTGGAATCGTCGACGACGAGGATGTCGGCTGCGGGCGCGCCTGCCCGCACGCGCCGCAGGAATTCCTCGACGTTCTCGGCCTCCTGGTAGGTCGGCGAGACGATCAGCACGCGCATGGGCCGTAACCTACCTCCGGTCGTGCGCTCAGGGCGTGCCCTCGCCGTGATGACGCTCGTCGTGCGCGACGGCGGCACGGAGGTGCACCAGCTCTCGGAACGCCTTGATGATGACGCGTGGGCTCGCGCCGGTCGGGCTGCCGGCGAGCCGCGGGTAGTGGCTGACCGCCACCTCGGTGATCGGGATGCCCGCCCAGCGCGCCTTCGCGAGCAGCTCCGTCGAGATCACGGCGCCGTCAGAGGTGAGTGGTCCGATCCGCTGCAGCGCGTCCCGCCGCAGGAGCTTGAACGCGCAGTCGACGTCGCGCACCGGTACCCGAAGCATCGTCCGGACCAGCGTCGACCACAGGAAGGTGTTGATCCTCCGCCCCAGATGATCGGCGCGTCGCTTGCGGTAGCCGACGACGATGTCGAACCGGTCGGCCCGCTCGAGCAGCAGCGGGAGCTCGCCCATGTCGAACTGGCCGTCGCCGTCCGTGAAGAAGGTCCAGTCGCAGCGCGCCGAATCGAATCCGGTGCGCAACGCCGCGCCGTAGCCGCGGTTCTGCGCGTGGTGGACGGCGCGGACCTCGGGTTCCTGCTCGGCGAGCACGTCCGCGATCTTCGGGGTCGCGTCGGTGCTGCCGTCGTCCACGACGAGCACCTCGAAGCGCTCCAACGGGAGTCCCCGGAGGACATCGAGCGCGCGCTGCACCGTGCGTTCGATGTTCGCCTCCTCGTCGAAGGCAGGGAAGAAGACGCTCAGCTCACGGACAGGCATCGGGATCCGGGGTGCGGGTGAGGCGGAACACGTCGGTGTGGGCGTCGTGGAACACGTTCGTCGTACCGGGAACGGTCATGGTCCACGTCGCGGCACGGTCGATGTCGCTCCGCACCGCCATGAGGAGGTTCGGCGAGAGGACAACGTATTCGAAGCGACCGTCGGCCAACGCCTGGCGCCACTCACGGCAGGTGCGTGCGGAGCGGAACCCGCCGTCGTCGAGCTCCGTGCCGATGTAGCGCACCCGAGTTGCCAGCGCGCGTCCCGTGTACGGGTACTGCAGGAGATCGCCGACGATGCCGATGCGCGTCGGCGGCAGGTCTTGCGCCCACGCCCACGCGGGGCTCGACGTCTCGCCGGCTCGTGGGTGTGCGTACCGGTCACGGAGATAGCTGCGCTGCACCCACCATCCACCCGCGACCACCGCGATCACGACGCCGAGGGACATGGTCAAGGCCAGCCGTCCGCCCCGGCGCACCGTGATGACCACGACGAAGCTGGCGATCACGGCGGCCGCGAGCAGCACGGCCGCCAGCCCGATCCAGCGTTGGCTCGAGGAGACCTGCCACTCCCAGAGCCGCTCGAACGTGCGATTCGACACCCCGAAGCCGACGGCCAGCGCGAAGACCGCCACCGACACCGCGCGCCCGGCGACGGTCGCCATGAACGGCAAGGACGCCGTCAGCGCGGTCACGGCGGCGATCGCGGGAAGCGCGTACCGCACGTTCAAGCCGAAGTTCAGCCCTCCGACGAGACCGGAGCCCGGTGCACTGTTGGGCAACACCGCGTAGGCCACCACGGCCAGCAGGCTGGCGGCGGCGAGCGCGCGAGCGGTGTGATCGCGACCGAGGAACAGGATCAGCGCGATGGAGACCGCGACGAGGATCGGGACCATCCACCAGGCGTCGCCGAACGCCAACTGCAACCCGGGTCGGAACCGACTGGACCACGCACCGGGATCGCCGACGTGCTCGAAGATCGATCCGGTCTCGCCACCGACGCGGACCGTCGGGAGGCTGAGGGGTCCGAGGTGCACGGCCACCGTCGGCACGGGATTGCCGAGGAGCACCAGGTTGCGCACGTACCAGAACGCACCCGCACCCGCGAGCGGGCCGAGCCAGGGGAGCGCGAGCCGTCGTCGGGCACCAGCCGGCGCGGCGACGATCACCGCGACGGCGAGGAACGCGACCGCGGGGATCGCACTGAGCTTCACGCCGAGCGCGAGACCGGCGGCGAGGCCGCCGAGCGCCAACCCTGCCGGTCGCCATCGTGCGTGGAGCACCAGAGCGATCGCGGTGAGGTAGAGGGCGATCGCAGCGACGTCGTTGCGCGCCGTTCCTGCCTGCGTGGCCGCGACCACGGGCACGCTCATCACGACTGCGACACCGGCGAGGCCGACGGAGGCGGCGCGGTAGAAGCGTCCGATGCACCACCCGGCGAGCAGGGCCAGCGAGAGCCACAGGAGGTTGACCAGCGGCACGAGCACGTCGTGGCCGAACGGGAGGATGGTGACCGCGTTGAAGATCTCGGCGTTGGCAGGGAAGTAGGTGACCAGCGTGTCGGCGTTGGTGAAGATCGGATGGGTGACGTAGCCGCTCTGCACGAAGTGCGCGGCGAACGTGAGGTGGTACCAGATGCTGTCGCCGTCCCAGATCCCGGCCCGGTACGACGAGACGACGTGCGCGCTCCATTGCGCGAACACCGCCGCGCCCACCACGAGCGATGCCACCGTGACTGCGCGGGACCCCTTCGTGCGAGGGTCGCGCGCCTCGGGTGGTGCGGCCGACGAGCTCGTGGGCGCGCCCGCGAGGAGACCTCCCGCCACTCCGACGACGGTGAGCGCGAGCACGACCGGCCAGCGGCGGAACTGACCGACGGCACCGAGGAGCTCGGGGACGAGGATCAGCGCGGCGATCCCGACCAGCACCTCGGCGAGGCGCGCCGGCGCCCCGGTCCAGTCGGGGAGGAGCCGGGCGCGAACGCGCCGCGCTCCGAACGCGAGCGCAGCGATCACGACGACGACGAGCGCCACGCCGAGCGCGTAGCGCGACGCGCTCACGGCTTGCAGCGCTTGAGCAGCTCGTAGAGGCCGTTTCCGTACACGCCAACGCTGCAGAACTTGTCGCGCAGCACCTGGTTGGGCCTGTCGGGGCCGAACTTCTCGGAGTCGTTCGGCTCGTCGAAGCCGTCCCACACGGTGGACTTGATGACCCAGTCAGCCGACGCGACGTCACCCGCGAGTCGCGAGTTCTTGGCGTTCGCGATGCCGGGATCCATCTCGATGTAGTAGGTCGCGGGCGTGAGCTTCGGGAACATGTAGTAGAGCCAAGCCTCGCTGAACGGCGTCTTGCGGAGATCGCCCGTCCCCACGAAGAGACGATCGCCGGGTTTCGACATCTTCTCGAGGTCGGGGATCATCTGCTCGAGTGCCTGCCAGGCGTCGTAGCGCCCGTAGTAGAAGATCTGGTCGCCGTTGCGCATCTCGTGCGCGCTGCGATGGATCCCGAAGGACTGCAGGGTGTAGTCGGCGTAGCTCCGGACTTCCGAATACGGGATGACGATCACGACCAGCGCGACGAGGGCCACCCCGCACGTCGCCGCGCAGCGTCTGACCGACCAGGTCGGCCGCCAACCGCGGAGCAGCTCGATCAGGGCGAGCGGCGCGAAGGCGATGACGACGCAGCTCACCCACGCCAGGTGGGTGGAGTCGTCGCGTTGCATCGCCTGGGGAACGATCCCGCAGCTGAAGAGCGCGATCGCGAGGAGGGTGCGGCCGAGGAGCGACGACCGGTCACGCCGGAACGTGCGGATGCCGACCACGAGGAGGAGCGCGGCGCAGGCGAGGAGGATGAAGAACCACAGCGCGAGCTGCGTCGGCCCCTTCAACGCGGGGAACCACTTCAACTGCCCGATCTCCCCGACCCGCTGCAGCCAGCCGTCGTACTGGTTGAAGGAGGGGGGAACGGGGAGCGCGCGCCCGCCGCGGAGATGGACGAGGGGGTCGAGGACCATCCCCTGCCACACGTTGTTGAGGCCCGCCATCGCGACGTGCACCGCGTAGCCGACGACTGCGAGCGCGAGCCCGGCGGCGAGGCGCAGCTTCACCGCTCGCGTCGTGCCCCACACCAGGGCACCACCACCGAGGGCGATGGCGAGGACCAACTCGGGCCGGTACAGGAGCGCGACCGCGAAGAGCAGTCCGGCGGCGAGCGCCCAACGGCGCGCGCGTCTCTCGTCGTCGGCGCGACGCATCTCGACGCAACACGACACCCCGAGGAGCGCGAGGCCGAGGCCGCCGACCCAGGCCAGCGCGGTGAGGCCGATCGGGGGCATGACGAAGACGATCGAGAGCGCGCCGCAGAACAGCGCCGCGGTGCGACCCCAGCGGCGCGCGAGCAGGACGACGCCGAGGATCACGCCGATCTGTTGCAGCAGCCCGAAGAGTCGCTCCACCTGCAGGGTGACGCCGAACAGCTTGTACACGCCGGCCAACACCCAGAGGCTGCCGGGGCCGTAGAGGTGGAGGAAGTCCTTGTTCGCCACCGCGCCGTCGAGGACCATCTTCGGGAAGACGAGCATGAAGCCCTCTTCCATCGGCGGTCCCTGGCTGCGCAGCATCCCGCGGACCGGGAGGAGCGCGAGCAGGAGCAGCGTCCCGATGAGCAGGACGTTGCGGGTGCGGTTCGACAAGCGGTCGAGCGACCACCGCCGGCCGGCTGGCGTCGCTGGCTGGTCGCCGTTCGGTGCCGGCTCCTCCGCCGGGTCCACCGGGACGTCGACTTGCACGGCGGGTGACACTAGGACACCGGTCTGCGCGAGCTGGGGCACCACCGCGTGGGAGGGCACGGATGCGTCGAGCTCGTCGAGGGAGATGACGTCGGCCGGCCGCCGACGACGCAGCAGCGCGTCGACGGCGACCGCGGCGAGGATGACGATGGTCCCTTCGGCGGCAGCGCGGAACCGGATCTCGCCGTAGGTCGTCATGGCCGTGATGGTGACCATCAGCGCCGGCGCGAGCAGCGGTGAGAGGCGCGGTCGTCGACGCCGGCGGAGCACGACGAAGCCGAGGAGCGCGAAGGGCACGAGCACGGCGTACATGGCGAGCCCGGCACGCGACACGTTGAGGTCGCGACCCTCGATGGTGGACAGCTCGGTGTTCGTGATCGGTTGGTAGACGTCCCACAGGCGCCCGACCCGCGCGGCGACGACCACCGGCACGCGCGACCGGTGGTCGCGGATGTAGTCGATCGCGGTCTGTGAGCGCTGGTTGGCGATCTGCGACTCGTCACCCGTCACGGGGATCCGCGCGCTGCACAGGTACACCCAGTAGCCGATGGTCGGGCCGTAGTAGGTCTCGTCGCAGTTCGACTGGGCGAGGACGTCGCCGCTGTTGGTGGAGAACGCGACCGGGCGCTCGAAGCGCGTCTCGTTGCGGATCAGCCACGGCGACACAACGAGCAGGGTGGCCGCGCCGAGCACCGCCACGAGCCCCAGGGTCGACCGCCACCCTCGATGTCGGATCACGATCGCGACGATGAGGGCGATCGTGGCGAGGAGGAAGATCGCCTCGCCCCGCACGAGGAGTGCCAGACCGAGCAGCCCCCCGAGGACCGCGGCGCGCGCGATGCCCGGTCGATCGAGGAAGCGGTACGTCGCCAGCACGACCAGCACGACGGTCAACGCGAACAGACCTTCGGGCAGCAGGATCCCGTCGATGGCCCAGAGGTTCGGGTAGATGGCCGCGGCGCCCGCCGCGATCAGACCGACCCGGTCGCCACCGATGCGCCGCCCCAACACCCCGATCGCCACGACGAGCGCGGTGCCGATGAGGCACGACATGAGCTTGTGGGCGAGGAAGCTCTGGAGTCCGAGGAACGACGGGATGCTGAGCACCATCGAGAACAGCGGCGGGTGGATCGCCGTCGGCGTCACGATCCCCTTCAGGGAGTAGAGGAAGGGGTTGGCGAAGCCCTTCCCGGACGCGAGGAGGTTCGCCTGCTCGTGGTAGTAGAAGCCGTCGCCGAATCCGGGGTTGTGCGTCGCAACGGTGAGGACGTACACGACGCGGATCGCCAGCGCGGCGAGGCCGATGAGTGCCAGCCACTTCACGAAGCGGCGGGTGTCACCTCGTCGGGGTGCGACCCGGGCGAGCGTCGCGACGAACGCGGTCCACTGGTCGCCGACGTGGGCCTTCGCGACCGGCTTCCAGCTCTTGAAGCGCAGGACGGGCTTCTCGACGAAGTGGTAGCTGAGTGCTGCGGCCGTGAACGTCAGCGTCACGGCGACCACCGACATCCAGAACAGGTTCGAGAAGCCGAAGGTGTCGCCGGTCCAGGCGAGGAACTCGTTGATCCAGAGCTCGTGCCAGAGGTAGATGCCGTAGGAGATCAGGCCGACGGCGACCACGACGCGCAGCTGCAGGAACTTCCTGATGCCGCCGCGGTCCTGCGGCCCGAAGATGCCCGGCAGGAGGAGGAAGAACGCGGTCGCGCCGTAGAGCACGTGGCGCAACATGTCCTCGGTGCGCGTGTAGACGATCGAGGCGCGCGGCAGGCCGATCTGCGTCGCCACCGCCCAGAACGCAAGCGCCGCGAGCGCCCAGCATGCCGCGGGCGCCCACTTCCGGGCGAGCAGCGTCTGATCGCGGCCGCCCTGGTTGGCGGTCCAGGAGCTCACCACCGCCAGGAACATGCCCATCGAGAACAGGTCGAGCCAGGCGGGCAGCCACGTCATGTACATGCCGTCGAGGCGACCGGGCGAGGCGAGGATCATGAGCTGCCAGCCGACGCTGAAGGCGTACAGCGCCACGACGCCGACGAGCTCGACCGCGAGGACCCGGCGCACGCGGACTGCGATCCAGCCGATGACCGCCGCGTACACGGGGAGGAACAGGTAGAAGGAGAGCTCGGTGCCGAGGGTCCACGACTGGAGGATCGGCCCCTGCAGCACGGTCGTGGGGCTGTAGATGTGGAGCAGCGAGAGGTGCAGGAACGCCTGGCTCGGGCTGCCGAAGGGCGCGTCGCCGAAGACGTACACGGCGATGAGCGTGACCAGCCAGAACGCGGGGTAGATGCGTAGCGCGCGCCGCCAGAAGAACGACACGACGCCCGGCCCCGGGGTGCCACGGAAGCGCGCCATCACGAACGGCCGGTACAGCAGGAACCCCGAGACCAGGAAGAAGATCGCGACGCCGGCGTCCATGCGGGCGAAGTACTCGCCGCCCCAGATGTTGTTGAAGCGGGCCGACTCCGTGAGGTGGGTGACCAGGACGAGGACCGCCGCGATGGCGCGGAACCCGTCGAAGCCCGGGAAGTGGTGCCGGCGCGGCTGCGGCGCCACCTCCGTCGCCATGGGATCGAGGATGGTGTCGGTCATCCGACCAGCTCCGGCGCCGGCTCAGGGCTCGGTTGCGGCGCAGGCGTGCGGCGGAGGCGCGCGGCGATGGCGACGAACGCGACGGCCGCGAGGATCACGAGCGGCGGCTCGGCGCCGATGCGGAACCGCTGGTTGCCGTAGGTGAGCACGGTGCCGATCGCCACCGCGGCGAAGGGTGCCACGAGGGGCCAGAGGAGCGCTCGCGCGAGCAGCAGGAGCACGACGCCCACGATGGCGAAGGGAACCAGCAGCCAGTACCCCACGAACCCCGCGACGAGCCACGCGTGGGGTCGACCCTCGAAGGACTCCACGTTGAGCTCCTGGCTCACGTGGAAGGCCCCGAAGGTGCGCAGCACGCGAGCGGCCGCCACCACCGGCAGGCGATCGGCGTGGTGCGCCGCGTAGCTGAGCCCGTCGTCGCGATGGACGGCCGCCGCGGTCGCCTCGTTGAAGCCGGGCGCGCGCACGTCGAAGCCCTCGAAGCACTCGGTCGACGTGCCGTTGGTCGCCGCGAACGTCGACCGCCAGAGGCCGATGTCGGAGCCGGAGTACACCGGTCCGCAGTTGGCACCGTCGAGCGCGGAGCCCACGTTGTTCGAGATCGGGACGAAGGCATCCAGCTGGACGGCGTTCCGGATCGTCCACGGCGCGATCACGATCACGGTGGCTCCGAGCGCCACCACTCCCAAGAGCGCGCGCCGGCCCGTCGGCACCTGGTGGAGACGGATCGCCAGCGGGACGACGAGGACGAGCGCCAACAGCAGGCCCTCGGTGCGCGTCAGTGCGGCGAGCCCGAGGACGGCACCGAGCGCGGCGAAGCGCCACGGGGTCGGCCGGTCGACGGCGCGGTACGCGAGGAGCAGCGCCGCGGTGACGAGCAACGCGAAGAGGCCCTCCGACATCAACACGCCGTCGGCGATGAAGAGCATCGGGTAGACGGCCGCCAGCGCCGCGGCGACGATCCCGACCGCGTCGCCCCGGACCCGGCGCCCGAGCAGGCCGACGAGGAACACCGTGCCGGCGCCGATGATGCACGTGAGGATGCGCTGCGATCCGACGCTCCGGCCACCGGCGAGTGAGGCGACGGAGAGCGCGGCCGGGAAGAGCGGTGGGTACTCGGCGGTGGGATGCGTGAGCCCGAACGCGGCGAGGTCGAACGGTCGTACGTAGCCCTTGCCGTCGGCGAGGTCGTTGGCGAGCAGGTGGTACGCGCTCGCGTCGCTGAGCTCGGGCACCTGCGGGTCGACGGCGACGGCGTATCCCAGGCGAATCCCGAGCGCCACGCCCGTGATCAGGAGGAGAGCCCCGAGGAAGCCCCGAACCCGTGTCAGTACGGCCATTCCGCGGTCGGCTGCCCGAGCAGTCTGGTGAGCGACCGCAGCCGGAGCACGATCAGGACCTTGATCGCGAGGTTGCGCACGAAGTAGGGGAGCTGCGCCAATTGGCGGCCGGCGTTGCTGACCCGCGTGTTGGTGTCGAGCTCGCTCCGGTGGTACTCCGCCAGTGTTCCCGATCGCCCGACGTACTCGAAGCCCGCGCGCCCGTCGAGGAGCTCGGTTGCGATGGCCGCGGTCACGCCGACGGAACTGAACGTGTCGTGCACCAGGAGCGTGCCGCCGGGCGCGACGCGCGCACCCCAGTCGCGGATGTCGGCGCGCGCCGGGCCGAAGCGGTGGGCGCCGTCGATGTAGAGGAGCGTGATCGGGTCCGCGACGTCCGCCGAGGCCGCGCTCGACAGCTTCCGGACGTGGCGCACCCGATCCTGCACGCCTGCGCGCGCGAGATTCGCCAGGAACTGCTCGTGGTCCGAGTCGCCGTGTTCGGCGGTCGTGACCATCTCCTGCGGACCGCGATCGGTGCCCAGGTGCGGGTCGATGGCGACGACCTCGACGCCGTCGGCCGCGGCGCGCGCGAGCACGATCGCCGACCGTCCGCGAAAGCTTCCGATCTCCACGATCCGGCCCCCCGGCGCCACGCGCCGAGCGCTGTCCCACAATCGCCGCGCTTGCGCGTCGGTCATCCAACCTTCGACGTCGGCGACGTCCGCCAACGTCGCGTCGAAGCTCTTCTCGGCTGACTGCACGTGTCCTCGATCTCGGAGACGACGGCCCTGGCCGTGTACCCGGCGCCGACGAGGCTAGAGACTAACCGGGGCCGATCCGAGTGACGGGGTCCCGGGGCACGCGTCGGATACGCTCCCGAGACCGCCGAACGGGGGCTTCGAGCGCGGGTTTTGCCGCGTGCTGAGCACCCCGCGCCGGTCTCGACGATGGACCACGACACCAACATCTCCAAGCTGGGCGACGTTGCCGCGGAAGCGGGCTTGCGCCGGATCAGCATCCTCGCCTGGCGCGATCTCGACGATCCGGAGGCGGGTGGTTCCGAGATCCACGTGCACGAGATCGCGCGGTGCTGGGCCGAAGCGGGCGTCGAGGTCACGATGCGGACCTCGTACGCGAGCGGCCGGTCGCACGTCGCGTGGCGCGACGGTTACCGCGTGATCCGCAAGGCCGGCCGCTACATGGTCTTCCCGCGCGCCGCGTTCAGCGAGCGCATGGGCTGGCACGGTGCGAGCGACGGACTGGTCGAGATCTGGAACGGCATGCCGTTCTTCTCGCCGCTGTGGGTGACGTCGCCGCGGGTGGTGTTCCTGCACCACTACCACGCCGAGATGTGGCAGATGACGCTCCCGCCGCGCAGCGCGGCGCTCGGCAGCTTCATCGAGGCCAAGCTCGCTCCGCCGTTCTACCGGCGCACGCCGATCTGCACGCCCTCCGAGTCGAGCAAGCGGGAGCTGGTCGAGCTGCTCGGCTTCAAGGCGGACCGGGTGCAGGTGGTGCCACCGGGGATCGACAGCAAGTACTCGCCCGGGGGCGAGAAGTCGCCGACCCCGCTCGTCGTCGCCGTGGGCCGGCTGGTGCCGGTCAAGCGCCATCAGCTCCTGCTCGAGGTGCTGGCCGAGCTCAAGCACGACCACCCCACGTTGGAGGCGGTGATCGCGGGGGAGGGCTACGAGCGCGATGCGCTGGAGGCGCAGCGCCGCGAGCTCGGCGCCGAGGACTGGATCCACCTCCCCGGTCGGGTGTCCGACGACGAGATCGTCGACCTCTACCGGCGCGCGTGGGTGCTGGCGAGCACGTCCGCGCGCGAAGGCTGGGGCATGACGATCACCGAGGCGTCGGCGTGCGGCACGCCTGCGGTCGCCACCCGCATCGCGGGTCACGAGGACGCAGTGGTCGACGGGGTCACCGGCCTGCTCGCCGACGACATGCCGGGCATCGCCCGAGCCATCGACCGCGTCCTGCGCGACGGTGATCTCCGCCAGCGGCTGTCGACCGCAGCCCTCGCGCACTCGGCGCGGTTCCAGTGGTCGAAGACCGCGCTCGGCGTGATGGAGAGTCTCGCGGCCGACGCGAGGCGCCGACGGTCGCACCAGCATCGCCGTTGACCGCCACGGTCGCGGACTCGGCGACGCGCCCGGTCTCGGCTGCACCGAGCACGCCGCGGAGGAGGCTGCTCGGGTACCTCTGCCTGGCCGCGCTTGCGTACATCCCGCCGCTGTTCGCATCGCCCGGCAAGGTCAGTGTCGATTCGAAGAACTACCTCTACCTCGATCCCGGACGCCTCATGTCGCGTGCGGCGTCGCTGTGGGACCCGAACATCGGTCTCGGCACCGTCTCGCACCAGAACATCGGGTTCCTGTTCCCCATGGGCCCTTATTACTGGGTCTTCGACCGGCTCGGAGTCCCTGACTGGGTCGCGCAGCGGCTGTGGCTCGGATCGCTGTTCTTCTTCGCGGCGGCGGGGATGCTGTACCTCTACCGCACGCTGGGACAGCACGGCCCGGGAATGGTCGTCGGCGCGGTCGCGTACATGCTCACGCCGTACGCGCTGGAGTTCACGTCGAAGTTCAGCGACCTCATCCTGCCGTGGGTGGCGTTGCCGTGGATGATCGCGATCGTCGCGCGGGCGTTGCGCAAGGGTGGGTGGGGATACCCGGCCGCGTTTGCGATCGTCATCCAGATCGTCGGTGGCATCAACCTCACCGCGCTGCTCCTCGCCGGCCTCGCGCCCGCGTTGTGGATCCCCTACGCGGTGTGGATCGCTCGGGAGGTCGACTGGCGTCGTGCGGTGGGCACGACCCTCCGCATCGGGCTCCTCACGCTGCTCGCGTCGTTGTGGTGGATCGCGGGAATCGTGATGCAGGGCCGCTACGGGATGGACATCCTCCGCTACACGGAGACGGTGAAGGCGGTGTCGAGCACTTCCACCGCGACCGAGACCCTGCGCGGGCTCGGGTACTGGTACTTCTACGGCGGCGACCGGCTCGGCGTCTGGACCCAGGCGAGCACCAGCTTCACGCAGCGGATCTTCGTGCTGACGACGAGCTTCGCGGTGCCGCTGCTGGCGATGGTGTCGGCCGCGTTCGTGCGTTGGTCGCACCGCGTGTACTTCATCGGGATCCTGCTCGTCGGCATGGTCCTCGCCGTGGGCGTGTACCCGTACGACCACCCGTCGTTCGCCGGCGGCGCGTTCAAGCGGTTCGCCGAGGGATCGACGGCGGGTCTCGCGCTGCGGAGCTCGAGCCGGGCCACACCGCTGGTCGTCCTCGCCCTTGCCGTCCTGCTCGGCGTGGGCGTGAACGCAGCCATCGCGAGGCTCTCGCGGCCACAGCGTTCCGCGTTCGCATGGGGCGTGTCGGGCGTCGTCATCCTCGTGATCGTCGTGAACTTCGCGCCGATCTGGAACGGTCAGTACTACACGTCCTCCCTGCTCCGCGGTGATGTGCCCGACTACTGGACGCAGGCGATCGCCGCGCTCGACTCCGAGCCGCACGACACCCGCATCCTCGAGATCCCGGGCATCGACTTCACGAACTACGTGTGGGGCGGCACCGTCGAGCCGATCACGCCGGGCCTCACCGATCGTCCCTACGTCGCGCGCGAGCTGGTGCCGTGGGGTTCCCCGGCGTCGGCCGACTTGCTCAACGCGTTCGACAACCAGCTGCAGGAGCGCGTGCTCGCGCCCGAGTCGGTGCCGTCAGTCGCGCGACTGCTGGCGGCCGGCGACATCCTGGTGCGCGACGACCTCCAGGTCGACCGGTACGACATCGTCCGACCCGCCGAGATCTCGACGCTGTTGACCCCGACCCCGGACGGTCTCGGCGCCCCCACCTCGTACGGCCCGACCACGCCGAGGCCCCACCAGGACCACGTCGACGAGCGGCAGCTCGGGCTTCCCGCCGACGCGACCGACGGGGCGCCGGTGAAGGTGTACTCCGTCAATTCACCCGACACGATCGTGCGCGCCGACGCGGCGACCGGGCAGCTCGTCGTGGCCGGCAGCGGTGAAGGGCTCGTCGACGCCGGCGCCCGGGGTCTGCTCGACGGCAACGGTGCCGTCGTCTACTCGGGTTCGTACGCGAAGGACCAGGCCAACCTCCGGAAGCTCGTCGACGCCGATGCCGACGCCACGCTCGTGGTCACCGACTCGAATCGACGGCG
>DASXXX010000090.1:0-14786 GCA_036502765.1 Acidimicrobiia bacterium | reverse complement strand
CGCCGAGCGCGATCGGCCAGGACGGCGACATCCTGCACTTCGCGGCCGACGTGTCGGCCCTCGACACGCTCCGCCATCGCCTCGAGCACGGAGAGGAGCACCACTGATGCGCGTTGCCATCGCCGGTGCAGGAAACGTCGGATTGTTCATCGCCAACGACCTCAGGGCGGCCGACCACGACGTCATGGTCATCGAGCAGCTCCCCTCCGTCGTGAAGCGGGCGCAGGAGCCGGGCGACGGCATCGACTGGCACGTCGCCGATTGCTGTGAGGTCAACTCGCTGCGCGCCGCAGGCCTCGACTCGTGCGACGTGGTCGTCGCCGCGACCGGCGACGACGAGGACAACCTCGTGCTCTCGCTGCTCGCCAAGCAGGAGTTCGCGGTGCCGCGCGTGATCGCACGCGTGAACCACCCGAAGAACGAGTGGCTGTTCAACGAGAACTGGGGCGTCGACCTCTCGGTGTCGACCCCGCACCTCATCACCGCGCTGGTCGAAGAGGCGGTGACCGTCGGTCGCCTGGTGCGGATCCTCCAGTTCGAAGGCGGTCAGGCCCGCCTCGTGGAGGTCACCCTCGCCGACGACTCGCCGGTCATCGACCGGGCACTGAAGGACATCGACGTGCCGCGCAACGCCACCGTCGTCGCCATCGTGCGCGACGAGCACGTGGTGATGCCGCGCGGCGACTCGGTGTTCGAGGCGGGCGACGAGGTGCTGGCGATGGTCACGCCGGAGTCGGAAGACGAGGTGCGCCGCATCCTCACCGGCGCCTCCTTGTAACCGCCCGCTCGCCCCGGCCCTAGCTCAGCAGCTCGTAGATCGGGTTGAACAGCAGGTAGCGCTTGCCGTCGCGCGCGGCGACGCCCTCCAAGGCGACCTTGCGTCCCGGGGAGAGCCCGGCGATCTTGCGGCGGCCGAGGAACACCCCGATGATCGAGCCGCGGCCGTCGCTGACCGTCACCTCGAGCGCAGGTGCGCCGGCCCGGGGCACGATCCGCACCGAACGCACCTCGCCGCCGACCTTCACCCGCGTGCGCGGCTCGATCGAGTCCATCGCGGTCAGGTGACGGGCATCGCAGAATGCAGTGAGGTGCTCGCGGTCGATCTCCTCGACCGGCTTCGTGAATCGCTCGACCATCTTCTTCAGCGCCATGGGGACAAATGATACGAGGCCGGTTCGGTGCCCGAGCCAGCGAGGGTTGGTCTCCTACCCTGAGACGCCGATGGCTCCCGACACCCCCACGCGCTCCGGCGTACGTCGCCGGCGCGCCCGCCGCCGGGCGCTGATCGCCGGCGTCGGAGTGCTCGTCGTCGCGCTCGGCGCCGGGCTCGCGCTCGCGAGTTGTTCCGGCGGCGACGACAAGGCCGCCACCTCCACGACGTCGGCCGCTGCCCCCAAGACGAACGTCGACATCACCCTCGGTGACGTCTCGGCCGACAGCGCCGGCGCACCGGTCGCGATCGCCCCCGACCAGTCGCAGCACGTGCTCGACGCGCTCACCACCTACCTGAAGGGCGCGACCGTGCAGCCGTTGCGTACGGGGAAGCCGGCGACCGCCGACTTCGGCGCCGTCTTCGACGCGAACACGCTGGCGTCGGCGACCACCACCGACCGGGGCACCCTGCTCGACGAAGGGCTGGCGAAGGTGACCGGCGACCTCACCGTCACCGGCCAGCCCGTGACCCTCGTCGGTCTCGGCGACCAGTCCGGCACCCTCACGCTGATCACCGCGGCGCTCCTCGTCGACACCACCGGTGCCACCAAGGTGAAGGGCGCCGCACCCCTGCACATCGTCCGCAAGGCCGACTTCACCCTGCAGCCCGACGCGTCGGGCGCATGGAAGATCACGGCCTACAACGTGGTGGTCACCCGTGAGGGCGCCGACCTCTCCCCCACCACCACCTCGGGGGCCGCGACCACCACCGGAGCCGCGAAGTGATCGCCCGCACCCGCACCCCGCGCTCACCTCGCCGTGACCCTCGCCGACGGGCCCTGACGTTCCTCGTCGTCGCTCCGCTCCTCTGCGGACTCCTGCTCGCGGGCGGGATCACCGCCGCATGGCTGGTGTTCGGCAAGCCGGTCCCCGCGCAGGGCGCGGTGTGGTTCCAGGTCTCCAAGTTCGGCGCGGCGCGCAACGACGGCGGCCCGCAACAACCGTTCTTCGCGCTCGTCCTCGGCACCGGCGCGCGCTCCGACGATCCGTCCCAGTCGCCCGACGATCCCGGTCTGGCCGACGCGGTGCACGTGATCGGCGTGAACCCGGCGCTCAAGTCGGCCACGATCATCGACATCCCGCGCGACACCGAGGGTCCCGGCGGGTCGAAGATCAACTCCTACATCGTGAACAACCCCGGTGGCAACGAATTGCGCGACGAAGCCGACGCGGTGTCGTCGATCGTGAACGTGCCCATCACGTGGGTGATCCGCGCCAACTTCCCGCACTTCCAGCAGATGGTCGACGAGATCGGCGGCGTCGACGTCAACATCCCCGCGCCCATGGACGACGACTTCTCCGGCGCGCACTTCGCCGCGGGCCCCGCGCACCTCAACGGTGAACAGGCGCTGCAGTTCTCGCGCGACCGGCACTCGTTCAGCAACGGCGACCTGAGCCGCACGAGCAACCAGGGCCTGCTGATCGTGTCGGCGTTGCAGACCATCCAGGCCAAGCAGCCGAGCGCGGGCGACACCGTCCGGCTGCTCGCCACGCTCGGGCGTCACACCAAGCTCGACGGCGTGGGGATCGGCGACCTGTTCCACATGGGGTCGTTGTCGCTGAGCTTCGATCCCGCCAACGTGAAGAACGTCGTGCTCCCGGTGGGCGCCGGCAGTGGCAGCAACCTGGTCAAGACCGGCGACGCCGACGGCCTGCTCGCCGACTTCGCCGACGACGGAGTGTTGCAAACCCATTGAGCAGCCGTTGAGTGCCGTCACGAGCGCCGCGGCCGGCCGGCGAGCCGACGCCTGTGACACCCTCGACGACCTCGCGCACGAGCACTTCGACCGCGTCGTCGCCGACACCACGCTCCCGGCACGCGCCGCCCGACCCGCCGCATCGCCACCCGCGCTCACGACACCGGTCACCGATCGGCTCCGGGCGCGCGGCGTCGACACGTTGTGGTCGCACCAGGCCGCCGCGGTCGACGCCTTGCGGGCCGGCCGCAACGTCGTCGTCGCCACCGGGACGGCCTCGGGAAAATCACTCTGCTACCAGCTGCCCATCGTCGACTCGGTCGTCGCCGGCAGCCGCGACACCACGCTCCTGGTGTTCCCCACCAAGGCGCTGGCACAAGACCAGCTGCGCAGCTTCCGCGAGTGGTTGGTGCCCGACCTCGTCGCCGCGACCTACGACGGCGACACCCCCACCGACGAACGCGCGTGGATCCGCGGGCACGCGAACGTCGTCCTGACCAACCCCGAGATGCTGCACATGGGCATCCTCCCCACGCACGACCGGTGGGCGACGTTCCTCCTGCGCCTGCGCTACGTCGTCGTCGACGAACTGCACACCTTGCGGGGCGTGTTCGGCAGCCACGTCGCGCACGTGCTGCGGCGCCTGCGTCGACTCTGCGAGCACTACGGATCGTCGCCCACGTTCTGCTTCACCAGCGCCACCATCGGCAACCCGGCTGAGCTCGCGTCGCGCCTCTGCGGTCTCCCGGTCGAGGCGATCGACGGCGACGGATCACCACAGGCCGAGCGCCGCTTCGCGGTGTGGCAACGACCGCTCGTCGACGTGCACTCGGGCACGCGCGCGTCGGCGAACGCGGAGACCGCGATGGTGCTGTCGCGCTTCGTCGCCGACGGCCACCAGACGCTCGCGTTCACGCGCAGCCGCAAGGGTGCGGAGCTCGTCGCCACCCACGCGCGGAGCGCGCTCGCGCACGACGGGATCCCGCGCGCCGTCGCCGCGTACCGCGCCGGCTATCTCGCCGACGAGCGACGCGAGCTGGAGGCGAAACTCACGAGCGGCGAGCTCGGCGGCGTGGTCGCCACCAGCGCGCTCGAGCTCGGCATCGACATCGGCGGCCTCGACGCAGTGGTGCTCAACGGCTTCCCGGGCACCCTGGCCTCGATGCGCCAACAGGTCGGACGCGCCGGTCGCACCACGCGCCGCGCCGCCGCGGTGCTGATCGCGGGTGACGACCAACTCGACCAGTGGTACGCCCGCCATCCCGCGGAGCTGCTCGACCGCCCCGCCGAAGCGGTGGTGGTGAACCCGAACAACCCGTTCGTCGCCCGGGCGCAGATCGCGTGCGCCGCCCACGAGCTCCCGCTCACGCACACCGACGACCGCTACTTCGGCGACGCGCTCGACGACGCGGTGCGCGACCTCGTGCTCGACGACGAGCTCAAGCCGCGCGGCGGCGCGATGTACTGGGCGGGGCGTGAACCGCCCGCGGTTCGCGTGGGGCTGCGCACGGGCTCGTCGGTCGAGTGCCAGCTCGTCGACGCCGACGGTCGCCTCGTGGGCACGGTCGACGCGTCGCGTTCGCTGCAGGTCGCCCACACCGGTGCGATCTACCTGCACCAGGGTCGTCAGTACCGGGTGCGCGACCTCGACGTGGAGCACCAGGTGGCCGTGCTCGATCCGGCCGACGACGCCGACGAGCACACCCAGCCGCGCGAGGAGACCGACATCTCGATCGTCGCCACCGAAGCGGCGGCACCGGCGGGGGCCGGGACCGCCCACCTCGGCGCGGTCAGCGTGCAGCACGACCTGGTGGCGTACCAGCGGAAGCACACCTCGACCAACCAGGTGTTCGAGGTCGTCCCCCTCGACTTCCCACCCCGCGAGCTCACGACGCGCGCCTGCTGGTACACCATCCCGCTCGAGACGTTGCTCGCGGCCGGCCTCGAGCCGTCCCGCGTCATCGGCGCGGTGCACGCGGCCGAGCACGCGCTGATCGGGCTCCTGCCCCTGTTCGCGATCTGCGACCGCTGGGACGTCGGCGGGGTGTCGATGGCGATGCATCCGCAGACCGGCGACCCGACGATCTTCGTGTACGACGGCTACCCGGGCGGTGCCGGCATCGCCGAGCTCGCGTTCGCCGAGCTCAAGCGACATGTGCGCGCCGCGCACGAGCTCGTCGCCGGATGTCCCTGCGACGACGGCTGCCCGTCGTGCGTGCAGTCACCGAAGTGCGGCAACTGGAACGAGTACCTCGACAAGGGCGCGGCGATCGTGCTGCTCGAGGCACTCGGTGCGACCGCGCCGAGTGCGACATTCCCGGACATCGACCTCACCTCCCCCTAGATTCCGCCAGATGACGCGTCGCAAGTGGATCGCGCTGGTGGTGCTCGTCGCCATCGGCATCGGACTCCTCGTCGCGGTCGTGGCGATCCCGTGGGGCGACGACGCGCCCGCGGTGCAGGCGCCGACCGTGTACCACCAGGGCGACGACATCTCGGTGCGCGAGGGCGACGAGTTCGTGGTCGCGCTCCCGGCCAACCCCAGCACCGGCTACTCGTGGACCGCGGCCGACAACCCCGATGTGATGTTCGTGTCGAGCCATCAGGCGCAGGGCGGGAGCCAGCCCGGCGCACCCGGTACCCAGGAGCTCTCGTTCCGCGCCGACCACGCCGGTCAGTCGACGCTCGAGCTCGCGTACTCGCGCTCGTTCGAACCCGGGGTGCCGCCGGCCAAGACCGCGAAGTTCCCGGTGACGGTGAAGGCCGCGAAGTAGGTCGGCGTCCCGTTCAACACCCCTCTCAGCACTGGGGCAGGTCGACCACGCACTCCGGTCGTACCTCGGCCTTGGCCCGGCCCCGGGCGGGGCCGAACACGGCGAGGACCGGCGGCAGGTCGACCTCCACGACCACCGAGGCGCTCGCACCCGTGCAGTCGCATGACACCAGGTGGGCGTGATTGCTGGCCGCGGTGCGCTCGGCCGCGACGCGCGCCGCGGCCGAGCCTCCGCCCAGGGCGAGCCGATCAGCGGCCGCCAGCGCGGCCGCATCGGCCGCCGACTCCGCCCGTGCCCGTCCGACCAACGCGCCGCCGAGCCGCGCCGCGCCCGTGGCCATGAGGAGCCCGGACACCAGCACCGCCAGCATGACGACGCTGACACCTCCTCCCTCACCTCGGCCTCCCTCGCGCCGGCTCATTTCTCCACCCGCATGACCGACGTCGCGTGCAGGTCGGGGTCGGGGAACAGCACCCCGACGAGCGGCAGGTCGGTGACCGACGTGTAGTGGACGGTGACGCTGATCTCGCCACCGACCTTGGGCCGGCCACCCACCTCGACGTCGGCACCCGGCAACGTGCGGTGCGCGGCCCGCGCCGCGCGCGCGGGATCGGGATCGACGCTCGCCGCCCGTGCCGCCTCGCGCGCCGCGTGCACCACGCCGAGTTGGTCGCGCACCACCAACCCGACCTGCACCACCGCGAGCAGCGCCAACACCACGAGCGGCAGCACGAACGCGAACTCGACGGTGGCTTGCCCGCGTTCGAGTCGGCTCCGACCAACCGCGCGGCCACTGGCACCGCGCGGGTGGCGCCGGGTTCCCCCGCGCCGCGCGCGGGGGAACCAGCGACGCCCGCTCACGACGGGAGGATCTTCTCGATCACGGAGTCGAACAGCTGTGAGATGGCGTGGCTGCCCGTGGCCCAGGTGATCAGGAGCGTCGCGATGGCGACCGCGCCCAGGATCACGAGCGCGTACTCCGCCGTCGACTGCCCCGACTCGCTCGAGGCGAGCGTCGACCACCGCGCCCGCGCTCGTGTCCGCATCCGCGCCAGGAACCGAGCTGACATGTGCACAACCTCCTCGTGGAACCGACAGGGGGAAGATGCGGGGAAGGGGGGTCCAGTCACGTCACAGACGGCCGAGGCCGGCGGCGAGTCCGGGCACCACCGTGAGGAGCACGAAGGCCGGGAGCACCAGGAACACCAACGGGAACAGCAACCGCACCGGGATGCGACGGGCGTGGGCCTCGGCGGCGCGTCGCAGCGCGGTGCGGTCCTCTTCGGCGAGACGTGCCAACACCGGCCCGACCGGCACCCCGAGTCGGTCGGTGGCGAGCAGGGCATCGGCCAGCGGGCGCAGCCGTGGCGTGGTGAGCGCGACCGCGTCGAGCGCGTGCTCGAAGTCGAGGCCGAGCGAGCAGCTGCGCATGACGTCGTCGAATGCAGCCGCCACCGACGCCGGCGACCAGTGCGCCGCGACCTCCACCGCGAGGTACGGCGTGCACCCGGCGCCAACGGCGACCCCGAGCAGATCGACCGCGACCGGGAGGTCGCGGGCGAGCGCGGCGTCGGCACCGCGCGCGCCACGTCGGGAACGGAGCGAGCGCACGACTCGGAGCACGACGCCGTCGGAGTGATCGCTCCACCACGCGGCGAGCGGTGCCCATCGCACCGGGCGGAGCTGTCGCACCCCCGGGGCCGACACCAATGAGGTGGCGCGCGCGGCGACCTCCACACGCGCGGCGCGGCGGGCGATCGGGCGCGCCAGTGGGACGCCCCACGCCGCGCCGAGCACCCACGGGACCACCGCGGTCGTGCTCACCCCTCTGACCTCAGGATGCGTCGGATCCAGAGCGCGGCGAGCGCCTCGAGGCCGAGCCCCACGACCAGGCAGACGCGCCCCACGCCGGTGGCGACCAACGTGGTGACCGCGCCGGGGTCGACCATGGCCGAGAACGCCAGGTACCCGACGGGTGCCGCGCCCACCACCACCGCCGACAGGCGGGCCTGCGCCGAGAGCGAGCGCGCCTCGGCGACGGCGTCGAGTCGGTGGCGCAACGACGACGCCAACCCGTCGATGGCGTCGGCGGCACGCCCACCCATCGTGGTGGCCACGGCCAGCGCACCGGCCGCGGCCCGCACCCCGGGGGCGTCGTGGTCGACCGGCCACCCCGCGAGCGCGTCGGCCAGCGGGAGTCCGAGTTGCGTGCGCACGTGCACCCGCCGGAGATCGGCCGAGACCGCGCCCCGCTGGGTGGCGAGACGGTCGACCGCCGCCGCCACCGTGCCCCCGCCCCGCAGCTCTGCCGCGACCTGCTCCAGTGCGGAGGGCAGCCCGGCGACGAACGCACGCTCGCGCCGGGACCGGGCGAACACCAAGGTCACGGGCCCCGCGAGCGCGACCGCGGACACCGCGGGCACGGCCAGGACCGGCGCCACCGCGCTCGCGAGCAGCGCCACCGCGGCCGCGGCGATGCCCCAGTATCCGACGGCTTCCTCGGGCGTCCACGCCAGGTCGGCGTCGCGGAGTGCGTCGACCAACCGGACCCGGACTCGTGCGGGGACACGCCACCGCGATCGCGGACCGAGTGACCGCGCCCGGTCCGCGACCGCGGCGCGGCGACCCGCGGCGATCATCCACGTGCACGTGAGTGGCCCCACGACCACGAGCACGAGGGTCAGCACGGCGGGTCACACCTCTCGGCCGACAATTGCGCGTCGAGCACCCGCGCCGCGTCGTGTCGCCGCGCGGGGCGGGTGACGCGCGCGATCGGCACGAGGTGGCGGTCACGGCGCACGAAGAGCGGACGCGCGCCATCGCGATGACCGCCGTCGACCTCGGCGATCGCCTCGACCCGGCGGGCTCCTCCGTGACCGCGCGCGACGAAGACGACCGCATCGATGCTCGCCGCCACCTGCGCGCGCACGGCTTCGAGCGGCAGCCCGGAATCGGCGAGCAGGACGAGCGTCTCGAGGCGGGCCAACGCGTCGACCGGACCGTTGGCGTGGATGGTGGACATCGAGCCGTCGTGCCCGGTGTTGAGCGCCTGGAGCATGTCGAGCGCCTCACCCGCCCGCACCTCGCCGACGACCAGACGATCGGGCCGCATCCGGAGCGCGGCGCGCACCAACTCCCGCACCGAGACCCCACCGGCGCCCTCGGCATTCGGGGGCCGTGCCTCCAAGCGGACGACGTGGGGTTGCGCGAGGCGGAGCTCGGCCGTCTCCTCGATGGTGACGATGCGGTCGGTGGCCGGGATCGACTGCGACAGCGCGTTGAGCAGCGTGGTCTTGCCCGCACTGGTGGCGCCGGCCACCAGGACGTTCCACCCCGCGGCGACGGTCCAGCGCACGAACCGCGCCGCGGTGCCGTCGATCCCGAACTCCTCGAGCGTCACCGCGCGCGCACCGAAGCGACGAATCGTGACGCACGGTCCGTCGACTGCGAGCGGTGGGATCACGGCGTGGAGCCGCGAGCCGTCGGCGAGGCGGGCGTCGACCATCGGCGACGAGCGGTCGAGGCGCAGCCCGAGGGGCGCCACCACCCGCTCGACGAGGTGGACGATGGCCGCGGCGTCGAGGTCGAGGGCGACCGGCTCGAGACGACCGGCACGCTCGACGTAGGCGCGGCCGGGGCCGTTGACCATCACCTCGGTGACGCTGGGGTCGGCGAGCAGCGGTTCGAGCGGTCCGAGGCCCGTGACCTCGTGGGTGAGTTGCTGGAGGAGCGCGTCGAAGCGCGGCGCCGCCAACAGAGGCTGCTCGTCGCGCAGGAGATCTCCCAGCGTGCGCCGCAGGGTGTCGACGTCGGTCGACGCATCGTCGACACCCTGCCTGACGAGGCGCTGGTGGACCCGTTGCTTCAGGAGACCGTCGTCGGTCGGCGCGAGCGCCGGCGGCGGGAGTGCCGCGACGCTCATGCGGCCTCACCGCGCCGGCCGCCGCGCACGCCGAGTCGGCGGACGACGTCGGTGGCCGCGCGCGCCAGCAGTTCGGGCAGCCGGGTGGGCAGCACCCCGGCGTCGACGGCGCGTGCGATCGCCTTGTCGACCGGGACCCGGGCCAGGACCGGCAGGTCGAGCACCTCACCGATCTCGCTCGCGCCCAGGGACCGGCCCCCCTCGTCGAGGAGCACGACACCTGTCGTGTGCTCGAGCGGCGGCGAGTGCACCGCCCGACGCAGTGCGAGGTAGCAACCACGCAACACGACGACCGCGACGTCGGCGACCTCGACCACTGCGCGCGCCGCGGGCTCGCGCGCGGTGCCGCAGTCGACCAGCACCGGCGACGAGCCCTGCGCCAGCGCGACCGCAAGCGCGGCGCCGCTCTCGGGCGCGGGCAGCGCGGTGGGAACGCGCGGGCCGCGACCACGGGGCAGCAGCGCGACGCCCGGGGCGACCTCGATCAACAGGCGGTCGAGCGCCTCGGTCGGTGCCTCGGCACCGGCGTCGAGCCAGTCGGCGAGGCCGACGTCGGGGTCGGCACCGAGTCCGAAGACGGCGGGCAGGTCGCCGGCGAGATCGGCGACCCGCACCCCAGTGGTGTGGCCGGCGTCGCGCGCCTGGCGGGCGAGGACGAGTGCGCACGCAGTGGTGAACACGGACGTACCGGATCCGCCGGTGGCGGACCAGAGGGCGATGAGCAACGGAGGCGACCTTCCTCCCAGGGCGCACGCGCGCCAGCAGCAGGAGGAAGTGCTCGGGGAAGGTGGGCACCGTACGACGCGCCCCTTCGGTCGTCAAGGGCCAACTTCGCGGCCTCGTCGCGAGACTTCGACCGTCCCGACTTCTAGGATCTCGCGGTCGCCGTGTCGTCACCGTCCCCCACCTCCGCCGCGCCCGTCGCGCCCGTCGCACTCGGGGCCGTGCTCCGCGACTCGGTGCGGTTCTGGCGCGTGCACTTCTGGTACCTCACGTCGATCGCCGCGCTCCTCTGGTTGCCGCTGGCGATCCTGGAGCTCACGGGCGTCGCGCACGGCGTGCAGATCGACACCGATCGCTTCCGTCTGGGCGACGTCGCGCTCAACGTCTTCATCGTGCTCGTGTTCGAACTGCTCGTCGCCGAACTGCTCGCGGCGGCGTCGGAGAAGATCGTGGCCAGCGACCTGCACGGGGCCGAGCTGCCACGACCGAGAGAGTTCCTGCGCACGGTGCCGTGGATCTCGCTGGTGACCGCGATGATCGTCTACGAGATCGGCGTGGGCGTCGGGCTCCTCTTCTTCGTGATCCCCGGCTTCGTGGTCGCAACCTGGGGCGTCGTCACCGGCCCGGTCGTCGTGGCCGAAGGCACACGAGCGCTGCGGGCACCGATGCGGAGCCGTCAGCTCGTGCGCGGATCGTTCCGACCGGTTGCGATCTTCGTGTTCCTCGCGTTCGTCGTCAGCGAGACGATCTCGACCGCGGCGGGCGCACTGCTCGACCTGCTGCCGCAGACGTGGGCGGAACCGACCGGCGAGTACGTGGTGCACGTGCTCACGTCGCCGCTCTTCGGCATGGCGACGGCGGTCCTCTACTACGCCCTCGTGACGCGCGAACGCGCCACGCGAACGGGCCCGCCAGAGGCGGGCCCGTCGTCAGAGATGTGAGTGGTGCGACCTCAGGCTTCGCGGACCTTCTTGGCCACCGCGATCCCGATCGCAGCCAGGATGAGGATGATGAGCAGCTTCTTCATGGTTTCCCCTTGGTCGACGCAACGGGCGCGGAGATTACGAGCATCGTAGGCCGCCACGGAACCCGGAGCAATCGAACCGGCCCGTGGGAACTACACCTAGGCGGGGACGACCTCGACGGGGATGCCGTTCACCGCATGGTTGTTGGACAGCGTGTCGTAGAAGTGCATGGGCGCGAGCAGGTTGTTGTTGACGCCGGCGTGCTCCCGGGCCACCGACATCCGGGTGCCGGGGCGGTCGTGGCCCCACCCGTGGGGTAGCGAGACCACGCCGGGCATCATCTCGTCGCTGACCTCGACCGGCACCTCGACGCTCCCCGCCTCCGAGGTTACGCGGGCCAGACCGCCATCGACGAGGCCGACGCCCGTCGCGTCGTCGGGGTGCACGAGGAGCGTGCAGCGGTCCTTGCCCTTCACGAGGACCTTCACGTTGTGCAGCCACGAGTTCTTCGAACGGAGGTGACGACGGCTGACCAGGCGGAAGCCATCATCGGCAGTCTCGGCGATGCGGGTGCGCAGGCGCGGCAGGTCCGCCACGATGTACTCGGGTGCGAGGTCGATCAGACCGTCGGGGGTGCACACCATCTCGTCGGCGCGCGGCATCATCGGGCCCCGATCGATGCCGTGCGGCTGCGCCTTGATCTGCTCGAGCGTCAAGCCGTCAGGCACCTCGCCGTAGCGATCGCCCCAGGGGCCGGTGCGCACCTGCAGGTCGATGATCCGCTCCGCGCCGCCGCCGTCGTAGTGCGGCAGGATCTCGGCGGCGTCGAGCTTCTGCGAGCGGCAGAGCGCGGAGAACCACGCGTCGTCGAGGGTCTCGAAGTCGAAGTCCTCGTTCTTCCCACCCGTGCAGAGCCAGCCGAGTCGGGCCACGATGCGGCCTTCGTCGGGCCGGTCGGGCGACGGCGGGAAGACCGGGTCGCTCCAATTGGCGCCGCTGCGCGCGGCCCATCCCCACAGCACCTCGTCGAAGTGCGGCGACTCGAGCGGCGACGGGCCGGGGAGGATCACGTCGGCGAAGCGGGTCGTCTCGTTGAGGTAGTTGTCGACGCTGATCATGCACTCGAGCTCGGGCAGCGCAGCCTCGAGCCGCGCCGAGTCGGGCACGCTGATGACGGGGTTGCCGGCGACGGTGAAGAGCATCTTGATCTGCCCGTCGCCCGGGCTCGCGATCTCCTCGGCCATGAAGGCGGCCGGGACCTGTCCGAGCACCTCGGGCACACCGGACACGCGCGACGTCCACTTGCCGAAGGCGCGAGGTCCGTCCTTGGCGGTCGACGCCATCCAGGCCATCGGCCACGCAACCGGCTTGCCCCACATGAGCCCACCGGGACGATCGAACTTGCCGACGACGATGTTGACCACGTCGACCAACCACGACGCCAGCGTGCCGAACTCCTGGTTGCAGAGCCCGATGCGTCCGTACACCGCGCCCGTCGGCGCAGCGGCGAACTCGCGCGCGAGGCGACGGATGGTGCCGGCGGGGACGCGACAGAAGGTCTCGACCGATTCGGGCGTGAACTCCGCGCACACGTCGCGCACGACGTCGATGCCCTTCACCTTCTCCTCGAGCGCGCCGAGCGTCGTGAGCCCTTCGGTGAAGAGCACGTTGCACATCGCGAGGAGGAACGCGGCGTCGGTGCCGGGGAGGATCGGCACCCATTCGTCGGCGTGGTCGGCGGTGCCGGTGCGGCGCGGGTCGATCACGACGACCGTCCCGCCGCGCGCGCGGATGCCGTCGAGCTCACCGAGGACGTCGGGACACGCGAGCAGTGAGCCGCCCGATGCCTGCGGGTTGCCGCCCATGCAGATGAGGTAGTCGGTGCGCTGGATGTCGGGTGCCGGGATCTTCCACATGTTCCCGTACATCAGGATGCAAGAGACGTTCTTGGGCCACTGGTCGATGGTCCCCGACGAGTAGATGTACGGCATCCCCGACTGCCCGATGAACAGCGGCATGTAGCGGCCGAGCGTGAAGCTGTGGCCGACCGGGTTGCCGACGAACGCGGTGGCGGCCGTGATGCCGTGGCGCTCGACGACGCCGTGGATGAGCTCCTCACAGCGCGCGAACGCCTCGTCCCACGACACCTCTCGCCACGTGTCGCCGTCTCGCACCATCGGCTCGCGCAGCCGGTCGGGGTCGTCGTGCAGGTGTCCGAGCGTCGTGCCCTTGGGGCACAGGTAGCCCTTCGACCACACGTCGTCGCGGTCACCGCGGATCAGCTTGACGTGTTGGTCCTCGACGTCGACCTGCAGCCCACACATGCACTCACAGAGCGGACACGTGACGAAATGTCGTTGCATCAGTCAACTATCTCACAGCTGCGACGAGCGGGCCCAGACGGTGAGAGCGCAGAACCAGGCGCACGGCGACGGGGAGCGTCGCCCGACCGAAGCCTTCGTGATGCGAGCGCAGCGAGCGGACGACAGCGAGCGGACGACAGCGAGGAGGCGATGCGCACCGGCGCCCGGGCGCCGGGACGTCTAGACCGCGAGGAGGTCGCGGGCGCCGGTGTCGGCCGACGGGTGGCGCAACTTCGACATGGCTCGCGCCTCGATTTGCCGAATCCGTTCCCGAGTGAGGTTGAAGTGCTCCCCCACCTCTTCGAGCGTCCGCGGTTCACCACGGTCGAGGCCGAAGCGGAGCGCCAGGATCTGGCGCTCACGCTCGTCGAGCGGAGCCAGCAGCTTCTCGATCTCGTCGGGCAGCAGCGCAGTGGCCGCCACCTCGAAGGGCGACTCGGCCGAGCGGTCCTCGACGATGTCGCCGAGCTCGGCGTCGCCGTCTTCACGGAGCGGCTCCGAGAGGGAGAGCGGCTCGGCCGCGAAGCGCAGCGCCTCGGTGACCTTGTCCTCGGGCATCTCGACTTCGATCGAGAGCTCGGAGAGCGTCGCCGGGCGACCGAGCTTGAGCTCCAGACGCGAGCGGGCCTTCTGCAGCCGGGCGAGGGTGTCGCCGGCGTGCACGGGGAGGCGGATGGTGCGACCGGTGTTGGCGATGCCGCGGGTGATCGCCTGGCGGATCCACCAGGTGGCGTAGGTGGAGAACTTGAAGCCCTTGCGCCAGTCGAACTTCTCGACCGCGTGCATCAGCCCGAGGTTGCCCTCCTGGATGAGGTCGAGCAGCGGCAGGCCGGACGCTTGGTACTTCTTCGCGATCGACACCACGAGGCGGAGGTTCGACTGCACGAACGTGCGTTGCGCGTCGTCACCGAGGCGCGCGGTGCGGCGCAGCTCGCGCTTCTTGGTGGGTGTGAGCGCCTTCCCACCACCGAGCAGTTCCTCACGCGCCCCGTTGCCCTGCTCGATCTGCTGCGCGAGCCGGACCTCGTCGTCCTTGGTGAGCAGCGGGTACTGGCCGATGTCGGTCAGATAGAGCCGGACGAGATCTTCTTCGTCGCGCTCGACACGCTCCTTCGCCACCCAGTGACCCC
>DASXXX010000089.1:0-4506 GCA_036502765.1 Acidimicrobiia bacterium | reverse complement strand
AGCGCAGGACTTATCCTGCACCTGGTGAGCCTGGCCTACTCACTCACTGGCGACGATCGGTACGCGACTTGTGCGTCAGCAGCGCACCAGCGTGGACGGGTCGAGGCGGCGTCGCCACCGTCGCGTCCACGATGCACCGTCGTCGAGCGCGCGCTCGAGCTCGTCGACCGATGACCATGCGTGGCGCGCGTCGTCGGGCGCGAGCACGCCGTCGCCGTAGCGCGCCGCGCCGTACGCGCGCGCGAGGACGCGCATCGGTGCTGCCGTCGTCGTGCCGGTGCCCTCGGAGACCGATATCGCGAGGTCGAGCGGAGTCTGCGCGGCACGGGGGACGACGTCGGCTTCATGGAGGCGGTCGAGCGCTTCGGCCCACGCGCCGCTGACCGCGACCGCGGGATCGTCGGCGTGGTGGCGGCGGTTGCGCCGGCGACGCTTGAGTCCGAGCACCGCGCCCGCGTAGCCGCCGATCACGAGCATCAGCAGTGCGAGCACCACGAGGACCGGCAGCCAGGCCTCGGTGCCCGACGAGCCGGTGACCACCGGGGCCAGCGTCGGCGCGGTGGGGGTGGTGTCGGGCACGGAGGGCGTGCTGCCATCGGTCTGGTTGCCGTTGCCGGCTGTCCCCGGGACGGTCGAGACGGTCGGCGGCGGGAGCGTGGTCGCGGTGACGCCGGACGTGTCGGTGTCGTTGGGGAGGGCACTGCCGCCCGTGGGTGCGTCGCGGTTGCTGGGCGTCGGGTCGAAGAGGTGCGTCCAGCCCATGCCGCTCAGGTAGACCTCTGGCCAGGCGTGGGCGTTGTGGCTGGTCACGTGGTAGCGACCGTCGGGCTGGAGCGTGCCCGGCGTGAAGCCGACCGCGACCCGAGCCGGGATGCCGAGCGAGCGCGCCATCACCGCGTACGCACTGGCGAACTGCACGCAGAAGCCGCGCTTGTCGCTCAGGAACGCGAGGATCGCCGGCGCGTCGTCGTGGTCGTCGACGTTGGTGTCGTAGACGAAGCCGTTGGCAGGATTGCGGAAGTAGTCGCGCAGCGCCTGGGCCTGGGCGTACGGCGTGGTGGCACCGGCGGCGACCTCGCGCGCCTTCGCCGCGATGGTGGTGATGTCGTCGGTCTCGGGGAGCTCGGTGAACCGTCGGACCGGGCTCGGCACCGCCGCCGCCGTGCCCGCGATCTCGTTGCCGGAGAAGTGGCTGCCGGCGAGCGGGGGAAGGTTCGACCACACCTTGTAGTCGAGGCCGCTGACCGAATCGGCGTCGGCGACGATGGTGCCCGAGGACTCCACCCGCAGGGTGTCGGCCAGCGTGATCGCCGCGGGCTCGTACGCCGCCGGCAGCCACCGCTCGGTCAACGGGCCGATGGCGAAGTCCTGTTCGTGTGCGTCGGCGGGCGGCGTGGAGGGCAACCCCACCCGCACGCTGTCGTCACCTTCGGCGGTGAGCGTCCACGAGCCGCCGCGGTCACTGGAGTACGTGTCGAGCGCGGCGATGCGCCAGTAGTCGGCGACGTCGGACTTCACGGTGAACAGCTCACGGTTGTCGACGGCGCGCAACTTGTCGCCGATGTCGACGAACGGCACCACCGCCGGCTTGTAGCTGTGGCCGCCCGCGCCGTCGCGGCCGGTACCGGCGACGTCGAGCAGCGGGTCGGACGACGAGCCGGGCATGAGCGGCGCGACCACGAGCGCGATGACGATCGCCGCACCGCCCAACACCGCGGCGGGGGCCAACCAGTGCGGCCGGGCACCACGCTGTGACACCAACCAACTGCGGCGTTGGTCGAGCAACGCGACGTTCTGCGCGAGGACGAACAAGCCGGTGGTGATGCAGAACGCGACCGTGAGCAGCAGTTGGGCGTCGTCGGTGCCGAGCGTCGACGTCCACACGAAGAACACGAGCGCGGGGGAGACGGCGGCGAGCGCGGTCTGGCGCGAGAACGCGAGCCAGTCGGCGAGCGTGGCCATGCACCACACCGCCAGCACGGCGAGGAGGATGGCGCCGTCGGTGGTCGGAGCCGGCGCGGGCGCGGTGCGCAGCAGGTGCCAGCCCCCCGAGACCTGGGTCTCGATGGCGTGCCAGGTGTCGGCGCCCGGGAGCCCGACGCCGGTGATCGACGGCTCCAGCGCGAGGACCACGTAGACGACCAGACCGACGGCGGCGAGCAGCCAGCCGAGCCACACCGACCAGCCCCGCCACCGCACCACCGCGCCGAGCGCGTGGGGAAGCAGCGCGGCCGCGACCACCGGGACCACGAAACGGCTGGCGTCGACGACGCGCCCGAGCGAGAGCGCGGCCACGACGCTCAGTGCCGCCAGCGCGAGGGGGGCGAGGACGCGTGCCCGGCGGACCATCATGCGGGCCGGTTCGCGGAGTGGCTCGCGGCTCGTCGCGCGTGCGGCGCACGGGCGAGCGTCTCGTTCCACGCGGCGGCGAAGGGTGCGGACGACGCGTCGACCACCACCACCGACGGATGGGGGGTTAGCACCGCGGGCTGGGTCAGCACCACGATCACGCCGATGCCGCTGAAGGTCGCCAAGGCACGCAGGGTGTGGGGGGTGACCCGACCGAGCACGGCGACGACGAGGTCGACCCGACGGTGGGCGCGCAGCTGCTCGAACACCGTGGCCAAGTGGTCGCGTTCGTCGGGGCCCACGGTGGCGAGCACGTCGATGACGTCATGGCGGCGATCGCCGCCGGTCCCCAGCACCTCGCCCGCGCTGGTGACGACCTCGACCTTGCGCCGGAGCCGCGCCAGTCGGGCGGTGACCGACGCCGCCGCTTCGACCGCAACCTCGAACGACGCGGCGTCGTGCGCGCCGGGTTGCACGTCGAGCACGACCGCGGCGTGCGAGCGCCACCGCGCTTCGTCCTGGCGGATCATGAGCTCGCCGCTGCGCGCCGTCGACCGCCAGTGCACCCGTCGGAGGTCGTCGCCGAGCTCGTAGTCGCGCAACGTGACGAACTCGTCGCCGAGATCGCTCACCACCGCGCGCGCCGCGCTCGCTTCGTGCTCTGCGCTGATGCGGCTTCCCACCGCGACCGGAGCGACGATGTCGTGCACGCGCGGGCGCACGACGAGCTCCGCCTCGCCCGCGCTCGGTTCGCTGCGACGGGCGACGCCGAACGGATCGGTCACCGCGATGGCGAGCGGGCCGACGCGGTAGCGACCGCGGCGTCGGGTGGGGATGCGGTACGCGGCGCGGGCCGTCGCGCCGGAGGCCAGCGGCGGGACGAGGAAGCGCGCCGCCCGCCGGCCCTCGTCGAACCAGTCGGTGGCCGCGAGCAGCGGGGTGGCACGGGTGCCGAGGTTCTCGACGAGCAGGTCGATGCGACCCTCCGACCCCACGTGCAGCCGGTCGGGGTGCACGCGCCGGCTCACGGCAAGGCTGAGGGGGGACTGGAAACGGAGCCAGCCGGCGGCCGCGGCCACCAGCACGAGGGCGGCGATCCCCACCACGAGCATCTCGCTCGTGCCGAGCAGGTAGCTGCCGATCACGAGGCCGAACGCGGCGCCGGTCAGCGACCACCCGCGTCGGGTGAGCGTGGTGGTGCGGGTCGGCGCCTCGGTGGCCACGGGCGTGACGGGGATGACGGGCGAGCTCACGACTCGGTCACGTCAGGCGGTTCAGCCGCCGGTCGCGCCCGGCACCGTCACCGACGCCAAGATCCCGCGCACGACGTCGTCGGCGCTGACCCCGCGGAGTTGGGCGTCGGGAGCGACGATGAGGCGGTGCTCGAGCACCGGGGGCGCGACGCGCTTCACGTCGTCGGGGAGCACGTAGTTGCGGCCGAAGCTGGCGGCCAGCGCACGTGCCGCGCGCTGCAACGAGAGCGACCCGCGTGGACTCGCCCCGAGCATGAGATCGGGATGACGGCGTGACGCGGCGACGACGTCGAGCACGTAGTCGCGCACCTCGGGCGCCACGTGCACCGACGGCACCATCGCCGCGGCCTCGGCGACGTCGACAGCGGACACCACTGCGGTGAGGGAATCGACCGACGCGCTGTGCTCGCCCTGCGAATCGAGGATCGCGGCCTCGGCCTCGCGCGCCGGGTACCCCATGGGCAGGCGCATCAGGAAGCGGTCGAGCTGGGCCTCGGGGAGGGGGTAGGTGCCCTCGAGCTCGATCGGGTTCTGGGTGGCGATCACCATGAAGGGCCGGGGAAGCCGGTACGTGTGCACGTCGACGGTGACCTGGCGCTCCTCCATGGCCTCGAGCAACGCCGACTGCGTCTTGGGCGACGCCCGGTTGATCTCGTCGGCGAGGAGCACGTTGGCGAAGACCCCGCCGGGGCGGAACTGGAACTCGTCGGCCGCACGGTTCCACACCGACACGCCGGTCACGTCGGACGGGAGCAGGTCGGGGGTGAACTGGATGCGGTTGCAGGTGCCACCGATCGACGCCGCGATCGCCTTGGCCAGCGAGGTCTTGCCCACACCGGGGACGTCCTCGATGAGGAGATGGCCCTCGGCGAGGAGGCACACGAGCGCGAGGTGCACCTGCTCA
>DASXXX010000088.1:0-13594 GCA_036502765.1 Acidimicrobiia bacterium | reverse complement strand
CCAGTCGACGGACGGTCGGATCCTCGCCGTACGCGTCGTCGCCCACGTCGGCCTCCGCCATCGCCGTACGCATCTCGGGCGTCGGCGTGGTGACGGTGTCGGAGCGCAGGTCGACTCTCATCCCGATCTCATCCAATGCGGTCTCATCCAATGCGCCGGACCGGACGCACGAGTCCCTCCTGCGCCACGCTCACCGCCAGCGTGCCGTCGGCGCAGAACACCTGCCCGGTCGCGAAGCCGCGCCCGGCCGCGGCCGACGGGCTGTGGGTGTGGTACAGCAGCCAGTCGTCGGCGCGGAACGGCCGGTGGAACCACATCACGTGGTCGAGGCTCGCCACCATGTACCCCGGATGCTCGTCGGTCATCGGGTGTGGCAGCAGCGCGGTGCCGAGCAAGGTGAGGTCGGACGCGTAGGCGACGATGCACGTGTGCAGCAGCGGGTCGTCGGGCAGCGGGCCGCGCGTGCGGAACCACATGTCCTGGTCGGGATCGCGCACCGCGTCGCCGCGGACACCGCCGGGTGGCGTGAACACGCCGACGTGACGCATGTCGAAGGCGTCGACGACGTGGGGTGCGCCCTGGCGATCGATCGGTTCGGGCTCCTCACCGCTGAAGCGATCCCAGATCGATCCGAGCGTCTCCGCCGCGGCGACGTCGGGCATCTCGTCGTGGTGATCGGGGCCGACCTCGTCGACCTGGAACGACGCCGCCAGGTTGAAGATGGCGGTGCCGTGCTGCACGGCGACGACGCGTCGGGTGGTGAAGCTGCGACCGTCGCGGATGCGGTCGACCTCGTAGATCACCGGCACCTTGGGATCACCCAGCTTGAGGAAGTAGGCGTGCATCGAGTGCACGCGACGATCGGCGTCGACGGTGCGACCCGCGGCCATCAACGCCTGGGCCAGCACCTCGCCGCCGTACAGGCGCACGCGGCCGGGATCGAGGCTCTCACCACGGAACAGGTTGACCTCGAGCACTTCGAGGTCGAGCAGTCCGACCAGATCGTCGAGTGCGCTCATCCGAAGAAGACGCCCGCGACCGCGAGGAACTCGGGGTCGACGGTCTTGAGCTCGCGCACCGCGTCGGCGATCGGAACCCGTTCGATACGTTCACCGCGCAGCGCGACCATCGTGCCGAAGTCGCCGTCGTGCACTGCGTCGATGGCGGCGATGCCGAAGCGAGTGGCGAGGATGCGGTCGTACGCGGTGGGTGTGCCGCCGCGCAGGACGTGACCGAGGATGGTCACGCGGGTCTCGAACCCGGTGCGACGTTCGATCTCTTCTGTCACCAGGTTGCTGATGCCGCCCAGGCGCGCGTGGCCGAACGCGTCCTCTCCGGCGCTCTGCACCGTGAGCGTGCCCTCCCGTGGTGTCGCACCCTCGGCGACCACGACGATCGAGAAGTTGGCACCGTGGCGGTGGCGGTGCTCGATGCGGGCGCACACCTCGTCGATGTCGAACGGCACCTCGGGCACGAGCACGACGTCGGCCCCGCCGGCCATGCCCGAGTGGATGGCGATCCAGCCCGCGTGGCGGCCCATGACCTCCACCACCATCACGCGGTCGTGGCTCTCGGCGGTCGTGTGCAGGCGGTCGATGGCGTCGGTGGCGATCTGCACCGCGGTCTGGAACCCGAAGGTGAAGTCGGTCGCGGCCAGGTCGTTGTCGATGGTCTTGGGCACGCCCACCACCGCGACCCCCGACTCGTCGGCGAGGCGACCGGCCACGCCCAGCGTGTCCTCCCCGCCGATGGCGACGAGCGCGTCGATGTGCTCGCGCTCGAGGGTCTCGAGCAGGCGGGCGGCGCCGTCGTCGGTCTGGAAGGGGTTGGTGCGGGAGGTGCCGAGGATGGTGCCGCCGCGGTGGATGAGCCCGCGCGTCGTGCCGATGGTGAGCTCCACCGTCTCGCCGTCGAGCACACCCCGCCAGCCGTGGCGGAACCCGACCAGTTGGTCGCCGTACTCGGCCTCGCCCTTGCGCACGACGGCGCGGATCACAGCGTTGAGCCCCGGACAATCGCCTCCGCCGGTGAGCATCCCGATGCGCATGACCACCAGTGTGTCCGATCCTCAGTAGGGTTCACACCCGCATGAAGGCGTGGTACGCGAAGGTGTCGCCAGATCGTCATCGACTGTTCGTCGGTCGCCACTACGACGACGTCGCGATCGACCAGGGCGTGCTCATCGTCACGACCCGTCGCGGCGGCGTGGTGTACACGGCCCCGATCGATGCGTTGCGGGTGGAACGCGTCCGCGCCCGCCTGCTGCTCCAGGTCCTCGCGCGCGACCCCGACAACAACACCCACGTGTTCGAATTCCGACCCCGGCGTCACGCCGAGGGTCGCGCGCTCCATCGCGCGCTGGCAGCTGCACCCGCCGCGCACGCCGACGCACTGGGCTGACGTGGCCGAGGTCGTCCTCGCCATCGATGCCGGCACCACCGGCGTGCGCACCGTCGCGGTCGGCGCCGACGGCCTGAGCCGGGCGTTCGCCTACCGCGAGCTCCCCCAGCACTTCCCACGCCCCGGCTGGGTGGAGCACGACCCCGACGAGATCTGGCGCGCGGTGCAGGACACCCTTGGTGAGGTGGTCGGCCTGCTCGACGGCGACGCCGTCGTCGGCATCGGCATCACCGACCAGCGCGAGACCACGGTGGTGTGGGACCGCCGCACCGGCCGGCCCCGCCACCGGGCGATCGTGTGGCAGGACCGGCGTACCGCGGCCCGCTGCGACGAGCTGCGCGCCGCCGGCGTCGAACCCCTCGTGCGCGAGCGCACCGGGCTCGTGCTCGACCCCTACTTCTCGGCCACCAAGCTCGAGTGGCTGCTCGGCGAAGGCGGCGTCGAAGCCGACGACCACCTCGCCTTCGGCACCGTCGACTCGTGGGTGCTGTGGAACCTCACCGGCGAGCACGCCACCGAACCGTCGAACGCCAGCCGAACGATGCTCTTCGACCTCGACGCGCACGACTGGTCCGACGAGCTGCTCGAGCTCTTCGGCGTGCCTCGTTCGTGCCTGCCGGTGGTCAAGCCGAGCAGCGGCCGCTTCGGCATCACCGACCCGGCGCGCGCCGCCGGGCTCACGGTGCCGGTGTCGGGCATCGCCGGCGACCAGCAGGCCGCGCTGTTCGGCCAGGCGTGCTTCACGCCGGGCATGACCAAGAACACATACGGCACCGGTTCGTTCGTGCTCCTCAACCTGGGTGATTCGCATCCACCACCGGTCGACGGCCTGCTCACCACTGTGGCCTGGCAGCTCGGCGACACCGTCACCTACGCGATGGAAGGTTCCATCTTCGTCACCGGCGCCGCGGTGCAGTGGTTGCGCGACGGCCTCGGGCTCATCGACGCGTCGTCGGAAGCCGGACCGCTCGCGGCCAGCGTCGACGACACCGACGGCGTGGTGTTCGTGCCCGCGTTCACCGGACTGGGTTCGCCGTGGTTCGACCCGTACGCGCGCGGCGCGATCTTCGGGCTCACGCGCGGCACGACGCGCGCGCATCTCGCGCGCGCGGTCGTCGAGGCGATGGCGTGGCAGACCGCCGACGTGGTCGACGCCATCACCGCCGCGGCGGGAATCCCGGTCACCGAGCTGCGCGTCGACGGCGGCGCCAGCGCGATGGACGTGCTCTGCCAGTTCCAGGCCGACGTGCTCGGGGTGCCGGTGCGTCGTCCCGTGAACCGCGAGACCACCGTGCTCGGGGCCGCGTCGCTCGCGGGCATCGCCGAGGGCGTCTGGCCGTCACCCACCGAAGCCGCCGCCGCGTGGCGCGAGGAAGCCGCGTTCACACCCCGACCCCTCCCCCACGGCGAGCAACGTCGCGCCGACTGGCGCAAGGCCCTCGACCGCACGAAAGGCTGGGCCGCCCCCGACTGACCCGAGCGTTTTGGCGTGGTTGGCCCGCGAAAGTCGCGGGTTGGCCACGCCAAATGGAATGGGAGACGGGTCAGCCGAGTTTGGTCAGGGCGCGCTTGATGCCGCGGACGGCCTGGTTGATGCGGTGCTCGTTCTCGACCAGGGCGAAGCGCACGAACCCCTCGCCGCCGGGTCCGAAGCCCACGCCCGGTGACACCGCCACCTTCGCCTCGCGCACGAGCAACTTGGCGAACTCCAGGCTTCCGAGCTCCTCGTAGGGCTCGGGGATCGGCGCCCACACGAACATCGTGCCCTGGGGCCGCTCGATGTCCCACCCGACGCGACTCAGGCCGTCGATCAGCGCGTTGCGCCGGCCGAGATAGATCTGGTTCGCTTCCTTCGGATAGTCGGGCGCCTCGTTCATGGTGACGGTCGCCGCGATCTGGATGGGTTGGAACGTGCCGTAGTCGAGGTAGCTCTTCAACTTCGCCAGTGCGGCGACCACCTCGGCGTTGCCGAGCAGGAACCCGACGCGCCAGCCCGCCATCGAGAACGACTTCGTCATCGTGTACAGCTCGACCGCGACGTCGGTCGCGCCCGGCACCTGCAGGATCGAAGGCGGGTCGTAGCCGTCGAAGCCGAGGTCGGCGTACGCGAAGTCGTGCACGAGCAGCACGTCGTGCTCGCGTGCGAAGTCGACCATGCGCTGCATGAACTCGAGGTCGACACACGCGGTCGTGGGGTTGTGCGGGAACGACAACACGATGACGCGCGGCCGCGGCCACGAGTCCTCCCACGCCTCCATCAGGTTGTCGAAGAAGTTCTGCTCCGGGCCGAGGCGCACGTGACGGACCTCGGCGCCGGCGAGGATCGGGCCCCAGATGTGGATGGGGTACGACGGGCTGGGCACCAGCGCGGCGTCACCGGGGCCGAGCAGCACCCACATCAGGTGCGAGAAGCCCTCCTTGGCCCCGATGGTGCTGCACACCTGTGTGTCGGGGTCGAGCTCCACGCCGAACTTGCGCTGGTAGAGGTCGGCGACGGCCATCCGCAGCTTGGGGATGCCCCGGCTCGCCGAGTACCGGTGGTTGCGCGGGTTGCGCACCGCTTCCACCAACTTGTCGACGGCGACATCGGGCGACGGGACGTCGGGGTTGCCGAAGCCGAGGTCGACGACGTCGACCCCGGCGCGCCGAGCCTCGATCTTCAGGGCATCCATGATCCCGAAGACGTACGGCGGCAGCGCGTTGATCCGGCGGAATTCCATCTCCCGCACGGTACCAGTGGCCCTCAGACGAGCCGGGGCAGTATCTCCCGGCCGAGGATCCGCGCGTTGTCGGGGTCCGACGAGTCGATCGGCCCGATCATCAGCCACTCGGCGCCCGCATGGACGTACGCCCGCAGCGCGCTCGCCACGAGGTCGGGCCCGCCCACGATCACGTGGTCGCCCACGCCGAACCGCTCGGCCTTGGCCTCGGCTGCGTCGTCGTCGTCGGCGAGCACGACGAGCCCGCCCCACGACACGGTGAACGGCGAGCGCGCCGCGGCGGCCGACAGGTTCGCCCCTTGCTGTCGGAACTGCTCGACGCCGCTCCCCCACCGGTTCCAGCCGTCGGCGTGGGCTGCCGCCACCTCGCGCACCGCGGGGTCGGTCCCACCGACCCACACCGGATAGCCGCGATCGCGCGTCGCGTCGATGGCGTCACGCAGCGCGGCGACCCGATCGGCCGCGGTGCCGAACTCGAGCCCGAACGACTCGTTCTCCTCGCGGCTCTGCTCGTCGCCCGTGCCCAGCGCCACGAGCAGCCGCTCGGAGCCGAGGATCCGCGCCAACGTGTCGAAGCCGTTGGCGAGGACCGCGGGTGGTCGCAGCGTCGCACGCGCGACCAGCGAACCGACACTGATGCGTTTCGTCGCTCCCGCCACCGCGCCCATCAGCGCGAACATCTCGATCGCCGGACGACGTTCACCGGCGGCGTCGCGCCGGAACAGGTGGTCGTACGCGAAGACGCCGTCGAGGCCGTGCTCCTCGGCGGCGTGCGCGACCGCGAGCGACGGGGCGACGTCGTCGCGGAACGACGGCAACGTGAGCCCGAGCTTGACGCGGTTCGTCACACGAGCTCCCGGGCGAGCACCGCCGCGCCGACCACGCCCGCCTGCTCGCCGAGCTCGGCGGCGACGATCGGCACCTCGGGACGGTGCGCCGCGCCCTCGATGCGGCCGTCGAACGCGGCGCGCATCGGTGCCAGCAGCACGTCGTCGAGCTCGACCAGACCCCCCGACACCACGATGAGCTCGGGGTCGAAGATGTTCACCAACCCGACCAGTCCGACCGCGACGCGACCCGCGTACTCCTCCACGATCGCGAGCGCGTCGGCCGCGCCCGACTGGGCGACGTCGCCGATCAGCACGCCGGTGATGCCGTCGACGGATCCGTCGGCCGCCGCCAAGACCGTCGGCGCCGCGCCGGCAGCAGCCCGTTCCCGTCCGAGCACGCCCAGCGCGTTGCCCGACGCCAGCGTCTCCCAGTGGCCCCGCTGACCGCAATTGCAGACCGGCCCGTTCGGGTCGACCTGGAAGTGCCCGACCTCGGCGCCGAACCCGTGCGCGCCGCGCCGGACCTCGCCGCCGGTGACCACACCACCGCCGATCCCGGTGCCGAGCGTGACGAGCAACACCTCCGTGCACCCGCGTGCAGCACCGTGCACGAGCTCGGCGAGGACCGCGACGTTGGCGTCGTTGTCGACCACGGCGGGAAGGCCCACTGCGTCCTCGAGTCGCGCCCGCAAGGGCTCGTCGATGAGAGAGGGCACGTGGGGCGAGTAGTGGACGGTGCCGTCGTGGTCGACCAGGGCCGCGGCGCCGACACCGAGCGACCGGGCTTCGGGGCGTTGCGGCGCGAGATCGCGCACCCCGCTCACGATGGTGTCGACGATCTCCTCGACCGTGGACGGTCTGGCGCGCCGACGGTCGGCGACGACGACACCGTCGGGATCGACCAGCGCGATGCGGAGGTTGGTGCCGCCGAGGTCGACGCCGAACGTCGCGGTGTCACCCACGGTCACTCCTCGCCGCGTTGCTGACAGATCACGCGGTCCGCCGCGTCGATGATCGCCTTGGCTGCGTCGAGCAGCGCATCGGCCGCCTCGAGCACGTGGTCCTTCACCTCCGGGACGGCGCCCAGGAGCTCGGTCAGCACGCTCTCGAGGATCGACGGCGGCGGCAGCGGCCGTTCCTCGGTGCCCGCCTCGTCGAACGGCACCGCGTCGGGATGCGGCACGATCGGCGGCACGGTTGGCGGCACGGTCGTGGGAGGTTCGGGCTGCGGTGTGGGGGCAGGTGTGTCGTCGTCGCTCATGTCCTGCTCCACCGCTCCGTTCACCGGGCCGTCCACCGGGCCGTCCGCTTCGACCGCGCGCTGCAAGTCTCGCAGTGCGTTGCCCATGATCATGCCCGACGCCCGGCGCTTCACCAGCCCCGGCACGGGGACGGCGAGGTCGACGCTGAGCGTGTAGTCGACGTGGGTGCCGCCCTCCTGTGGGCTGGCGGCGTTCGGGCTGGCAACGTTGGGCGCGAAGGCGTACCGACCGTCGAGCGCGCGCAGCAGATCACCCTCCACCAGCGACCACGAGAACGCAGCCGGCGCGTCGGTGAAGTCGTAGTCGAGCACGTAGCGCACCCGCCGTCCGAGACCGGACACGTGGTACTCGACACGCGTGCCACGTCCGCGTGCGTCACGAGCGAGCACCGTCACCTGCTTCACGTCGCTCGTCCACTCCGGATAGGCCTCGAAGTCGCTCGCGACCGCGAAGCAGCGCGACGGCGAGGCCTTGACGTCGATCTGCTCGTGCGCGGCGTCGGCCATCAGACACGCCGACGCGGCTGCGCGACCGGGCGCGGGGGGAACACGCCGTAGCGCGCCGCCCACATGCCGGCCAGGCCGACCGGCAGCATCGGCACGAGCACACCGAAGGGCTCCCACGCCGCGGTCCCCAGGGTGATGGCGAGGCAGACGAGGAACATCCAGAAGAACTTGTGCCTGATCGGCTTGGGCGCCGAACCCTGCAGGAAGAAGAGGTTGGCGACGGCCACGTTGTCGCCGCGGCTGCTGCGCGCCAATGCGATCGCGAACGCGTACACGAACACACCCACCGACACGAGGAACAGCAGCAGTGCGACCCCGACGGCGACGCCGAGGAGGTCGTCGACGCCCGCGGCCACCGGGATCGCGGTGACGGCGAAGAGTGCGTTGGCGAACCACCCGAACCCGAGGATCCCGCGCCCCTGCCGAGCGAGCGCCTCGACGTCGATCTCTGGTTCGCGCTGCGCCACGGGACGGAGCGTACCGGCGCTCAGGTCACCGGCCCGAGGCCGGCGACATCGCCCGCGACCACCGGGGCGAGGCGCGCCGCCAGGGTGTCGTAGGAGAACTCCACCACCGCTCTCGCGCGCGCGGCCGCGCCCATGCGGGCCCGGAGCCCGTCGTCGGTGAGCAGCGCGGCGAGCGCGCCGCGCACGTCGAGCGCCCGTCCGTCGACCACGAATCCGGTCTCACCGTCGACCACGGCTTCGTGCGATCCCCCGCTGCGACCCGCAACCGCCGGCACGCCCGCGGCCGCGGCCTCGAGGAACACGATCCCGAACCCTTCGGCCTCCAGCCCACCCCACCGGTCGCGACACGGCATCGCGAACACGTCGGCGCACGCGTACAGCTGCGGGAACGTCTCGTCGTCGGGCACGCGTCCGAGGAAGCGCACCCGGCCGTCGACCTCGCGCGCACGCGCGCGCCGCTCGAGCCGCGCTCGATCGCGTCCGGCACCGGCGATCGCGAGCTGCACGTCGGGCAACCCGGCGACCGCGTCGATCAGCACGTCGAACCCCTTGCGCGGGACGAGCCGACTCACACCGAGCACGAGTGGCCGATCGGGATCGAGCCCGAACGTGGCGCGCACCGCGCGCCGATCGGCATCGGCCAGCGGCACGAAGCGGTCCACATCGACGCCCGGGGGCACGACCACGCTCCGCAACGCGTGCCCGGCGGCGCGCTCGGCCTCACGGGCGGGGTAGTGCCCGGCCGCGACGATGCCTTCCGCACCGCGCAGCACTCGCCCACCGAGCTGCCGACTGCCGGGCAGCCGGGCGGGCACCGTCACCTCCGCGCCGTGCACGACCACCACGTACGGTGCCGCGGTCAGGCGCGGCCCGAGGTGGCCGAGCGGCAACCAGGGGTCGAGCAGGACCACCGACGCGCCGACCTCGCGCGCCAGCGCGTCGATGCGCGTCGCCAGCGACGGGGTCGGGAGCAGCACGCGCTCGCGTGCGCGCACGATCCGGAACGCCTGCCGCGCGTCCCACGCCGCCGCGCCGTCGTAGGGAGTGGTGAACACCGTGGCGTCGTCGACCGGCATCCGACGCCACAGCTCGTGGAGGTACGACTGGATCCCGCCGATCTTGGGCGGGAAGTCGTTGGTGACGAGCAGGCCGCTCACGCTGCTCCTGTCATGGAAGCGAGGTCGGCTCCACCGACGCGGTGCCGACCTCCGTCACGGATGGCAGGTCACCGCTCTCGTGCCGCGCGAACCCGGTCCGCAGCAGCACGAGCGCGACCGCGGCCAGCACCGCCGAGCCCGCGAACGCGCCGGCGTAGCTCGACGACGCCGCGAGCCCTCCGAGCACGATGCCAGAGGCACCGGCGGCGAAGTCGAAGAACGCGCTGAACGTGCCGACGACCGAGCCGCGCTGGTGCTCGGGGACGCCGCGGAGCACGAGCAGGAGCATCGACGGGTAGAGGAACGACGATCCGACCGCGATGATCACGGTGGCGACCACGAGCCCGACCGTGCTCTGCCACACGGCGAGGGTCGCGAGGCCGGTCGCGGTCGCGCCGATGGCGATGGTGCCGGCGTGGATCGGTCCGAGGCGGTCGGGCAGCTTGGCGCCGAAGAGACGCACCGCGACGACGACGATGCCGTAGACGAGGAACAGCGGGCCGACGTCGTCGACCCCGACCTCCGGCGCGTACAACGGGAGGAAGATGCTGAACCCGGTGATGCCGATGAGCGTCGCGGCCAGGAGGATGCCGGGCCGGATCGCCTCGGGCGCGATCAGTCTGCCTCGTTCCTCGTGGCCACCGACGTGCGTCTCCCGCGTGAACACGGCGACGCCGGCGGCGGTGAGCCCGAGGGCGCCGGCCACGTACCAGACGAGGTCGTAGTTCGATCCGTTCAGCAACAGCTCGCCGAGCACGGGGCCGAATGCCAACCCACCCCAGAGCGCGACCGACCAGTAGCTCACTGCCTCGCCGCGGCGCTCCTCCGGCGCGAGGTCGGTGGCCATCGTGGTGGCACCCACGAAGAAGCAGGCCTCGCCGAGGCCCATGAGGACGCGCGTCCCGATGATCCACGCGAGCGCCTCGACGAATCCCGCACTGAGCGCGGTGACACCGACGATGAGCGCGCCGCCGATCATGAGCACGCGCCGGCCGAAGCGATCGCCGATGCGACCCGCGATCGGACGGAGCAGGATCGCGCCGACCGCGAGTGCGCCGACCGCGAGGCCGACGGCGATGTCGTTGCCTCCGAGGCGCTTGTCGACGTAGCGCGGGATCACCGGCAGCATGGCGCCCATCGCGCTGAAGTAGCAGAAGCCCGAGATCATCACGACCACGAAGCGCGCGGTCATGAGCGGCGGTTGCGCCGCAGCAGTGCTGTCGGTACCGCGTCGCCTCACAGCGCGGTCACGACGCGCGGGCGCGTTCGAGTGCATCGTCGAACGACGCGCGCTCCTCGATCATCTTCCGATACTGCATGACCTTGGCAGGCATGGAAAATCCGAGCGCGCCCACGAGGCGACCGGCGCGACCGAACACCGCGACGAAGCGACGCTCCTCGAGCGTTCCGTGCACGACCGCCATCTCGTCGTCGCCCCGGAAGTGCCCCACGGTCTGGATCTTGCGGTCGTACTGGTCGGACCAGACGAACGGCACTGGCGCGTACGGCACCGCGTCGGCGGGGTCGGCGACGAGCAGCCGCCGGGCCGCCGCGACCCCCTGCTCGGCGGCGTTCGTCCAGTGCTCGAGCCGCATCAGCTCGCCGTCGAACATCGGGTTGGGCCAGCGGGCGACATCGCCCGCGGCCACGATGCCGGGCGCCGCGAGCAGCGTCTCGTCGCACACGACGCCGTTGTCGAGCGTGAGCCCGGAGCCTTCGAGCCAGTCGGTCACCGGCACCACGCCCACACCGACGACGACGACATCGGCCTCGACCGCGCTGCCGTCGTCGAGGCGGACGCGCTCGACCTTCCCGTCGCCCTCGATGGCGGCGACCCCGACACCGAGGCGCAGGTCGACCCCGTGGTCGCGGTGGAGCTCACCGCACACCATGCCCAACGTCTCGCCGAGACCGCGCACGAGCGGCGCGGGCAGGGCCTCCAACACGGTGACCGCCAGCCCGAGGCCGCGGCACGTGGCCGCGACCTCGGAACCGATGAAGCCGGCGCCGATCACCACGACGCGCGGATGGTCGTCGAGGCGCGCCCGCAGGTCGAGCGCGTCGTCGACGGTGCGCAACACGAAGATGCCGTCGAGATCAGGCGTGTTCGGGAGCGTGCGCGGGGTCGCGCCGGTCGCCAGCAACGCGCCGTCGAAGGCGAGCTCCTTCGTGGTTCCGTCGCCGAGGTCGAGCGTCAGCACCTTGGCACCCGCGTCGAGCGCGGTGGCCCGCACCCCGAGGCGCAGGTCGAGCTCGAGCTCGTCGTAGGGAGCGCGACGCAGCCCGAGGTCCTGCGGCTGCCACTCGCCCGCAAGCAGCTGCTTCGAGAGCGGCGGACGGTCGTACGGGAGGTGCGGTTCGGCCCCCACGAGCACGATCCGGCCGTCGAAACCGTCCCGGCGCAACGCTTCCGTGGCCCGCAGCCCCGCCAGCGAGGCCCCCACCACCACCACGGTCTGCAACGCCATCGTCCCCTCGTCCGCGAATCCCGCCCCGAACCTTGTCCAGCCATCTTCCCCGCGCCGCGGTCGGTTGCGCACACCGGCCCCGATCCACGCTCCCGATGCCGGCCCCGAGACGCGCATCGACCCCTGTCCAGGGGGGCGGACAAGGGTCGATGGTACGGCGCTCTCCGGCTGCCCGGGACGCTCGTCTTGTGCCGAGAAGACCTTCTTCCCGACGGTCCCTGAGGGACGGCCTCGTGGTGGAAGGACTCTCGACGTCTTGACTTCAGAGTATCTACTCCGGAGTAAGGTTGTCAAACATCATTCGTGGTACCTGGACCTTCGACCCCCGCCCCCCATGCCTTGAGGTCAATCCGTGAGCGACTGGCGCATCGACGAACTGGCCCAGCGGGCCGGGGTCGCCGTCGACACGATCCGGTACTACCAGCGGGAGGGTCTCCTCCCGAGCGGTGAGCGCAGCGGGCGCACCCGCCGCTTCGGACCCGAGCACCTCGAGCGCCTGGAACGCATCCGGGCGCTGCAGGCGCGCCGCTTCTCGCTCGCGGCCATTCACGCCCTCCTCGAACGCGACGATCCCGGCGCGCTCGCCGGCCTGCTCCAGGGTTCGGAGGACACCACCTACGACCGCGACGAGCTGTTGGAGACGGCCGGCGTCGACGACGCCCTCGTGCGCGACCTCACCGGCGCGGGCCTGCTGCGCGACCCGGCCGAGCACGGCCGTTCCGCGTACGACGCCGACGACGTCAACGTGCTGCGCGCCTTCGCCGACCTCGGGCGGCTTGCCATCCCCCACCAGGCGTTGGTGGAGGTGGCCCGCATCTACGCCGAGGGTCTCGACGAGATCCAGCGACGCGTCGTCGAGGTGTTCACGTTCGTCGACTCACACTGCTGGGATGACGAACATGCCCAGCGCTTCACCGAGATGTTCTCCGCCGAGGCCGAGCGCTTCGCGCGCGACGTCCGTGTGATCGCCGACTACACCCAGCAACGCAACCTGCAGCGCGCCGTGCTCGAGAAGATCGAGGAGCACGTCGCGATCACGGAGTCGACCGAGCCGTCTACGCCTTGAGCACCAGGTAGAACAGCGCGTAGTACACGACGACCAAGATGAACCCGGTCCAGATCGCGGCCTTGTGGGTGTCGAAGATCACGTTGATCCCACCCGGCTTCGTGCCGCCGATCACACCCAGCGCGCTGAGCTCGAGCACCAACCAGATCACCAGGGCGATCGCCCAGTAGATGGCGCGGTCGCTGCCGCTCGGGGCGAACTTGAAGTTCCCCGGCAGGAAGAAGTGCGCGGTGCCCACCATGAACATGAGCATGGTGAGTGAGAAGATCGTGTTCATGCGCGAGGCGAGAAACGCCTTGCGGCCCGCGGCGGCAGCGTTGGGATCGGCCTCACCACCGGACTGGACGTTGCGGGCGTTGGCGATGACCTTCTTCTGGTTGGGCCAGATCACCAGCCACACGTTCAGGAACATGGTGAGCGCCAACAGGACGCCGGTGGCGATGGCCATGCCCGGCACCGACTTCATGTAGTCGCCGCTGAAGAGCTGCGACTTGTCGCCGTCCTTCTGGAACAGGAGGATCAGGATGCCGGTGACCAGCGTGGCCACTGCGGCCCAGCGGAACCACCACAGGGCACGCGACGCCAGCTTGTCGATGGCGTTGTTGCGGGCCGCCGCCTCCATCTCCGCGAAGGCGGGCACCTGCACGAAGTTGAAGTAGTAGAGGAGCCCGATCCAGGTGATGCCCACGACCACGTGGAGCCACCGTGAGGCGAACGC
>DASXXX010000087.1:0-11760 GCA_036502765.1 Acidimicrobiia bacterium | reverse complement strand
GCTCCCCCCATGAAGCAGGTAGTCATGCAATTCGCCCTCGACAACGACGTCGAAACCGCCTCCAGCCAGCCGCAGTACCCGGTCACCGATCTGGTCCACACCTACCTCCAGCAGACCGGCAACAAGTTCTTCCGCATCGGCACCGCCCGCCGTGAGCAGGCCGAGCCCCGCTCCGCTCGGGACCGCGCCCAGGACCTCTGGGACTACCTCGGCGACTTCGCTTAGGCGGTCGGCGCTGAGGCGGTCGCGCTGAGTCCCCGTCGCGCGTACAGTCCCCCGCCGTGGACAACTCGGTGTGGGCAGACGCGATGGCACAGATCGGTGCGGCCGGCGATCGGCTCGTCACCGCGATGCGCGAGCGGACCGAGCAAGGGGACCGAGCCGTCGATGCCGACGTCTACGTCACCCTGCTCGGCGCGCTCATGGACACGTACCTCAACCGCGTCAGCGGCGAGGCCGACCACCCCACGTTCGTGCCGTGCTGCGGGTACTACCAGCACCTGGGTTCACCGAACCCCGACACCGTCTACCGCCGCGCGACCGTCGACGACACCGCCACCTATCGGCTGACCGGCGAGCGGGGCACCGCGTGGCAGGTCACGATCATGCCGTTCACCGAGATGATGCGCGGCTTCACGCCGTTCGACCTCACCGACGTCGCGCGCGGACCGAACGGGGAGTTCGACGTGCTGGTGAGCCGCGAACGACCCGCGGGCTACGACGGCGACTGGTGGCCGCTCGAGCCCGGCACCGCGAGCCTGTGGATCCGTTCGGTCTCGGACCAGTGGGGCGTCGAGCGCGACCCGCGCGTCGCGATCACGCGGGTCGACGCGCCTGCTCGCAGTCGACCGTCGGGTGACGCCGCGCGGGCACAGCTGCGCGCGCTCGGGATCATGGTCGAGCGCATCGTGGAGTACGGCATGCGCCACGTCGACGAGCTCATCGACGAGGGCTTCGTCAACCAGCTGAAGACGGTGGATTACGGCAACAGCGGCGCGATGCCGTTGCAGCACTACCACGAGGGTGTGTTCCGCCTCGCCGACGACGAGGCACTGCTCGTGGAGGCCCGTCTGCCCGCCGGTGCCGACTACTTCTCGTGGTCACTCACCGACCGCATGCTGGTGACCCTCGACTGGACCCACGCCCAGACCAGCCTCAATCGCTCGCAAGCCGTCGTAGAGAGGGACGGTGTCGACGCCGACGGCGTGTTGCGCGTCGTCGTGAGCGCGACCGATCCGGGTGTGGCCAACTGGATGGACACGACCGGCTACCGCACCGGCGTGGTGCAGTGCCGCGAGATCGGTTCGGAGGAGGTGCCCGAGCTCACCGCGCGCGTCGTACCCCTCGCGTCGGTGCGCGACCATCTCCCGCCCGACACCGCGTTCGTCACCCCCGAGGAGCGCGCACACGCGCTCCTCACCCGGCGGACGGGGTTCCAGCTGCGCTCGCTGTGGTGACGCCCGGCAGCACCCCAGCCTGAGACAAGGACGCACCCAGCAGCGTGATCTGCTCGACGTCGCGGAGGTCGAGCAACCGCAGGTACGCGCGGGTCGCGCCGATCTCGCGGTAGCCCAGGAGCTGCTCGAGCACCTCGTCGGGCGTGCCGGCACAGTCTGCGCCCTCGAACTGCGCCGGCGACACGGCACCGCGTCGCTCGACCTCGGCGCGGTCGGTGCCGCACACGGTCGTGAGCGTCACCGAGTACTCGAGTGTCGCCGGATCTCGTCCGATCTCCTCGCACGCGGCGCGCACACGGGCGAACGCCGCGGCAGCCGCGTCCGGCGGGTTGAACGGCGGCAGGTTGAACTCGTCGGCGAAGCGCGCGGCCAGCGCGGGCGTGCGGCGCGGCCCGGTGCCACCCACGATCACCGGCGGATGCGGCTGCTGCACGGGCTTCGGCAGTGCCGGGCAGTCGACGAGCTGGTAGTGCTTCCCGTCGAACGAGAACGTCTCCCCCACGGGTGTCTTCCACATGCCGGTGATGAGCGCGAGCTGCTCCTCGAGCCGTTCGAACCGCTCAGCCGGTGGGGGGAACGGGATCCCGTACGCGCGGTGCTCCTGCTCCGCCCATCCCGCGCCGAGCGCGAGGGTGATGCGGCCGCCGCTCATGGCGTCGACCTGCGCGACCGAGATGGCGAGCGGTCCCGGGTACCGGAACGTCGCCGCGCTCACCATCGTCCCGAGACGCACCCGTTGCGTCTCGCGCGCGAGGCCGGCGAGGGTGATCCACGAATCGGTGGGCCCGGGCAGTCCCGTGCTGTCGAACGCGAGGTAGTGGTCGCTCCGCACGAAGTCGGAGAAGCCCGCGGCCTCGGTCGCCAACGCCGCGTCCAGTTGCTCGTCGTAGCTCGCGCCCTGTTGGGGCGCGATCATCACACCGACGTGCACGTGCGGCTCAGCCCTCGAGCTGGTCGACCGGCATCGAGCGCTCGAGCATCCCGTAGCTCACCTCGCCGTCCCAGGTGTAGCGGGCGCCCGCCTGCTGGAGTGCAGGCGCGAACTCGCTGCTGCCACCGGGGATGGTGTTGGTGAACAGCGTCTCGCCCTCGATGCGGACGTCCTCGCCGTCGGCGGTGCGCATGGTGAACGAGACGTCCTCGCCGCTCCCCTGGAGGCGACGGATCCACGGAGCCTCGGCGTCGACCAGCGTCGACGGGATCATCTCGCCGTCGCGGAAGATGAACCCCTCGTTGAACGTCGGTGCGTCGGGCCGCTCCGGGAACGCCAGCGCGCCGAACCCCTTGCCCGACGGGAACAGCGCGCTGGGCCACGCGTGACCCCAGAAGCCGCCGGTGTCGCGGGGCCCCTGGCGGTGGATGCGCAGTCCGGTGCCGGTGAACGACGTCTCGTCGCTGCCCACACGCACGGTGCCGGTCGCGGTGCACAGCTGCTCGTAGCGCGGGCTGATGTACGCACCGGCGAAGCCGTCGTCGAACATCGCCTTTGCCTCGGGCGTCAACGTGCCCGAGATCCACGGCGGCAGCGCGGGCGCGAGCTCGAGCTCCACCGAGATCGGCGTCTCCGTGTCGCTGCGCTCGCCCGCGACCATCGTGTCGAAGGTGGTGTCACTCGCCGGGCCCTCGTAGCTCACCGTGAGCTTCTCGAAGGGAGTCACGTGCCGGAACACCAGCGCACCCGCGGCGAAGGTGCGGCACACGCCGTCGTCGTCGACGGGCGATCGACCCTCACCCAGCCCGCGCACGATCAGCGCGCGGCCGCTGGCAAATCCGAGGTTGAGCTGCAGCCCGCGCTTGTCCCACTCGCTCGCGAGCGCTTCGATGCCGATGCGGGGAAGGCCGATCTCGCCCCGGTCGTCGAAGACCCAGAACGACGCGCTCTCGCGGAAGTCGGGATCCTCGGGGCGTTCGGCGAGGAAGTGATCCTCCGAGGGGTCCATCCCACCAGTCAGGTCGATTGCCATGTGTCCTCCAGAGTGCGCACAACAGGGATCAGAGCGAAGATCGGCGCCGCGCCCGACGTTCGATGCCGGCGAAGCGGCGCAGGGTCGCGACGAGACGATCGGGGTCGGGGTTCGGCACCAGGTAGTGCGAATACGCGACGCGCAGGAGCATCTCCGCGCCTTCCTCGCGCGTCAACGAGCCGGCGCTCACCGCGGGGATCTGGTCGAGGGCGTCGCCGAGCACACCCGCGACCGAGTCGATGTGCGGGCCGAGAGAATCCGCGAGCGACTGCAGTGCGAACGCGGGATCGGCACTGATCGCGTCGGCGCCGATCGTCTCGTCGAGGTAGGTGACCATGTAGCGCAGCGCGGCTTCGAAGCGTTCGGTCGGACCGTCGTACGCATCGGCCAGTGCCTGGAGGCCGGTGTCGAACTGCTCGACCTCGTACGCGGTGATCGCCGCGAGTAGCAGCGCCTTGGTGGGGAACCACCGGTAGACGGTGGGCCGGGACACGCCCGCTTCCTCCGCCACGGCGGAGAGCGAGAGCTTCTGCGGCCCGCGCCGCCGAATCGACCGTTGCGCGGCGGCGAGGATGGTGTCGGCGGTCGTGCGCTCGGCGGGCATCTCCGCGAGACTTTACAGTCTGGGCCGAAGTTGCAACGCGGGCCCGGCACCGGCCGCGCCGGCACGGGGCAAGGGGCGAGGGGTAAGGGGGAGGTCCGATGCGGAGCGAGATCGTGTGCCGAGGGGTCCGCTTCGGCGAGGGGCCGGTCTGGTGCGGTGACGACACGCTCGTCGTCACGAGCGTTGCCGACGGGGCGCTCGTTCGCGTCGACGTCGGGAGCGGTGAGACATCGCGCTTGGCGGCCACCGGCGGTGGTGCGAACGGCGCCGCGCTCGCCGCGGACGGATCGATGCTCGTCACCCAGAACGGTGGCATCGACTTCTCGCGCCTCGGTCTGTTCGCCGAGCCGCCCGAGTACCGGCCCGCGACGCCGGGCCTGCAGCACGCGCGCGCCGACGGCACCGTCGTCTACCTCGCCGACGAGGGCTTCCTCGCGCCGAACGACCTCGCCGTGCACGCCGACGGTCGCGTGTTCTTCACCGATCCTCCCCAGCACCCGCCGCCGCCGGAACCGGTCGGTCGGGTCATGGTGCTCGAGCGCGACGGCACGATCAGCACGTTCGCCGAGGGCTTCCACTACTGCAACGGCATCGCGTTCACGCCCGAGGGTGTCGTGGTGGTGGTGGAAGGTCGCGGGCTACAGGCGGTGCAGACCGACGGCACGCGCGAGTGGGTGATCGAGACGCTCGGCGACGGTGGTGGCGACGGCTTCTGTTACGACGTCGACGGTCGCGCGTACGTGGCGTCGACCAACGAGCACGGCATCCGGGTCGTCGAACCCGACGGCACGGTCGTCGACTTCCTACCCATCGAGGGCGAGGGCCTGGTGACGAACTGCTGCTTCGGTGGTACCGACCTGCGCACGCTCTTCGCCACCGACGCACTGCCGGGCGACGTCGTCGCCTTCGAGGGGATGCCCACCGCAGGCCTTCCTCTCCCGACGTGGCCTGGGCTCGCGACCTCGTGAACCCGGACGTTACAGATGCTCGACGATGTGTAAGGTACGCGCCATGACCAGCGTGCAAGCTGAGATCAACTACGTGCGCAACCCTCCCCCGCCGGGCGGGGCGGTCCTCGAGTACGTGACCGAGGACGAGTCGCTCAACACGATGGTGACGCTGCCCGGGCAGCCGATGGTGATCACGAACGGGCGCGGTCTGGACGCCGACCTCGCCCGCCAGGGCTTCCAGTTGGTGCGCTTCGAGAGCGCTGTCGCCGACTTCCACCAGATCCAGGTGGACCCCGCGGTCGACGCGCAGTACATGGAGGAGACGGCGGCGATGCTCACCGACCTCACGGGCGCCGCACGCGTGACCATGTTGGGCGGCGGGAAGAAGCGCTACGGCGAATCTGCCGTCGACCAACTGGCCCCGCTCAAGAACGCGAAGCCGGCGCGGTACCCCCACGCCGACAACACCGACGCCTCGGCCCTGGAGCTCGCCAACCTCTTCGACATGTTCGTCGACGACTTCGACCTCAACGCCTACTCGCGCTGGGCGATGTACAACGTGTGGCGCGCGATCACGCCGCCACCACAGGACTTCCCGCTGGCCGTGTGCGACGCGCAGTCGGTCAGCGCAACCGACGAGGTCACGGTCACCGCGCTCACCGCCGAGCTCCAAGGCGACATCGTCCACGACACGATGAGCTTCGTGCACAACCCGGCGCACCGTTGGTACTACTTCCCCGACATGACGATCGACGAGGTGATCGTGTTCAAGTCCGGCGACAGCGACTCCACCGGCGCGGTGCGGGTGGCGCACACGGCGTTCACCGACCCGACCTGTCCCCCGGGTGTGCCCACTCGGGCGAGCGTCGAGATGCGCGCCCTCGCGGTCTTCGACTGATGGCCGCCACCACCTCGGTCGACGAGGTCGTCGAGCGCGCGTCGGCGCTCACCGACGTCACTGATCCCGCGCCCGCGCACTTCCTCGACAACCTCCACGCGCTCGTCGACGCGGTCAACACCGAGGCTGCGCTCACCGACGAGGGGATCCAGGGGATCCTCTACCAGCTGGTGCCGGCGCTCCGGAACCGCATGGAGGTCGACGCCTACGTCGCCGAGCACCCCGAGGTCGACGAGTCGCCGCTGCCGGCGCCCATCTTCCTCACCGGATTGCCGCGCTCGGGCACCACGTACTTCCAGTACCTCTTCGACCAGGACCCGAGGCTGCGCATGCTGCGCACGTGGGAGGGCGAACGGCCGTCACCGCCGCCGGCGCTGCATCCCGAATCGGCCGCGCAGCGCCACGCCACCAGCATCGAGAACGCGAAGCTCATGCGCGAGATGACCGGCGGCAAGATCGACGCCTTCCACCTCACCGATGTCGACGGCCCGCAGGAGTGCCTGGCCATCCTCGACCAGACGTTCGTGAACCCCGGGATGCTCTGGACCACATCGGTGTTCGGCTACCTCGAGTACCTCCTGCACGAGGCCGACCTGCGGGAGGCCTACGAGTACCACGCCCGCGTGCTCCGACTGTTGCAGCAGGGCGCACCCGAGCAGCGCTGGGCTCTGAAGTGGCCGTGCCACCTGCTCGCGCTGGAGGCGATCGCCGAGGTGCACCCCGCGGCGACGTTCGTGGTGACGCACCGCGACCCGGTGCAGGCGCTGGCGTCGAACTGCAGCCTCACCAACATGCTGCGCGCCGGCACGTCACCACACGCCGACCCCGAGCACATCGGTCGCGACATGCTCGAGCTCGTGCGCCAGCACGTCGACCGGTTGGTGGCGTTCGACATGGAGCAGGAGAAGCTCGCGAGCGGCCGGCTGGTGCACGTCGACTACTACCAGTTGGTCGACGACCCGGCGGCGGTGATGCCCACAGTGTTCGATGCCGTCGACCTGGAGTGGACGCCCGAGGTCGACGAGCGCGTCCGCACGTGGCGCGAAGAGAACCCGAAGGGCAAGCGCGGCACGCACGAGTACGACCTCACCGACTACGGGCTCGAGCGCGACACCGTTGCCGAGGCGTTCGCCGCCTACACCGAGCGGTTCGACATCCCGAGCGAAGCCACCGCGAGATGAGCCATCAGTGACGTCGGTCGACCTCCTCGAAGAGCTGCGGGCTGCCCTCGATGCGGTCGAGCCGCTCATTGCCGGGCGCATCGTCGACATCGAGATGGCTCGCTTGCGCGTGCTCGCCGATCCGGTGGAGTTCCGGCGGGAGTTCGCGTCACTCATGGAGTCCGCCGTGGCCGACGCGGCACCGAAGCAGTCCATCACCGTGCGCGTCAGCCGTACCGGGAAGTCGGCCCGGATCAGTGTCGTCAACGACGCCGCCGGCGAGGAATCGGACACCGTGATCGGGTCGATGACCTTGCCGATGGCGCCCGGAGGGTCGAGCGCGGCCGACGCCTGATCCCTCGTCACGTCGGCACCGAGATCGTCATGGACTGTCCCGTGGGGGTCGTCGCGACCTGCGTGGCGGTCCCGTCGAACGCTTCTCGTCGTCCAGGGCCTTGACGAGGTGCCGGGGCGCGACGCTCCGGTAGGCGTCTTCGAGGATGCGGGCGATCTCGTTCCAGTCGACCCGGCTGTCGCCCGTCGTGTCGAGGTATACCCCAAGCCAGGTCGCAAAAGTTCCGCGAGCTGATGGCGTGGGCCGGAAGAAGCGTCGGGGTTCTGCGCTGACGAGTTCGACCTGCACACCGGGAGGTGCCGGGCACCAGAGTGAGATGCGGCCGTCATTCCGGTGGTTGTCGTGGTAGTAGCAGAGCGGCCGCTTGTCGCTGATGAAGAAGCACGGCGCGCCGTGACTGACCCGCTCGGTGACCTCGGGGAGCGCCACAGCGATCCGTCGTACGCGCGCGTGTTCGCGCTCTCCCACCGCGCGAGTCTGCCAGGCGCACCCACGGGTTCGGGCGTTCCGCACTCGGAGCGTCTCCGTCAGCGGCGCGGCGGTGCCGTTCGGCGTTCCACCGAGCACTGGATCGCCTCGTCGAGAAGTGCCGGCCAACTTCGCTGCAGGCGCTGTGGGATGCGTGCCCATTCCCGGAAGGGGCGGCCGTTGGGCGCGAAGGGCTCCGCCTTGCCCCCTTCGATGAGCGCAGACGCCCGAGTCGCGTTCAGCTTCACGACCAGGTCGCCGGTCTGTCGGTCACAGCTGGCGAAGAAGTCTCCGTCGAGTCGCAGGCACGGGAACCCCATCATGGTCGAGCGCGTCAACCCGGCCTGCTCGAGGAGCGGCTGGGTCAGGGCCCAGAATCGCTCGTCACCTCGCGATCGCGCGTGATCTCTCATCGCAGGCCCAGGTCACGCGCCGCGGGCACCCGTTCGCCCGCGAGCGCGTCGGGGCCCGGGTCTCGGCCTTCGCCGACCGCGGCCAAGCGGGCGAGATAGTTGTCCCATCCGCCGCCGTGCGCGGCGGCCATCGGGCCCGCCAACCCGCGGTGCACGAGGGAGAGCTCGGTGCCGTCGCCGCGTGCTCGCAGGTCGATCTCCACGATGGTCGATCCCGGAGCGATCCCGACGTCGGCACGGTCCCACCCGAAGGTGAACACGATACGCCGAGCAGGGACGAGCTCGACGAACGCGCCGACCACGCTGTCGCCGTTCGCGTGCGTCCAGTGCAACTCGCCGCCAGGGGTGGGATCCAGCTCTGCGTGCGGTGCCATCCACTCCACGAGCAATTCGGCATCAGTGAGCAACTCGTAGACCCGCGCCGGGCTGGCCGCAATGAAGACACACCGCTCGACGAGCTTCATGCCGACCGTCGTCGACGCGGCGCGGCGCGCCGGTCGGCCTCGGCGCGTGTCTTGAGCGCGTCGAGACGGTCCCCCCACAGCTCGTCGAGCGCCGCTCGCACTTCGGCAAGGCGTTGGAGATCGACCCGATAGAGGCGACGTTTCGCATCGACGCGCACGTGCATGAGCCCCGTCTCTCGCAGGAGCTTGAGGTGTGGGCTCGCGGCCGACGGCGAGAGGTGGGCCACCTCCGCCAGCTCGGACGCGCTGCGCTCGTCGTCGCGAGCCAGGCGCAGCATTGCCCGTCGGCCCGGATGGCCCATCGCCCGGACCGCCTCGTCCAACGATTCGTTGCTCATGGTTGGCGTCCCATCGCGCCGAGCAGCCGATCCTGCGCCGATGCATCGGCCGGCACTTCGACCTCGGGCCCGACGATCCCGGCCTGCCGTCCGATCTCGGGCATCTGCGGCAAGAACATCGCGACGACGGCATCCGCCAGCTCGGGATCGATGCGACGATCCGCGTCAATCGCGACGGCGAGGTCCCAGGTGTGGACGAGCTGATCCATCGCCGTTCCCGCGGTCGCTTCCGCCACCGACCACTCGAAGCCGGCTGGCGACATGCACCGCCGCTCGAGCGTTCGGGGCGCGCGCAATGCCTCGACGCATCGGGCCACGGCGGCCCTGTAGTCGCGGTTGCCGCCGTCGCCATCGCCGACGAGCCCGAGCGCCGCCCACAGGTAGGTCATGCCTTCGGCCATGTGTGCGACCAGCGCATCGACGTCCCACTCGGAACACGGCGTCGGCGCGCGCCGCTGCTCCAGGCCGACCTGCTCCACCATGGCCGCGGCGTCGGTCGCCGCCCGTTCGAACAACACGACTGGATCCATCACGATCACCATCACCCTCGCCTCACTTCAGTATCTGCTGAGTTGAGATACTGCTGAAACGACCGTGCGGTGTCAAGTCCGGGCGCTACGGCGCGGCGGTCGCGGTGATGTGAGCGGCGAGCTTGTCGAGGGCCATCGTCCATCCGGTCGCGCCGGGCGAGTCGCTCGGAATGCCGACGTGGGTCAGGACCATCTTCGTGCGACCGCCGAGATCCTCGAGCTCGACGTGCACCTCAGTCGTCGCGGGATGCCCCTGGGGCGTGCCCGCGTCAGTCGGCGATGGCATCGTGCCGCGCTCGTCGGAAACGGCCTCGGTGTAGACGAGTCGTTCGTTCTCCACGACTTCGCGATGCTCTCCCGCGAACCACATCTGCATCGAGCCGTCGGGTGTGTGGATCTCCATGCAGATGTGACGGCTCCCTCCGACGCGCACATCCAGGTTCGCGACGGGGATGGTGGCGCCGTCCGGCCCGTACCACGCTCGGAAGTGCTCCGGGTCGGTCCACATCTGCCACACGAGCTCCACCGGGGCGTCGAAACTTCGTTCGATCACCATGGCGTCGTTGCTGGTGACATCGTCAGTCATCGTGTGCATCGCCCTTTCGTCGCGATTGGAGCTGGCGGAGGTAGTCGTCCATCCGGTCGAGACGGGCCTCCCAGATCGGTCGGTACTGCTCGGCCCACGTCGAGACCTCCTCGAGCGGAGCGGCGGCGATGGCGCACGGCCGGTACTGGGCCCGTTGACCGCGGACGACCAGTCCGGCGCGTTCGAGCACCTTGATGTGCTTCGAGATCGCCGGGAGCGTCAGCTCGAACGGCTCGGCGAGCTCGTTGACGGTCGCGGCGCCTTCGGCGAGACGGGCCAGGATCGCCCGCCGGGTCGCGTTGGCGAGCGCGGAGAAGGTCTCGCTGAGCCGGTCCTCGGCGATGGTCGTCGTCACGGCCTCTAGTTTCCAGATCAGGAAATTAACTAGTTTGGAAACTAACTGGCCACGACCCCGTGTGTCAACCGCAGACCATCGACCTGTCGAGCAGTTCGCGGTCTGTCTCGTCTGCGTGTCGCGTCACGCCGTGGTCGGCGATGCTTCTTCGTCGAGGAGACGGTCGAGGATCCCCAGCAGCTCACGCACGTCGAAGGGCTTGTGCAGGTACGCGGCAGCGCCGGCAGCGAGCAGTCGCTGGGCCTGGCCCGGGGTCGCGTCCGCGCTGACGACCACGACGGGAATGTTGGCGGTCGCGGGGTCATCGCAGAGCTGTTGGAGCACCTCGTCGCCGGGCACGTCGGGCAGGTGGAGGTCGAGCAGGACGAGGAGGGGGTGGTGTTGGCGCGCCAATTCGAGGCCGAGGCGCCCCTGCATGGCTGGGATGATCTCGACGTCGCCTCGTCGCTCCATGACCCGTTGCACGAGCTTCAGGTTCGCGAGGTTGTCCTCGATGTAGAGGACCACATGGGATTCGGTGACGTCGCCTTCGTCTCGAGGTGATATCGGTGGACCGTGCAGGCGCTCATACCGTTCGACTGGTCCTTGGACGACGGGGAGCTCGACCCAGAAGGTGCTGCCCTGGCCGTAGACGCTCTCGACGCCCATGGTGCCGCCCATCGCTTCGGCGAGGCGGCGGGAGAGAGCAAGGCCGATGCCGGTTCCTTCGATGGCGGTGCGGTTCGCGTCGAGGCGCTCGAAGGGCACGAACAAGCGGCCCACATCGGACTCGCGGATGCCGGGGCCGGTGTCGGACACCTTCAGTCTCAGTCGCGTCGGCGCCGGCCGGTCGCAGTCAACCGCGACGGCCCCACCATCGCGGTTGTACTTCACCGCGTTGGAGAGCATGTTGAGCAGGATCTGCTTGATCCGTTGACGGTCGGCGAAGACGTACTCGGCGCAGCTGGCGTGCCGATCACCGGCAAGTTGAATCGAGCGCTGGATCGCAAGTGGCCGCACCAGGTCGATCGCCTCCCCCAACACGTCGCCGACGAGCACGGCTTCGGGGGAAAGCGCGATGTCACCGCTTTCGATTCGTGAAATGTCGAGTACCTCGTTGATCAGCCCGAGGAGATGGTTGCCGCCCTTCAGGATGTGCCCGACCGCTTCTCGTTGTTCGGTGTCGAGGTCGTCGAGCTCGAGCAGCTGCGCGAAGCCCAAGACTGCATTGAGCGGTGT
>DASXXX010000086.1:0-27248 GCA_036502765.1 Acidimicrobiia bacterium | reverse complement strand
GAAGTACTCGCCCAACGGCGAGGAACGGGCCTGGGGCCGCCGTCTGGCCCGCCGCTTCGGGTGTGACGCCCGCTACGACGACCGCAGCTTCCGGCTCAGCGCCCACGGCGCACCCGAGCTGGTGCTGCACGCGTCGGCCGTGAAGGCCGGGGGCAAGGTCGTCGTGGAGCTGGTCGGCGAGGCCGACCCTGCCAACGGCGAGGCGATGATCGCCTACGGCTGGGCGATGGCGGAAGCCCTCGCCGACGGCCTGGCCACCCCGCGCAGCAGCTGAACCCTTCCTGACGCACACCGTCGGGTGCACGGCCGCGGTTTGCCCGCGGGCCTCCGCGGACAAGCTCATGAGCCGTGGGATCGCGACGCGGGAGGGCCCAACTCGTCGCGCCGGTCCGTGTCCTCCTGATGGCCGCGGCGCTGGCGGCCCTGGCCTCGATCGCGCCGACTGCAGGGGCCCAGCAGCCAGCCCTCCGGGTGTCGGTGTACGGCGATTCGGTGTTGCTGGGCGCGCGCGAGGAGCTGCTCGCGCAGTTCGCCGGCCAACCGGTCACCGTCGACGCAGTGGAGGACCGGTCGTTGCTCGGCGCCATCGGGCTCTTCCAGAGCGCGGGCCCGGCCCTCGGCGACGTGGTCGTCCTCGACCTCGGCTACAACGACGTCGCCGACGCCACGGTGTTCCGGAGCCGGGTCGACGGGGCGATGGCCGCGCTGGTCGGAGTGAAGCGAGTGTTCTGGCTCAACCAGCACGACTGGGGTCCGGGGCGTGCCGGGATGAACGCCGAGCTCGTGGCCGCGGCATCGCGCTACCCGAACCTCGAGGTGATCGACTGGAACGCCGAGGTGGCCGCCCATCCCGACGAGGTCTACGGCGACTCGATCCACCTCACGCCGACGGGCCAGACCGCGATGGCGGCGCTCGTGCGTCGGCACTACGACGACTACATCACGTCCCTCACACCGTCAACGAGAGGAGGGGCGACGACGACCGAGGCGCCTACGTCCACGAGCGCCGCCGCGCCGACGACCGCGGCGATCGGAGCTGCGCCGGCCCCGGTGGCGGCCGACGACGGCGGCGGCGGGATCTCTGGGCGCGACCTCGCGATCGGGGCCGGCGTCGTTGCCGTCGTGGTGCTGCTCGTCCTGGTGGTACGCGGGGTCGGCGTCAGGCGTCGAGCCGCCCGACGAGCCGCTCGTCGAGCTGGGCGCGGAGCGCATCTGGGTCCGTGACCGGCAGGCGACACGCGAAGCGTTCGCACACGTAGGCCGCAGGTCGACCGTCGACGAGAGCGCGGTCCACGAGCAGTGGTGTGAGGTCGGCGCCCGCGCCCGGGGGAGCGGTCACCCGCACCGAGCCGGGGAGCACGCGCGTACGCACGACGTCAACGAGCGCGTCGCGCGCCGGACCGTCGTCGCCCACGATCGCGAGTTCGAGCGGCGGCTGCACCGCGCGCTCGAGCGCCTCGAGGAGGTACGCGAACGCGGTGGGGTGCTCGCCCAGCACCGGCGCCAGCGTGGCCAGCCACCGTTCTGCCCGCTGCGCGCCGTCGGGGTCGCCGGTGAGGGCCGACAGTCGGAGCAGACCGTCGGCGGCGAGGGAGTTCTCCGACGGCGTGGCGTTGTCCTGGAAGTCCTTGGGGCGCACGATGAGCGCTTCTGCGTCACTGCCGGTGGTGAAGAAGCCGCCCCGCTCGTCGTCGGCGAAGAGCGCGACCAGGCCGTCGGCCACTGCGCGCGCCTCGCCCAGCCACTGCACGTCGTCGAGCTCGGCCAGGGTGAGCAGGGCGCCGAGCATTGCGCCGTAGTCCTCGGCGTAGGCGAGCAGGTTGGCGCGGCCGTCCTGCCACGACCGGAGCAACCGGCCGTCGTCGCGCCGCATCGCGCGCAGCAGGAACCGCGCGTTCGTGCGGGCGGCATCCATCCAGTCGTCGCGCTGCAGGGCGTGCGCGGCCTCGACCAGCGCGCGGAGGAACAGCGCGTTCCAGCCCAGCAGCACCTTGTCGTCGAGCCCGGGGCGCACCCGGTGCTCGCGCGCGGCGAAGAGCGCGGGCAGCACCGCGGCGATCGACTCCGGTCGGTCCTCGGGCGGGCCGACGGCGTGGAGGATGTTGCCGCGGAAGGCGGTGTGCGGGTCCTCGAAGTTGCCGCGTGCGGTCACGCCGAAGTGACGCACGACGTCGGGCAGCGCGTCGCCGCACAGCGCCTCGAGCTCTTCGAGCGACCACACGTAGAACTTGCCCTCGACGCCTTCGGAGTCGGCGTCCTCGGCGGAGAAGAAGCCGCCGTCGGCGTGGCGCAGGTCGCGCAGCACGTAGGTGATGGTCTCCTCGACGACGCGCCGGTAGCGCTCGGTGCCGGTGACCATCCACCCGTGCAGGTAGGCGCGCGTCAGGAGGGCTTGGTCGTAGAGCATCTTCTCGAAGTGCGGGACCAGCCAGTGCGCGTCGACCGAGTACCGGTGGAAGCCGCCACCGACCTGGTCGTAGATGCCCCCGGCCGCCATGGCGTCGAGCGAGCCGGTGATCATCTCCAGCACCTCGGGGCGCGGCGCATTGGCGTGGGAGGCGCCGGCCGCGACGTCGAGCAGGAACGTGAGCGTCATCGCCTGGGGGAACTTGGGCGCGCGACCGAAGCCACCGAAGCGGGGGTCGAACTGCTCCTGCAGGTTCTCGACCGCGCGGTCGAGGATGGCGGGCGTGAGTGCACCGCGGGCCCCGGTGCCGATGGCGGTGCTCTGCTCGATCGCTTCGTGGAGCTGCTCGGCCTGCTGGTCGAGCTCGTCGCGGCGGTTGCGCCACGCATCGTCGACCGCGTCCATGAGGCGCACGAACCCGGGCATCCCGGGCCGGTCCTCGGGCGGGAAGTAGGTGCCGCCGAAGAACGGGCGGCCGGTCTGGTCGAGGAACACCGTCATCGGCCAACCGCCGCTGCCCGTCATCGCCTGGACGGCCTGCATGTAGATGGCGTCGACGTCGGGCCGCTCCTCGCGGTCGACCTTCACGCACACGAACCTGTCGTTCATCACCGCCGCGACCGCCGGGTCCTCGAACGACTCGTGCGCCATCACGTGGCACCAGTGGCACGACGAGTACCCCACCGAGAGCAGGATCGGCTTGTCGTCGGCCTGGGCTCGGTCGAACGCCTCAGCGCCCCACGGGTACCAGTCGACGGGGTTGTCGGCGTGCTGGCGCAGGTAGGGGCTGGTCTCGTGCTCGAGCCGGTTGGGCATGCGGTGCACGGTAACCGGCCGTTGCCGGGCTTCGTGCTGCAGTCGGCGTGGGATCCTTCAGTCGACGTCGGCCGCTACGCGTCGGCCTGCACCGCGGTGCTCGACGCCTATCTCGAACCGGGGCCGCTCGCGCCGTCGCTGGTCGCCACGGTCCGCGCCCAGCGGTAGTCGGGCTTACCCGACGGCGAGCGCACGATCGCGTCGACCACCACCAGCTCGCGGGGCACCTTGTAGGACGCCAACTGCGCGCGCACGTGCTCGGCGAGCTCGTCGAGAGCCGGCGCGGCGCCGACACGCGGTTGCACCACCGCGGCGACGCGTTCGCCCCAGCGCTCGTCGGGCACTCCGACGACCACCGCGTCGAACACCGCGGCGTGCGACTTCAGCGCCGCCTCCACCTCTTCGGGGTACACCTTCTCGCCGCCGGTGTTGATCGACACCGAACCGCGTCCGAGCACCGTGATGGTGCCGTCGTCCTCGATGCGGGCGTGGTCGCCCGGCACCGACCAGCGGATGCCGTCGATGACAGGGAACGTGTCGGCGGTCTTCGCCGGGTCCTTGTAGTACCCGAGCGGCACGTGACCACGTCGCGCCAGCTTGCCGACGACGCCTGGTACCACCGGGCGCAGGTCGTCGCCGAGCACGGTGGTCTCGTCGTTCAGAGAGAAGCGGGCGACGCTCTCGATCGGTCCGCCCGCGGCCGACACGCTCTGGCCCTGCCCGCCGGTCTCCGACGCTCCGAACCCGTCGATGAGCAGCGTGCCCGGGAGGCGATCGACCCACGCCGCCTTGATCGCGGGCGAGAGCACCGCGCCCCCCGAGAGCACGACGGTGAGCGCGGTGGCGTCGACCCGCGGGTCGAGCTGGTCGTAGGTCTCGACCAGCGGCCGCGCGAACGCGTCGCCCACGATCACGAGGAACGTCACCCGCTCGGCTTCGATCAGGTGCCAGAGGTGCTCGGGATCGAAGCGGTGTTCGGGTGAGATCACGACGGTGCCGCCGGAGTAGAGCGTGCCGAACGCCATCCAGTGCGCGGTACCGTGCATGAACGGGCACGCGGGGAGCCCGCGACGGTGCAGGTCGAAGGTGTCGACGACCTGCTCGGGGGCGATGATCGGTGCGTCGCCGAGGTTCCCGCCGCCGAAGGCGCCGAAGAAGATGTCCTCGGCGCGCCACATCACACCCTTCGGCATGCCGGTGGTGCCGCCGGTGTAGAGGATGTACAGGTCGTCGGCTGAACGGGGTGAGAAGTCGCGCGCGTCCGACGCCACGGCGAGCGCGGTCTCGTAGTCGGTCGCTTCGTCCAGTGCGCGCGCCCCTGAATCGTCGGCGACCTCGACGAAGGCGCGCAGCGTCGGGAGGTCGCTGCGGATCGCGGCGAGCGCGGGTGCGAACTCGCGGTGGTACACGACCGCGCGCGCGTCGGAGTCGTCGAGCAGGTAGCGCAGCTCATCTTCGCCGTACCGGTAGTTCACGTTGATCGGGACCGCTCGTAGCTTGAACGCGGCGAGCATGGCCTCGAGGTACTCGGTGCCGTTGTAGAGGTAGAGCGCGACGTGGTCACCCGGGCCGATGCCGACGTCGGCGAGGTGGTGCGCGAGGCGTGAGGCGCGCGCGTCGGCCTCCGCGTACGTCAGGCGACGATCGCCGCACACGAGCGCTTCGTGGTCGGGGATCTCGTCGACGACCCGTTCCCACAGGTCGGCCAGGTTGAACTCCACGCGTCCTGCCCCCCAGGGCCCGTCCGAAGAAGTCGATCAGAAGAAGTCGGTGCCGCCGTCGACGGGCACGGTCGCGCCCACCACGAAACTGCAGAGCTCGGAGCAGAGGAAGACCACCATGGTGGCGACCTCTTCGGGGAGCCCGACCCGGCCGATGTCGTTCGACGCGCCGTAGTCACGGGCGATGGCCTCGTAGGCGGCTTCGAGCGGCCCTTCGGGCAGCCCCTCGAGATCGGTGCCGACGAGGTAGCTGGCGAGCGTCGGCGACATGACCGTGCCCGGCGCCACCGTGTTCACGATGATCCCTTCGGGCGCGAGCGCGCGCGAGAGGTTCTTCGACGCGCTGGCCATCGCCGCCTTCGACGCGGTGAACCCGATGAGCCCGGGGCTCTGGTGACGGATCGACGACGCGGCCACGTTGACGACCCGCGCGAACGTCGCCTGGCGCAGCAGTGGCAGCGCGGCGCGTGTCGTACGGATCATGGTGAGCACGCCGAGGTCGAACTCGTCGAGCCACGCGGCGTCGGTGAGGTCGTCGAGCCCGCCGACCTGCGCAGGACCGACCGTGTTCACCAGCGCGTGGCACTCGCCCCAGCGCTCGTCGAGGAACGTGAATGCGGCTTCGACCTCACCGGTGTCGAGCAGGTCGCACTCGAGCCCGATGGCATCCTCGGCCCCGGCGGCGAGCAACTCTTCCTCGGCCTCGCGCAAGTGGCTCGGCGTACGGGCGAGCACTGCGACGCGCGCGCCTTCCTTCGCGAACAGCTCGGCCGTGGCACGACCGACGCCACGGGTGCCGCCCGCCACGACCGTGGCCCGTCCACGCAGTCCGAGGTCCATCAGCGCGCCAGCTGTCGGGCCATGTGCGCGGCCGTGAGCGGCTCGCCGGTGGCGCGCTCCACCAGCGCGTCCCAACGCAGCGACGCGCCGGGCGCGAACACGTCGTCGCGGAGCAGCGCGCCGGCCGCGGCGCGGTCGACGATTCCGCCGGCGCGGGCGTGGAGGGTGGCGTCGAGCTGCGACGCGAACAGCTCCCCGTACAGGTAGTTCTGGTAGTAGACGGGCGCCGCCGCGAGATGGATCTTCGCCGCCCAGTCGGGCGCCTGGCGCTCGTCGGGCCGGTGCAGGAGCTGGTGGTGCTCGACCAGGTCCCACCAGAGCGTGTCGAGGTCGGCGTCGGGGTCGGCGTACAGGCTCCGCTCGAAGTTCGTCATCACCAGCACCCAACGGGCGAACACGAGGAGGGCGGCGCGCTGCGCGTCGGCGAGCGCGCCGGCGATGGCCTCGACGTCGCCGTCGTCGACCGCGGCCACGCCGCGCAACCACGCCGGATCGCGTGGGAGACGGCCCATCAGCATGGCGATGCCCTCGGTGGTGAGGGCGTGGGCGGCGCCGCGGACGAGCCACGGGAGGCTGCGGTCACACTCGCGGTCGTAGATCGCGTGCCCGAACTCGTGGAGCATCGTGTCCATCCAGCGTTCGCTCGGCTCCACGTTGCAGAGCACGCGCACGTCGCCCGAGCGGTCGATGTCGATGCAGAACGCGTGCTGGCTCTTGCCGTCGCGTGCGTAGAGGTCGCTGTGGTCGAGCACCGAGCGCACGTCGAGGCCGAGGCCGTCGTAGGTGCGGACGGTCAGCGCTTCGAGGTCGGCGTCGGTGAAGAAGTGGTCGATGGCGACGGCGCCCTCGGCCGGTGGGGTCTGGAAGAAGGGGTCGTCGTAGTGCCACGGCCGCAGGTCGGCGACGGTGCAGCCGAAGCGCGCCGCGAGGCGCTCGTCGACGTCGCGCTTCCACTCCGCGAACGGCGCCGCCGTGGCGCGGTCGACGTCGTCGAGCGTGGCGAAGAGGCGTTCCTCGTCGAGCTCGCCGGTGGCGAGCGCGAGGGCGAAGTGGTCGCGGGCACCGAGGGCCTGCGCGGCCTGGTTGCGGAGGCGCGCCAGCTCGCGGATCCGATCGGCGACCTCGGGACCGATCTGCTTGGCGGCTTCCCACGCGGCGCGACGCTCGTCGACGTCGTCGTCGGTGCGCAGGATCTCGGAGATCGCGTTGTCGTCGACCCGTCGTCCGTGGAGCTCGCCGCGGAAGTTGTTGAACGTCGACTCCACGCGCGTCTCGAGCTCCACGATCGCCCGGCGGAGATCGGCCGGTACCTGCTGGGGCACGAAGCCGTCGTGCAGCACGTCGAGCTGACGGCGGAGCAACGGGTCGTCGTCGGACGACACCGCATCGCGCGCCGCGCGCACGGCGGCGAATCGCAGCGGATCGGCGAGGAACTCCCGGCGGGCGAGCTCGGCCGTGGTGCGGCGTGCGTCGGCTTCGTCGGACGAGTTCGTGTTCGACTGCCACCACGCTTCGGCCAACTCGACTTCGAGCGGACGCAGCTGCGCCTCGAGGTCGGCGACGAGGTCGGCGGGGGAGAGCAACGCGAGATCTGCTGCGAGGGGATCGGTCACGGGGCGGAGCTTACGTATGGACCCGGAGGGGGGTCGTGGCCGGCAAGGCCGGCGACGGAGAGGAACCGACCATCTCAGACGTCCGCGGCGGCGATCACGGCTCGAGCGTGGCGGGCGAGGGGTTCGTCGACCATCTGGCCTTCGAACGCGATCGCCGCGTGCCCGCCCGCCACCGCGTCCTCGTACGCCGCGACCAGTCGCCGGGCCCGGTCGACCTCGTCGGGTGACGGTGTGAACGCGCGGTGCGCGAGTGCCACCTGCGCGGGGTGGATGCAGAGCTTCCCCCGGTACCCGAGGGCGCGGCCCTCGGCGGCGTCGGTGAGGAAGTGGTCCTCGGCGTCGAGCCGGGTGACGACCTGGTCGACCGCGGGCACACCCGCGAGGCGCGCGGCGAGCGCGACCCGCGACCTCGCGTAGAGCACTTCGGTGCTGCCGAGGGTGCGCACACCACCCAGGTCGGCCACGTAGTCCTCGGCCCCGAAATACGCCACCGCGACCGGCGGTGCCAGCAGTTCGCGCACACGGTCGACGCCGGCCGCGCTCTCGATCCCCGCGAGCACATGGAGCTGGTCGAGCCCGGCGGCCGCGAGCGCGTCGGCGACTGCGGCGAGCTGCTCGGGTGTCTCCAACTTCGGGACGATCACGCCGGTGATCGACGGGTGCAGGCCGTCGCGCACGTCGTCGGCGAACCACTCCGTGGGGACGGGGTTCACGCGCACGTACACCGCGATGCCCGGGTGGTCGGCCACGAGCTCCGCGCCCACCTCCCGTGCATGTGCGCGCGCTCCGGGCTTGCCGTCGGGCGGCACCGCATCCTCGAGGTCGAGTGCGACCGCGTCGGGGACGGCGCGGGGGAGCTTGCGCAACACGTCGGGCTTGCTCGCGGGTGCGAACAGCAGGCTGCGGATGCGCGCCGGTGCGGGGTTCACGCGTCGGCCGGTCGCTTGTGCATGAGCGCGTTGCGACGGGCCTTGCAGGTCAGCTCGTCGCGCTGGTTGAAGCCACGGTGCTCGAACGTGACGATCCCCTGGTCGGGGCGCGACTTCGACTCACGCGTCGCCACGACCTCCGACTCGCCGTGGAGGGTGTCGCCGGCGAACATCGGTGTCGGGAACGTGATCTCCTCGAACCCGAGGTTCGCCACCGTCGTGCCGTGCGTCGTCTCGAGCACGGAGATGCCCACGAGCAACCCGAGGGTGAAGAGGCTGTTCACCAGCGGACGGCCGAACTCGGTGCCGGCGGCGTACTCGGCGTCGAGGTGGAGGCGCGCCGGGTTCAACGTCATCGTGGTGAAGAGGATGTTGTCGGTCTCGGTGATCGTGCGGGTCAGCGCGTGCGGCACGACCAGGCCGACGGGCAGGTCCTCGAACCACCGTCCGTGATGCGGCGTCTCCACTCGGCGCTCCTTCTAGTGTTCCGGGCTGTGATCATGGCATCCAGGACCCGTTCGCGAAGGAAGAGCGGATGACGACGGAGCGCGGCGAGGTCGTCTGGACGCCGCCGGCCGACGTGCTGGCGACGAGCCGGATCGGCGCGTTCCTCGACTGGCTGGCCGCAACCCGCGAGCTGCACTTCGACGGCTACCCCGACCTGTGGCAGTGGTCGGTGGACGACCTCGACGGCTTCTGGCGCGCGTGCGCGGAGTGGTCGGGGGTCCGCTGGCACGATCAGCCCACGAGCGGCCTGGGCCGGCGGGCGATGCCGGGCGCGGAGTGGTTCCCCGGGGGCACGCTCAACTACGCCGAGCATGCGTTGGCGGCGGCGGCCGACCACGACGCCGACCGTGCCGACGAGATCGCGATCGTGGCGCACAGCCAGACGCGTCCACCGGCCGAGATCACGTGGGCCCAACTCGCCGACGGCGTGGCGCGCTGCCGCGCCGGCCTCGTGCGGCTCGGCGTGCAACGCGGTGACCGCGTCGCCGCATTCCTGCCCAACATCCCCGAGACCATCGTCGCGTTCCTCGCCACTGCGAGCCTGGGCGCGATCTGGTCGTCGTGCGCGCCGGAGTTCGGCACCCGTTCGGTGGTCGACCGCTTCGCGCAGATCGAACCCACGGTGCTGCTCGCGATCGACGGCTACCGCTACGGCGAGAAGGTCGTCGACAAGCGCGCCGACGTCGAAGCGATCGAGGCCGCGCTGCCGACGCTGCGTCACACCGTGCGCATCTCGTACCTCGGTGAGGGGGCCGACGACTGGAGCGAGCTGCTCGCGGATCGGGGCGTGCTCGAGTTCGAGCCGGTGCCGTTCGACCATCCGCTCTACGTGCTCTACAGCTCGGGCACGACCGGTCTCCCCAAGGCGATCGTGCACGGCCACGGCGGCATCACCGTCGAGCACCACAAGACCACCGCGCTGCACCACGACCTCGGCGTCGGCGACCGGTTCTTCTGGTTCACCACCACCGGTTGGATGATGTGGAACTACCTCGTCTCCGGCCTGCTCGTGGGCGCGACCATCGTGCTGTTCGACGGCGACCCCGCATTCCCCGACCTCGGCGCGCTGTGGCAACTCGCGGCCGACACCGGCGTCGACGTGTTCGGGGTGAGCGCGTCGTTCCTCATGTCGTGTCGCAAGGCCGGCGTCGTCCCGCCACCGCACCGGCTGCGCAGCGTCGGCTCCACCGGCGCGCCCCTGCCGCCCGACGGGTTCCGCTGGGTGCGCGACGTCGTGGGCGAGCACGTGCAGACGGCGTCGGTCAGTGGCGGCACCGACGTGTGTGCCGCGTTCGTGGGCGCGGTGCCGCTGCTGCCCGTGCGCGCGGGCGAGATCACGTGTCGTCTCCTCGGCTGCGCGGTCGAGGCCTACGCGGCCGACGGCTCGGTGTGTCCGCCGGGGGTGCAGGGCGAGCTGGTCGTCACCGAGCCGATGCCGTCGATGCCGGTCGGCTTCTGGGGCGATCCGAACGGCGAGAAGCTGCGCCACGCGTACTACGACGACTACCCCGGGGTGTGGCGCCACGGTGACTGGATCACCTTCACCGACGACGGCGCGTGCGTGATCTCCGGTCGATCCGACGCCACGCTCAACCGCGGCGGCGTGCGCCTCGGCACCAGCGACTTCTACGCAGTGGTCGAGGGCCTGCCCGAGGTCGCCGACAGCCTGGTCGTGCACCTCGAAGGTGACGATCCCGACCAGCCCATGGGTGAGCTCGTGCTGTTCGTCGCGCTCAAGCCCAGCACGACGCTCGACGACGACCTGCATACGGCGATCGTGCGTGCCCTTCGTCGTGATCTCTCACCGCGTCACGTCCCCGACACGATCCTCGCGGTGCCCGCGGTGCCGCGCACCCTGTCGGGCAAGAAGCTCGAAGTGCCGGTGAAGCGCATCCTCGGTGGTGCCGCGGCCGACGCCGTCGCCAGCCGCAGCTCGCTCGCCGATCCCACCGCGCTCGACTGGTTCGAGGAGTACGCCGCCACGCGGTGACGCCCGTTGTGTCGGCGGTGAGCGCCGTCGGTAGGTCACGCTGCGCGGTCGCGGCAACGCGACAGAGTGGGCGAACGTGCCCACGGGTATCCCCGAGGGAGCGCAGCGAGAGAGGCCGGCTGAGGTCGCTCGGTCGGCCTCTTGCTGTGTGAGGCCTACGAGCGGGTTCGGCGCGGTACGTGCGACGTTGCCCCGGTCCCGCTCCCGAGCCCGGGGGTCAGTCGTCGCGGCCTGCGCACCGTGGCGCCGGGTGCCCCCACCCCGCGCCGCCTCGCCAACGAAATGCCGGCCCCTGCACACACAACCGCGGGCAGGTCTCGGTCGTGCGTACAGGGGCCGGTTTCGACAGGGAGATCGTTGGCCGCGAGCCGGGCGTTACACCCGGATCGAGAAATCGTCCGCGTCGGCTGACGACGACCTCGACCGAAGATGGAGATCAGCAACGCGATGCCCCGCCGTGAACGGCGCAGGCGGACTACCCCGGTCGCATCGTCGCAACCCCGCGGTCCTGGTTCGGGGTGGCGCATGTCTCCACCCATGGACGTGATGGTCGTGCGGGCTTACGGTGCCCGCGGGGACGGCCGACGCGCCGCTCCGACAACGAGGGGGTTCGTCATGGACTACGTCGCCCGACTCACGTTTCGCTCGTCAGTGAGCGCCGCTGATCGCGATGCCGCACTGATGCGGCGCGCGTCGTGGGAGTACCCCGCCGGCATCACGGTCATCGCCGAACACTGGCCGGTGGCCGCCGACCTCCAGGTCGTGGCGATCTTCTCGAGCGACGACATCGCCGCGATCTGGCAGCTCGAAGCCGAGTGGAGCGACGTCTTCGACATCGACGTCTCCCCGGCCATCTCCGCGGAGGACGGACTCCGCATCGGACCCGACGTGTTCGGGCGACTGCAACGCCTCCAGTCGTAGACACGCGCAGTCGTAGACACGCGAATCCGACGCTGGCCGTATCGCGCACAAGCCCGCCGTCGTTCACCGGGTTGGCGGGGCGTGACGGCCATCCGCGGCAGGACGGGGCGTCGCGCCTCGCCGCGCCCGCGTCGACCAAGCGCGTCGACCAAAGCGCGCCGACCTAAGGTCGTGGCCTCAGAACAGGAGGCCCTCCGATGGCCGACAAGTCCCCCAAGAAGCCGAACGCGAAGAAGCCGGGGAAGACACTGAAGGAGAAGCGTGCCGAGAAGCACGCCAAGCGCGACGAGAATCCCACGGGCTTCACTCGCTGACGAAGGCGTTCGTCGCCCGAGACAGATTGCTCGTCGGGACTCCGGTCGCGCCGCGTGTCACACGCGCGAGGCGTGCTGATCGTCGCTGCGCTTGTGCTCGGCTTCGGCTGGGACCTGGTCGCGTTGCTCGGATTCAGTGCGCGTTCAGGTCTCGGGTGCGAGGGTCGCTCTCGTACACGACCCGGTAGACCCTCCAATCCGCCTGGGACTCGTGGACGCGGGAGAACCGGCCGAGATCAGAGCCCTCGGCCCGGTTCACCGCGGGAAGGACCGGTGCGGGGAGGAACGCGCGCGGTGGCGGTTTGGGTGTCACCGAGCCGGGTACGACACCGGCCGGCGCTGGACTCCGAAACGGAGCCGGCGTGTCTGATCCGAGTGTGGCTCCCGGGGCTGTGTGCTCAACCCCGGAAGCCACGATGCAAGGCTTCCCGGGACTGTGTGGTCCAACGCAGCTTCGGGAGTAGGTTGCGCGCATGCCCGACCCAAGCGAGGGCGAGCGGATCGGCAACCTCGAAGCAGCCGGCCGCGTCCAGGACGAGCGGATCGCCGCGCTGGAAACTGCCGGGATCGCTGCTGACGAGCGGATGGTCGCCCTCGCCACCGAGATCGACGGCCTCCACGGGAAGATCGAACACCGGGCCACCATCGAACAGGCCAAAGGCGTGATCATGAGCGCCATGGGGTGCGGCCCGGAAGCTGCGTTCGCCGTCCTCGTCTCGCAGTCGCAGGCACAGAACCGCAAGGTCAGCGAGATCGCCGCCGAGCTCGCGAAGGCCCAGAACCACCGCCACGGTTCGAATTGAGCACACCGCCGGTCTCCGGTCGGGCCCTGTCGCGGGTTAGGAGCGCTCCCAGCAGCGGGTAGAGAGCTGTTGCGGGCGCGGGTACCGCCCAGCGAGAACCGGTCGGCCCTGGGGCCCGGCCGGTTCTTCGCGTACAGGCCCGGTCCGATGTAGGGTTCGCCCGCGGTTCTCACCCGCACGGCACGGGGCAGTCCGAAGCCACGACCACTGACTCCGGAGGAATCTCAAATGCGTTCTTTCGCTCGCCGTCTCACCGGCCCTCTCGCCGCATTCGTCGTGCTCGGTGCGTTCCTGGGCGGTTCGGTCGCCCTCGCGGCACCGTCGGGAGCGTTGGTTGTGGTGACGCCATGTACCGCCTCGATCGACCCCGGGCCGACGGTCGTGCTCGGCACCGACCAGACCCTCCTGGTCACCGGCCTCACGGCGAACGGCGGAGTGACGCTCACCTCGACGCACAACTCGTCGGTAGTCGGCCCAGGCCCTGCGGGCAACGCTGACGGTTCCGGTGAGGTCACGTTCACGCAGGCGTACGCGCTTGGCACCTGGACCTACGCGTACCACGACGACACAAGTGGGGCGGAGTGTTCGGTGAGTTGGACCGTGGTCGCAGAGACACCGACGACAACTACGACGCCCCCGGCTACCGTCTCGCCGGCCGCAGCGACCCCCGTCGCCGCGTCGCCCGCCTTCACGGGCTGACCAAGCAGGGTCTCACTGCAAGCACCTACGACGGGCCATGAACTCCACCAGCTGGCGCGCGGAGAGGGGTGCTTGCTCTGGCATGTGTCCAGTTGTGCACTCATCAAGCGCAGTGCAAAGGTGATATTGCGTCTGACCTGCGGAAACGCTGGACCGCCGTAGCGACTACTTGAACCAGATGCGCTGGTACTCGCGGCTCATGGGGTGGAGCAGGAGCGCGACGAGGGCGGCGTCGAAGAGCAGGCTGATGATCACCGTCGAGGTGAACACGTTGGTCCCGAAGACCGCGAACAACATCACGATCTGCAGGACTGCGCCGCCGACCGCCACTGCGTAGCCCCAGCGCTTCTCGTTGGCGATGCCGAATCCACCCGCCGCGAGCGCAGCGATGGTGATCAGGCCCGCGAGGAGCGACGTGGCCACGAAACCGAAGAGCAGTCCGAAGACGGCGTCGACGTAGCAGAGGATCGTCGCCATGTAGAGGGTCTGGGGCTGGAACTGATTGACCCACTTCCACTGGTTCACAACCTCCATTGTGCCCGACGGGCCTCACTCCGAGGGCATCGCCTCCCGCGACCGGAGCTGTCCGCACGCCGCGGCGATGTCGGTGCCCCGGTTCCGCCGCACCGTCGCGTTGACTCCGTGGGCCCGCAGCCGGTCGGCGAAGGCCCGGAGCGACGGCGGATTGGGCGCATGGCCACCGAAGCCGTCAGTGGGGTTGAGCGGGATCAGGTTCACGTGGGCGCCCCCCACGCCGGCGAACGCGCCGAGCAGCCGGCCCAGTGCCTCTCCCTGCGCGGCGGAGTCGTTCTCCCCGGCGATGCACGCGTACTCGAAGGTGACCCGTCGGCCCTTGGCGCCCGCGTACTCGGCGGCGGCGTCGAGCACGTCGGCGATCGGGTAGCGGCGGTTCAGCGGCACCAGCGCGCTCCGCTCGTCGTCGGTCGGTGCGTGCAGTGACACCGCCAGCGTCACCGGGAGGTCCTCCTGCGCGAGCCGGCGCATCGCGGGCACCACGCCGACGGTGCTGATGGTGATGCGCCGCGCCGAGATGCCCAGGTCGTCGTGTAGTCGGTGCACCGCGGCCCACGTCGTGTCGTAGTTGGCGAGCGGTTCACCCATGCCCATGAACACGACGTTGCTGACCCGCTGGGGCGACGCCTGCGCGGCGCGCAGCACCTGCTCGACGATCTCGCCGACATCGAGGTGACGTTGGAAGCCGGCCTGGCCGGTGGCGCAGAACGTGCAACCCATGGCGCATCCAGCTTGGGACGAGACGCACACCGTCGCCCGCTCGGGGTAGCGCATCAGCACGGTCTCGATCTGTGCGCCGTCGCGCGCGCACGACCACAACCACTTCGACGTCATGTCGTCGTAGGACGTCTGCTCGACCAGCGGGTCGAGCGCGAGGGGGAGCGCTGCGGTCAGACGTTCGCGCAGTGCGCGCGGCAGCGCGGTCGCGTCTTCGAGCGCGATCTGCTGGCGGTAGAGCGCGTCCCAGGTCTGCTCGGCCCGGTAGCGCGGCTCGCCCCACTCGCCGAGCAGGGCGTCGAGGTCGGGGCGTGCGATTTCGTAGCGGCTGGGTCCTGAGTGGGGTTCGGTCACGATGCCACTTCGCTTTCGGGCTCGATCCTGGGCTCGATGTCGCGCCCGTACGCGCGGTCGGTGCGATGGGTGACGAAGCCGAGGGTGCGGTAGAGGCCGATCGCGGCTTCGTTGTCGGCGTCGACGTAGAGGATGCCGACGGTGATGCCGCGCCCGGCGAGCGACTCGAGCCCCGCGGTGGTGAGCGCGCGGCCCAGCCCCCGGCCGTGGCGACTCGGGTCGGCGCCGATCACGTAGATCTCGCCCAGCGCGTCGGGCTCACGCGGCGGCTGCGCGGGATGCACCTTGGTCCAGCAGAAGCCCGCGAGACCGTCGGCGTCGAGCGCCAGCACGAAGCCCTCGGGATCGAACCAGTCCTCCTGCTCGCGGGCCCGCAGCATGTCGACCGTCCAGGCCCCCTGCTCGGGGTGGCCGGCGAAGGCGCGGTTGTTCACCGGCACCCACGCCGCCTCGTCTTCGCCGATGCGGAACGTGCGGACCGTCGTGCCCTCGGGCCAGCGCGCGGCATCTCGGACGGCGCGGGAGAGAGGGAGCGGCGCTCGCATCTGGAGCAGGTCGCGCTCGGGGACGAAGCCGGCGCCGGTGGCGCGGGTGTGTGCCGCGGGGTCGGTCTCGGTGCCGTGCAACCAATAGGTGACGTGGCCGCCGCCGTCGGCCGCGATCACCGCGAGCGCGTCGCTCAGGAGCGCGTCGAGGTCGACGGATGCGCCCGGTCGGGCCACGAGCTCGATCGACCACTCGTCGTCGTGGTGACGTGCGAGGTGCGCGTACGCGTCGCCCGACTCGTCGAACACGCCGCGGTCGCGTCCGACCATCGCGTGCATGCCGGTCCACGCGTCGTCGCCCAACGGGACGATGCCGGTGGCCGCCTCGACTGCGTCGGCGAGCGCGCGGACGCGGGCGACGTCGTCGTCCGAGAACACACGCAGCACCTGTCGGGAGCCCATCGGCGGAGGGTAGCGTCGCCTCCAGCGCCGGAGGGCGGCCGAACGACGGGGGAGCCTGCGATGGAGATCGACCACTACGAGCCCGGAGTGCCGTCGTGGATCGACATCGGCAGTCCGAACCCGCAGGGCGCGGCCGACTTCTACGGCGCGCTGTTCGGCTGGGAAGCGCCCGAAGGTCCTCCGGAGACGGGCGGGTACCGCGTGGCGATGGTGGGTGACCGCGCCGTCGCCGGCATCGGTGAGCAGCAGAACCCCGGCCCGCCGGTGTGGGCCACCTACATCGCGGTCGAGAACGCCGACGAAGCCGCGGCCAAGGTGATGACCGCGGGTGGGCAGGTGCTGCTGCCGGCGATGGACGTGCTCGACGTCGGGCGCATGGCTGTGTTCGTCGACCCGCAGGGCGCGGTGTTCTCGGTCTGGCAGGCAGGCACGCACCCAGGGGCCGAACTCGTCAACGAGCCCGGCACCTGGTCGTGGAGCGAGTTGCTCACGACCGACGTCGAGGCGGCCAAGGGCTTCTACGGCGACGTGTTCGGCTGGACCACCAACACCGCGGGCGCCGGCCCGACCGGTGAGTACACCGAGTGGCAGGTGAACGGCCGATCGGTCGGCGGGATGATGCAGAAGCCCCCGATGATGCCCGCCGACGTGCCGCCGTTCTGGGCGGTGTACTTCGCAGTGGAAGACACCGACACCGCGGTCGCGCGCGTCAACGAGCTCGGAGGCACCGTCCTCATGCCGCCGATGGACATCGAGCCCGGTCGCTTTTCCACCGTCAGCGATCCGTTCGGCGCCGTCTTCAACGTCATCGCGCTCAAGCCCGAGCTCGCGGGCTCCTGACGGCCACCTGCGTGGGAGGCCGGTAGTGGCTCGACCGCGGGGTGCGAAGGCGCGGGCGGCGATCGTGCTGGAGCGGCTCGCACTCGAATACCCCGAGGCGGTCTGCGCGCTCATCCATGAGGACGCGTTCCAACTCCTCACCGCGACGATCCTCTCCGCGCAGACCACCGACGAGAACGTCAACAAGGTGACGCCCGCGCTGTTCGCCCGCTACCCGACACCGGCCGACCTCGCCCACGCCAACCCCGACGACGTCGAGCAGCTCGTGTTCCAGACCGGCTTCTACCGCTCGAAGACCAAGAGCCTGCTCGGCATGGCGCGCATGCTCGAGGAGGAGTTCGACGGCGAGGTGCCCACCGAGCTCGACGACCTGGTGAAGCTCCCGGGCGTCGGGCGCAAGACCGGCAACGTCGTGCGCTCGGTCGCGTTCGACCTGCCCGGACTCCCGGTCGACACGCACGTGGGTCGGTTGTCGCGCCGGCTCAAGCTCACCACCGAGGACGACCCGGTGAAGGTGGAGACCGACCTGAACGCGCTCGTGCCGCCGGAGGAGCGCGGTCGCTTCTCGCTGCGGCTCATCCTGCACGGACGCCAGGTCTGTTACGCGCGCAAGCCCGCCTGCGGACGCTGCGTGCTCCTCGACATCTGCCCGTCGGCCGATCCGGCGGCGAAGGCTCAGCTGAGGAAGCCGCCGGCGCGGTCCAACGACCGGTAGGCGCCGAGGAGCGCTCGCTCGGCCTGGTCGAGCTCGGCGGCGATGGCGCTGTCGTCGGTGTCGCGGTAGCGGTCGCCGACCGCGACGACCCGAGCGGTGAGGTCGTCGAGCTGCGCCTTCAGGCTCGACAGCTCGGCGAAGTCGGGCGATCCGGGCACGACCCCAGCCTACGATGACCGCACCGTGCTCTCCCGACTCGACCTCCGCGGCTGCGCCGATCTTTCCGGCGCGCTCGCGCGCTCGGATCCGGCCGGCTCGACGACTGGCGAGACTGGCGGCGACGATGCGCTGGCATCGGTGCGCGCCATCCTCGCCGACGTCCGCACCCGCGGCGACGCCGCCGTCCGCGACCTGACCGAACGCTTCGACGGGTGCCGTCTCGACGGCCTCCGCGTTCCTGCCGACGACCTGCAGGCCGCGCTCGACACCGCCTCGCCCGAGCTCCGCGCCGCGCTCGAGGTCGCCGCCGACCGCATCCGCGAATACCACGCCACGCAGCTCACCGCGCCGGAGCCCGCGCTCGTGCGCGACGGCGTGACCCTGCGCGAACTGACGGTGCCTGTGGCGCGCGCGGGCCTCTACGTGCCCGGCGGCCGCGCCGCGTACCCGTCGACGGTGCTCATGACCGCCATCCCGGCGCAGCTCGCGGGCGTCGGCGAACTGGTGCTGTGCGTGCCGCCCGCGGCCGACGGCAGCGTGCCCGCATCCACGCTGGCTGCCGCCGCGCTCGTCGGTGTCACCGAGGTGTACCGCATCGGCGGGGCCCAGGCGATCGCTGCACTTGCGTACGGCACCGAGACGATTCCTCCCGTCGACGTGATCGTCGGGCCCGGCAATCGCTACGTGGCGCTGGCCAAGCGCGAGGTCGCCGGCACCGTCGGCATCGACTCGTTCGCGGGCCCGTCGGAAGTGGTGGTCGTCGCCGACGGCAGCGTCCCCGCGACCTTCGCGGCCGCCGACCTGCTGGCCCAGGCCGAACACGGCCCGGGCGGCTCGGCCGTGCTCGTCACGTGGGACCCCGACGTCGCCGATGCCACCGACGCCGCCCTCGACGACCTGCTCGCCGACGCACCCCGCCGGGCCGAGATCACGTCGACCCTCGACACCGGGGGCCGCATCGTGCTGGTCGACGACGCGCTCGCCGCGCTCGACGCGGTCAACGTGATCGCCCCCGAACACCTCGAGCTGCTCACCGCCGATCCCGCGTCGCTGGTGCCGCTGGTGCGCAACGCCGGCGCGGTGTTCCTCGGTCCGTGGGCACCCGCCGCACTCGGCGACTACCTCGCGGGCGTCAACCACGTGCTGCCCACCGCGCGCACCGCACGCTTCGCGAGCGCGTTGCGCGTCGACACGTTCCGCAAGCACGTGCACGTGGTCGAGGCCACCGAGGACGGCCTGGCCGCGCTCGCGCCGCACCTCCGCGCACTCGCCGCCGCCGAGGGTCTCGACGCGCACGCGCAGTCGGTCGACGTGCGCAGTGCGCTCACGGTGCCGCGGGAGCAGGCATGAAACCGCTGGTCTCGCCGCGCGACGACTTGCGCGCGCTGGAGGGCTACCACTCACCGCAGCTCGACGTGGCGGTGCGGCTCAACACCAACGAGAGCCCGTTCGAGCCGCCGGCCGCGTTCGTCGACCGCTGGGTCGACGAACTGCGCCACGCACCGCTCAACCGCTATCCCGACCGCGTCGCACGCGACCTGCGTGAGGCGCTCGGCGACCACCTCGGCCAACCGCCCGAGCGACTGTTCTGCGCCAACGGTTCCAACGAGGTGCTGCAGACGTTGCTGCTCACCTACGGCGGGCCCGGTCGTCGCGCCGCGATGTTCGAGCCCACCTACGCGCTCCACTCGCACATCGCCCGCATCACCGGCACCGAGGTGATCGTGGGGGAGCGACGGGCCGACTTCTCCATCGATCCCGATGCCGCGCGCGCCCTCATCGAGGAGCAGGCGCCCACGATCGTCTTCGTGTGCAGCCCCAACAACCCCACCGGCACGGTCGAGCCCGCCGCCACCATCGAGGCGATGCTCGCGGCCGACGGCGACCACCTCGTCGTGGTCGACGAGGCCTACGGCGAGTTCGCGCCGTGGAGCGCGCTCGAGCTCGTGCGCGACGACCGCGCGCTCGTGGTCGTGCGCACCTACTCGAAGGTCTGGTCGATGGCCGCGCTGCGCCTCGGCTTCGCGGTGGCGCCGCAGTGGGTGGTCGACGATCTCGAGAAGGTCGTGCTGCCGTACCACCTCGCGTCGGCCACGCAGATCGCCGGTCGGCTCGCGCTCGACCTCGGCGACGAGATGGACGACCGCGTGCACCGCCTGGTCGACGAGCGCGAGCGCGTCGCCGCCGAGCTGGAGCGCATCGACGGCGTCACCGTGTACCCGTCGGGCGCCAACTTCCTGTTGTTCCGCCCCGCGGGAGACGGCCACGAGCGCTGGGAGCAGATGGTCGAGCAGGGCGTGCTGGTGCGCGACTTCTCGCGTTGGCCCCGCCTCGACGACTGTCTGCGTGTCACCATCGGTACGCCCGAGGAGAACGACGCCTTCCTCGCCGCGCTCCGCACCTCGCTCCAGGAAGTGACCGTTTGATGTCGCGCACGTCGGAACAGCACCGCACCACGAAGGAGACGACGATCGACCTCTTGCTCGACGTCGACGGCGGGGGAAGCGCGTCCGCCTCCACCGGCATCCCCTTCTTCGACCACATGCTCGAGCAGCTCGGGAAGCACGGCGGCTTCGACCTCCGGATCGAAGCGACGGGCGATCTCGAGGTCGACACCCACCACACGGTGGAGGACGTCGGCATCGTGCTGGGTACCGCGCTCAAGGCGGCACTCGGCGACAAGGCGGGCGTGCGTCGCTTCGCGTCGTCACTGGTGCCGCTCGACGAGGCGCTGGTGCAGGTCGCGCTCGACCTCTCGGGCCGGCCGTTCCTCGTCTACGAGGTCGACCCGGTGGCGGAGTGGATCGGCACCTTCGATCCGCAACTCGCCGAGGAGTTCTGGCGCGCGTTCGCGTTCGGCGCCGGGATCACGCTGCACATCACGTCGCTGGCGGGCAAGAACGGCCACCACGTGATCGAGGCGTCGTTCAAGGGCGTCGCCCGCGCGTTGCGTGATGCAGTGAGGATCGAGGGCACGACCGTGCCGTCGACCAAGGGCACGCTCTGATGCTTCCCACGCCCTCCACCGGGGCGGCTGTCCCCGATCTCTATCCCGCCATCGACCTGCGCGGTGGCCACTGCGTGCGCCTGCACCAGGGTGACTTCGACGCCGAGACCGTCTACGACGACGACCCGGTGCGCGTGGCTCGCGAGTTCGAGGCCGCCGGCGCACAGTGGATCCACGTGGTCGACCTCGACGCCGCCCGCACCGGCACCCGCACGCACCTCGACCAGATCCGCCTCATGGTCCGCGCCGTCTCCTGCAAGATCGAGGTGGGCGGCGGTGTGCGGACAGCGGACGCGGCGGCGGAGCTGCTCGACGCCGGAGTCGAACGGGTGGTGGTGGGCACCGCTGCGGTCGAGCGGCCGGCCCTCGTGGAGGAGCTGTGCTTCGAGTACCCCGGCCGCGTCGCCCTCGGCCTCGACGCCCGGGGCAACGAGGTCGCCATCCGGGGCTGGGCCGAGGGGTCGGGTGCCGACCTGGTCGGCCTCGCGCAACGGTTCGAGGGCGTCGGTCTGGCGGCCCTCATCGTGACGGAAATCGGTCGCGACGGCACACTCGAGGGGCCGGCGTTCGGGCAACTCGGTGGGGTGCTCGCCGCGAGTGGCATCCCGCTCATCGCCAGCGGCGGCGTCGGCACGCTCGACGACCTGCGCGCGCTGGCCCAGCTGCGCTCCGGCGACCGCGGTCTCGCGGGCATCATCGTCGGGCGGGCGATCTACGAAGGCCGCTTCGACGTGGCCGCGGCGCTCGCGTCGCTCGCGGAAGCCGTGGTCGACTGACGCCGAGCGCGATACGGTCGCGGGGACACGCAGCACCATCGACCCACCACTTCCCAGACGAACGGAGTGCGCGCATGGCGAACGGGAGCGACGTGATCGACGAAGGGTTCTTCCGCCGGTACCGCGAGTTGCTCGACGCCGAGGATGCGGCGTTCGACGAGCTCGAGCACGCCTACGAAGACGGCGACCGCGCCCACTGGGCCGACGACCTCGCTGCCTGGCGCAAGATCGTCGAGAAGCGGTGTGCGTTCTTGGAGCGCGAGGGTCTCACGACCTTCGCCGCGGTCTAAGCCGCCACCACTCGTTCCACGAACGCACGCACCGCGTCGACGACGCGCTCGGTGCGGCCCACGAAGAAGTGGCTCGCGCCCGCGATCACATCGAGCTCGGTCGCGTGCCAGTCGTCGGTCGCCTCGACGACCGACGCGGGTTCGCGGAACTCGTCGTGCTGGCCGAGGATCAGCAACTTCGGACGCGCGTCGTGCGCGACTGCGTCGAAGTCGGTGCGGAACCGCAGCGGTGGCGCGATCCCGATCCAGGCCGCGAGCCGGGCATCGTGCGTCGCGAGGGTCATGTCGGCCCCGAACGACCACCCGGCGAGCAGGAGCGGTTCTCCGGCACCCCGAGCGTCGGCGGCAGCATCGACCGCGGCCTGCACGTCGAGCAGCTCCGCGCCACCGTCGTCATGCGTGCCGGTGCTGCGCTCCACACCCCGGAAATTGAACCGCAGCACCGTGAATCCGGCGTCGGGCAGGGCGTCGAACAGCGCGCCGATCACGATCGAGCGCATCGTGCCGCCGAACTGGGGATGGGGGTGGCAGAGCACCACCGAGGCGCGGCTCGAGCCGCTGGAACCGTCCGGCGCGGCCCGTTCGGCCTCCAGACTGACGCCGTCGGCGGTGGCGAGGGTCAGTGATTGCAAGGCCACGTCACGGTTCATGGGACCATGATGCGTGATCTGCTGATCGGTCGACCATAATGGTTGGCCGTGACGCAGAAGCAACGCACCACCTTCGCCAAGCAGCAGCGCGAACGCGCGCGCATGGAAAAGGCCGCCGAGAAGCGGAAGCGCCGCGAAGACCGGAAGAACGGGATCGACGACGAGCCGGCCGAAGGTTCGGATGAGTCGACCGAGGAAGAGCCCCTCGACCCGAACGACCCGTACTACCTGGCCAAGCTGTTCGCGCGGGAGTCGCAGTAACCGAGCCACTACCCTTCGACGCCCGAGGTCGAGTCAGTCGGACCGTCCCGGTGTCACGAAGGATAAGAAGTTGGCTACTGGCACTGTGAAGTTCTTCAACGCCGAGAAGGGTTTCGGCTTCATCTCCCGCGAGGGTGGGGACGACGTGTTCGTCCACTTCTCCGCGATCCAGGGGACGGGCTACCGCACCCTCGAAGAGGGGCAGCAGGTCGAGTTCGACATCGGCCCCGGACGCAAGGGCGACGAAGCCCAGAACGTCCGCGCCATCTGAGAAACGCAACACTGAGCACACACAGAATCGGCCGGGCCTTCGGGGGCCCGGCCGCTTCGCGTTCCAGCCTCTCCAAGCCGCGTCACCCGGCCCCGGCCGCCGGCACGCCCACCGCTGCTCAAACAGTCGGCCTTCGGCCGAAACTCGCCTCGGCGTCCGCCATCAACTGGGCGTCCGGGGACGATGTCTCAGGTGAGAGAGAGTTGGTCCAGGATGAAGCTCAGGACGAAGGCTTCGTCTCTCCAGGCGTCGTATCTGCCTGAGGGGCCGGAGTGACCGGCGCCCATCTCCATCTTGAGGACCAACAGGTTCTCGTCGGTCTTGGTGGCGCGGAGCTTGGCGACCCACTTGGCGGGTTCCCAGTACTGGACCCGCGGGTCGTTGAGGCCGCCGGTCACCAGCAGCGCGGGGTAGTCCTTGGCCTCGACGTTGTCGTAGGGGGAGTACGACTTCATGAGCTCGTAGACCGCCGGGTCGTGCACGGGGTCGCCCCACTCCTCCCACTCGGTGATGGTGAGCGGCAGGCTCTCGTCGAGGATGGTGGTGAGGCAGTCGACGAACGGCACCTCGGCCACGATGGCGCGGAAGAGATCGGGGCGGAGGTTGGCCACCGCGCCCATGAGGAGCCCGCCGGCGCTCCCGCCGCGGGCGGTGAGGCGATCGGGTGACGTCCAGCCTGCGCGCACGAGGTGCTCGGCGCAGGCGACGAAGTCGGTGAACGTGTTGGTCTTGTGGAGGAGCTTGCCGTCGTCGTACCAGCGACGGCCCAGCTCCCCGCCGCCGCGGATGTGCGCGATGGCGAACACCACGCCGCGGTCGAGCAGGCTGACGCGCGACGCCGAGAAGGTGGGATCGATCGACACCTCGTACGAGCCGTAGCCGTAGAGGAGCATCGGACTCGGACCGTCGCCGCGCCGGTCGGTTCGGTACACGATCGAGATCGGCACGCGCGTGCCGTCGGCCGCGGTGGCCCACTCGCGCCGGCTCTCGTAGCGCGCGGGCTCGAAGCCCGGCACCGGCTGGCGCTTGACCAACGTCGCGGCGCGCGTCGCCGGGTCGTAGTCGTACGCCGAGGTGGGCGACACCAGCGACGTGTACTGGTAGCGCACTGTCGTGGCGTCGTACTCGGGGTTGCCGCCGAGCCACGCCGAATACACCGGCTCGGGCATCGCGAGCACGTGGTCGTCGCTGACCTCGCCGTCGTCGCCGAGCGCGAGCACGCGGAGCCGTTCGACGGCGTCGGCGCGTTCGGACACCACGAGGAAGCCCGCGAACGCGTCGACGTCGTCGAGGCGCGTGTCGTCATGGTGCGCGAGCACGGTCTGCCACGACGCGCGTCCCGGGGTCGCGACCGGCGTGACCGCAAGCGCGAAGTTCTCGGCGCCGTCGGCATTGGTGAGCACGAACAAGCGATCGCCACCGGGACCGCCGTGGTGTTCGACGTGGTACTCGTGGCCCTGCTCGCGCGGTTCCACGACGACGGGCTCGGCGTCGGGCGAGTCGGCGTCGACCAGCCACACCTCGCTCGTGACCTTCGACGCCGTGGTGATCTCGACGAAGCGTCCACTGCGTGTGCGGCCGACGCCCGCGTAGAAACGATCGTCGTCCTCCTGGAACACGAGCGCGTCGTCGTTCGCAGGGGTGCCGACGCGGTGGCGCCACACCTGCCACGGTCGCATGGCGTCGTCGGGACGTGTGTAGAAGATCGTCGCGCCGTCGTTCGCCCACGCCGCGCCGTAGTAGATGTCGGGCACGACATCGTCGAGATCCCCGCCATCGTTCCGTTCGTCGGCGATCTGGCGGAAGCGGAGCTCGTAGCGCTCGCCGCCGTTGATGTCGACGCTGTACGCGGCGACGGTCTGCTCGGGGTTCACGACCAAGTCGCCCACCGCGAAGTAGTCGTGCCCGGCGGCGAGCACGTTCTCGTCGAGCACGACGACCTCGCCCGGCGCGGTGCCGGGCGTCGCGAACGGATCGGGGAGCGCGACCTCACCCGCGCCACCACCGGCCGGACGGCGGCAGTGCACGCCGTACTGCAGTCCCTCGACCGTGCGGGTGAAGTACTCGTGGTCGCCGCGCCGCACCGGCGCGCTGGTGTCGGACTCCTGGACCCGGCCGACGATCTCGTCGTAGAGCTCGCGGCGCAGCCCGCTCAGGTGCGCGAGCGCGTCCTGGGTGTAGGTGTTCTCGGCCTCCAGGTGCGCGAGCACCTCGGGGTCGTCGCGCTCGCGCAGCCAGAACCACGGGTCGACGCGGACGTCGCTCTCGTGCACCAGCCGCGTCGGGCGGGCGGCTGCAACCGGGGGTGCGGGCTCGGACACTGCGGGATTCTGGCGCAGAATTGCGCGGAGTCGACGAATCCGGCCGAGTGACCCAAGACACGGGCGGTAGCGTGGACGGGCCATGGAGCCCGCCACCGACACCGTCAACGACCTTGACACCGACCCCGCGACCGGGCCTGCGGTCACCCCCATCGCCGCCACCGAGGCGGAGCTGGCGGGCGTGCAGTACAACGCCGACGGCCTGGTCGGCGCCATCGTGCAGGAGCAGGGCACCGGCCAGGTGCTGATGTTCGCCTGGATGAACGAGGCCGCCCTGCGGCGCACGCTCGAGGCCGGACGCATGTGGTACTGGAGCCGGAGCCGCCAGGAGTACTGGTGCAAGGGCGAGACCTCGGGCGACCGCCAGTACGTGCGTGAGGCCCTCTACGACTGCGACGTCGACGCCCTGCTCTTCGTCGTGGAGCAGGAAGGGCGAGGCGCCTGCCACACCGGCGAGCGCAGCTGCTTCTTCCGGGCCTTCGGGGGCGGGGCCACCCCCGGCCCCGTCTGAGCCGCCGCCGGTGAACCGCTCGTGAGCAGCTCGTGAGTGCCGCCGGGTTGTCGCGCGACGAGTTCGTCGCGCTCGCCCGCGACCACACCGTCGTGCCGGTGTGGCGCGTCGTGCTCGCCGACCTCGAGACCCCGGTGTCGGCGTTCGTGAAGCTCGCGGGCGCGGGTGAGGACGACCCGCCCGCGTTCCTGCTCGAGTCGGTCGAGCACGCGGAGCGGTGGGGACGCTTCTCGTTCCTCGGTCGCGATCCCGCGCTCACGTTGGTGGCGCGCGGCCGCACCGTCGAGTTCGAGGGCACGCCGCCGCCCGGGATCCCGTCCGACCAGGGCGCGCTGGCGGCGATCGAAGCGCTGCTGCGCACCTACCGCGCGCCCGTGATCGCCGAACTGCCGCCGTTCCACGGGGGCGTCGTCGGCTACCTCGGCTACGACGTCGTGCGCGAGATCGAACGCCTGCCGAACGTCCCGCCCGACGCATCGGGGATGCCCGACGCGGTGATGTCGGTCACCGGGCACGTCACCGCGTTCGACCACTTCCGTCAGCGGCTCTATCTCATCGAGAACGTGTTCCTCGGCGACGGCGCCTCCTCGTCCGCCGAGTCCGCCTCGTCCGCCGAGTCCGCCGACCTCGCCGCGTCCGACGCCTACGACGCCGCGTGCGCGCGGCTCGACGCGCGCGTCGACGAGCTCGCGCGTCCGCTCCCGTACGTGCCGTCGCCACCGCCCGCGGGCGACCTCACCGAGGTGCCGCCGCACACGTCGACGATGCCGGGCGCGGTGTACCACGCTGCGGTCGAGGCGGCGCGGGAGCACATCCTCGCCGGCGACATCTTCCAGGTGGTGCTCGCGCAGCGCTTCGATCTCGAGGGTCACCACGACCCGTTCGACGTGTACCGCGTGCTGCGCCAGGTCAACCCGTCGCCGTACATGTACTACGTGCGCCATCCCGAGGCGACGCTGGTCGGTTCGTCACCGGAGCCCATGGTGCAACTGCTCGACGGGCGCGTCATCAGCCGTCCCATCGCGGGCACGCGCCGACGCGGTCGCACCGAAGCCGACGACCGGCGGATGGCGGCCGAGCTCTCCGAGCACCCCAAGGAGCGGGCCGAGCACGTGATGCTGGTCGACCTCGCCCGCAACGACGTCGGCCGGGTCGTCACCTTCGGCACCGAGCGCATGGAAGAGTTGATGGTGCTGGAGCGTTACTCCCATGTGATGCACCTCACGAGCCAGGTCGCCGGTGATCTCCGCGACGGCGCCAACGCCGTCGACGTGCTGCGCGCCACCTTCCCCGCCGGCACCGTGAGCGGCGCGCCCAAGGTGCGGGCGATGGAGA
>DASXXX010000085.1:0-6926 GCA_036502765.1 Acidimicrobiia bacterium | reverse complement strand
GACCCCGACATCGTGTTCGAGCACCCCGGCCGCTCCACGATGGGCGCGTCGGTGTTCGTGTGCACGCGCGGCGGCACCATCGTCACGTGCGCGGCGACCACCGGCTTCATGATCGAGTACGACAACCGCTACCTCTGGATGCACCAGAAGACGCTCAAGGGCTGCCACTTCGCCAACTACCGCGAGGCGTGGGAAGCCAACCGCCTCATCGCGGAAGGTCGCATCCATCCGGTGCTCTCGGCGACCTTCCCCTTCGAGCAGGTCGCCGACGCGGTGCTGCAGGTGCACCACAACCGTCACGAGGGCAAACTCGGGGTGTTGGTGCTCGCGCCCGACGAGGGACTGGGTGTCACCGACCCCGACCTGCGCGAGCAGCACCTGGACCAGATCACGCTCTTCCGCCGGCCACTGAAGTGAAGGACGCCTGATGCTCACCGAGATCGACCACGTCGCCATCGCCGTCAACGACCTCGAAGCGGCGATCGAGTACTACCGCAACGCCTACGGCGTCGAGGTGGAGCACCGCGAGGTGGTGGAACGCGACGGCGTGGAAGAGGCCCTGCTCAAGGTGGCCGAGTCGTACGTGCAGCTGCTCACCCCGATCCGCGACGACTCGACGGTGGCCAAGTACCTGGCCACGAAGGGCGAGGGCATCCACCATGTGGGCTACCGGGTCGACGACTGCGCGGCTGCGCTGGAGCGGGTCCGGGCCGAAGGTGGGCGTCTGATCGACGAGGCGCCGCGGCCCGGGAGCCGGGGCACGACGGTGGCGTTCGTGCACCCCAAGGGGGCGTTCGGCACGCTCGTCGAGCTGGTCGAGGAATAGTCTCGACCGCCTATGGCCGTCGAGGATCCGTCAGTTCCCGTCCCCGTCCACCCCATCGAGGAGCGGCTCGAGCACCTCGCCGCCCTGCGCGAGCAGGCCCTCCACGCGGGGTCGGACGCCGCGGTGGCGCGGCAGCACGATCGCGGCAAGCTCACCGCCCGTGAACGCATCGAGCTCCTGCTCGATCCCGGCTCCTTCGTCGAGCTCGACATGCTCGCCCGCCACCGTGCGCACGGCTTCGGCATCGAGGACACGCGTCCGCTCACCGACGGCGTGGTCACCGGCTGGGGCACGGTCGACGGCCGCAAGGTGTTCCTGTTCAGCCAGGACTTCACCGTCTTCGGCGGCGCGCTGGGCGAGGTGTTCGCCGAGAAGATCCACAAGGTGATGGACCTCGCCGAGTCGGTGGGCGCGCCGATGATCGGGCTCAACGACGGCGCGGGTGCCCGCATCCAGGAGGGTGTGGTGTCGCTCGACGCGTACGGCGGCATCTTCTCGCGCAACGTGAAGGCATCGGGCGTGATCCCGCAGATCAGCGTGATCCTCGGCCCGTGCGCCGGCGGCGCGGTCTACTCGCCCGCGCTCACCGACTTCGTCGTGATGGTCAAGGGCACGTCGCACATGTTCATCACCGGCCCCGACGTCGTGAAGACGGTCACCGGCGAAGACGTCACACAGGAGGAGCTCGGCGGCGCGCTCACGCACGCGTCGAAGTCGGGTGTCGCCGCGTTCGTGTACGACGACGAGCAGACCGCGCTCGCACAGGTGCGGTACCTGTTGTCGTACCTGCCGGCCAACAACCTCGAGGACCCTCCCTACTTCGAGACCGACGACCCGGCCGACCGCTCGTGCGACGGCATCGTCGACCTCATCCCCGACGCACCCAACAAGCCGTACGACATGAAGAAGGTCATCGCCGAGGTCGTCGACGACGGCGAGTTCCTCGAGGTGAACGCACTCTGGGCCGGCAACATCGTGTGCGGGTTCGCGCGCATCGACGGCCACGCGGTCGGGATCGTCGGCAACCAACCGGCCAACCTCGCGGGCACGCTCGACATCGACGCGTCCGAGAAGGCGGCGCGCTTCGTGCGCACGTGCGACGCGTTCAACGTGCCGCTGATCGCGTTCGTCGACGTGCCCGGGTTCCTGCCCGGCACCGACCAGGAGTACGGAGGCATCATCCGCCACGGCGCCAAGTTGCTCTACGCGTTCTGCGAGGCAACCGTGCCCCGCATCCAGCTCATCACCCGCAAGGCCTACGGCGGCGCCTACGTGGTCATGAACTCCAAGGGGATCGGCGCCGACCTCGCGTTCGCGTGGCCGTCGGCCGAGGTGGCGGTGATGGGCGCGCCGGGTGCGGTGAACCTCATCCACCGCAAGGAGATCCAGACCGCCGACGACGTCGAGGCGAAGCGGGCCGAGCTCATCGCCGAGTACGAGGAGCGCTTCGCCAACCCGTACGTCGCCGCCGAGCGCGGGTACGTCGACGACGTGATCGACCCGCGCGAGACGCGCAAGGTGCTGAGCCGCTCCCTGGCGATGCTGCGCACCAAGCGCGAGGTGATGCCGTCGCGCAAGCACGGGAACGTGCCCCTCTGATGAGCCAGCCGGTGCTCCGCTCGATCTCGCCCGAAGCCACTCCCGAGGAGATCGCGGCGATCCTCGCCGCCGTCGCGGCGTCGCTGCCGGGTCCCGCGGTCGAAGACGAGCGCGACGACACGCTGCACGAGTGGGTGCATGCGGCGCGGTTGCGCTCGCACCGCGCCAGTCTGCAACGCGGACCCTGGCGGCTCTCCGGCCGCATCGGACGGCGGAGCCGAGCGTGACGCGAAGCCGCACCTAGATGACCGTCGCCCACGCGGAACTGATGAGCGTGGGGCCTGACGAAGTGGTGGTGACGTTCACCTCGGCACCGGGCGAGCGGGTGACGACGTGCGTCGGTGGACACGAGGTCACCACTGAGGGGCCGTTCCACGACGCGCGCATCACCGGCCTCGACGCCGACACCACCTACGAGCTCGAGGTCGAGGGCGCGATACCAGACGGTCGGTGGTTGCCCCCGCAGGTGCGCACGCTGGCGCGACCCTCGGGACAGTTGGTGGCGACGATCGCCACCGCCAACGACGTCCACTTCGGCGAGACCGAGTGCGGCAAGACCGGCGACCCCGCCACCGACGCCATCGGCCCCGTGCTCACGAGCGCGCCCGGCGAGCCGCCCTATCCCGACATGATGAACGGCGCCGTCGTCGACGAGATGCTGGCGCTCGACCCCGACGTCGTCGTGGTGAAGGGCGATCTCACCGACACCGGCAAGCCGGAGGAGTACGCGGCGTTCCTCGCGTGTTACGGCCGGCTCGGCGCGCGCATGCACCACGTGCGCGGCAACCACGACGCGATGCGCGACTCCGAGATGGCGCGTGAGGGCGCGCCGTACGCGATCGTGCGCGACGGGGTGACGTTGGCGGTACTCGACACCGTCGTGCCCGGTCGGGTCGGGGGCGCGCTCGACGCCGAGCAACGCGGCTGGCTCGACGATCTCGCCGCCGACACCGCCGATCCGGTGCTCGTGTTCGCGCACCACCCGGCGTTCAACCACGATCGCGACTACGGCCTCACGACCGACGACCACGTCGCGCTGCTCGACGTGTTCGCCCGCCGCGAGAACATCGTGGGGTACCTGGCCGGGCACACCCACTCGAACCGCGTCGCTCGCGACCCTCGCGGCCGCGACGTCCCGTGCGTCGAGGTCGCGTGCGCCAAGGACTACCCGGGCGCGTGGGGCGAGTACCGCGTCTACGAGGGTGGCTACACGCAGGTGGTGCGCCGGCTCCGCGCGCCGGCCGCGCGCGACTGGTCGGAACGCGCCCGCCGCATGATCCAGGGCATCTACCGCGACCTGGTGCTGGGCAGCATCGACGACCGCTGCTTCACCCAGACCTTCTGAATCCCGAGGCGTCGTGCCTCAGCTGTGCTTGGCGGCGAAGCTCACCATCTGGAAGTAGATGGTGAGCACCTTCTGGGCGTAGCCGGGGTCGGTCGCCCAGTTGCCGTTGCCCATGACGTTCCAGGTGGGGGTGCGGCCCTTGGCGAAGAAGGTGTCGTACAAGCTCGCGGCGGCCGCCGGGTCGTGGCCGTAGATCGTCGGTGACGGCGGGTTTGCGAGGTTCGCCGCCCGCGAGGTGGGATCGGCGTAGTTGCGCAGCAGCTGGATCTGGCCCCGGACCCCCTCTTGGGGATTCGGGAACGCGGGCTCGCCCTGGCAGCTGTCACAGGCACCGATGCCGGCGTAGTTGTTGTCGAGCGCGTTGCCGAACGACCCGGTCTCGATGATCGCCTGCGCGAACGCCAGCTCCGGACGCACGTGCTCGACCTTGCCCTCGTCGAAGTAGAACTTCACGAGGTCACCGATCGAGATGCCGCCCGACAACCGGTACTTCACGTTGCGGGCGTCGAACCACGCGGTGACCTCGTCGGTGGTGAGCTCGGCGTCGCCCATCACCGGGATCGCGCCGGCCTCGTCGAGCAGCTTCTTCTGGTGCAAGGTCAGCGCTTCGAGCGCCTGCTTTGCGTTCTCGAGTCGGTCCTTCTCGTCTTGCTGTGACGCGCGTGACTGCTCGAGTTGCTCGCGCTGCGCGTCGAGCTGGTTCGAGACCTTCTGCAGCCCGTCGACCTTGCCGTTGTCGGTGTGCGTCGCCGACTCCGCGTACTTCTTCCCCGCGCTGATGTCCTGCACGTGCTGGATGTCGACGACCGCGTTCCCCGGCGTGTCGGCGTGCCGGTAGATGTAGGCGGCGCGGTCGCGCACGATCTGACGCATGCGCGCCATCTCGGCGCGCGTCGCGTCGAGCTTCTGCTGGGTGGCGTCGATCTCGGCGGCGAGGGTCGCCAGTCGCTGCGTCGCCTGGTCGACCTGCGCGCTCAGCTGGGTGAGCATCTGCTGGTTCTGACTCACCTGGTTGGCGAGGGCGGCGAAGGCGTCCGGGTCGGGCTTCGGGGTCGTCGACGACGCTGGCGCGCCGCTCGTGGCGGTGCTCGACGGGGGAGCGGTGGTGGAGGTCGTCGACGTGGTGGTGGTGGTCGACGACTCCTGGGCGACGGCGGCACTGGCCGAGACGAGGAACGCGCTGACCAGCACACCCGCGACTACTGCGCGTGCGCGGAGCATGCTCCTCTATCGGCGGAAGGCACCCGCGCGTTGAGTCCGGGCGCGAGTTCGTCCCGAGGGGAGTCGGCGTAGAGAAGCCCGCCACGTGGCGGCGCCCCAACGATCTCCTCGGGACGAACTACGGGTCATTCTTCCCCATGTCGGCGAAGTTTTCCACTCTCGATCCGCAGTTCTCCACCTCGAGTTGTGGATAACGTCTCTCCCGTGCCCTCCCTGGCCAACACCTCCTTGCCCGACACGATCCCAGGCCGATTCCTGCGCACCGTGACCGATCGTGGCGCCGACGTGGCCCTGCGGCACAAGGCGGGGGACGAAGTCCACGTCGTCACCTTCGCGGAGTACGCCGACCAGGCCTGCCGGGCCGCGGCCGGACTGCGGGCGCTCGGGGTCGGCCCCGGCGACCGGGTCGTGATGCTCATGGGCAACCGCCCCGAGTTCCACGTGGCCGACATCGCCGCGCTCCTGCTCGGGGCCACGCCGATCTCGATCTACAACTCGTCGTCGTCCGAGCAGATCGCCTACCTCGCCGGGCACGCGGGTGCGTCGGTGGCGATCGTCGAGGACGCGCAATTCCTCGAACGGGTGCTCGAGGTCCGCGGCGACCTGCCCGCGTTGCGCCACCTCGTCGCGGTCGAGCCCGTCGACGCGCCCGGGATCGAGTCGTGGGGCGAACTGCTCTCCGGGGCACCGGTCGGGCTCGAGGCCGCCGCCGCGGTCGCCGAACCGCACGACCTCGCCACGATCATCTACACGTCGGGCACCACCGGTCCGCCCAAGGGCGTGATGCTCGACCACCACAACATCTGCTGGACCGTCGACAGCCTCCGCGAGGCGCTCGGGTTCGCGCCCGATCGTTCGCGCATCGTGTCCTACCTCCCGATGGCGCACATCGCCGAGCGCATCACCACGCACTACGCCGGCATCGCGTTCGCCTACGAGGTGACGACCTGCGCCGACATCCGGTTGCTCGGTGCCGCGCTCGCGGAGACGCGCCCGCAGATCCTCTTCGGCGTGCCGCGAACGTTCGAGAAGATCCACAGCACGGTGCAAGCGGTGCTCGCCGCCGATCCCGGGCGCGCCGAGGTGTTCGCGCAGGCACTCGAGATCGGTGCGCGCGTCGCCGAGCACCGCGCTCGTGGTGAGGCGCTGTCGGTCGAGTTGGCGGCCGAGTACGAGAAGGTCGACGCCGAGTCGCTGCGCCCGGCGCGCCAACTGCTCGGGCTCGACGACCTGCGCGTCGCGGTCACGTCGGCGGCGCCGATCCCGGTCGAGGTGCTGCAGTTCTTCCGCAGCGCGGGCGTGCCGTTGTCGGAGCTCTACGGCATGTCGGAGTCGACCGGGCCCATGACCTGGGACGCGGTCCGCGTGAAGCCGGGCACGGTGGGTCGCGCGATCCCGGGCATGGAGGTGCGCCTGGCCGAGGACGGCGAGGTGATCGGCCGCGGCGGCAACGTGTTCCGCGGCTACCTGAACGATCCGGAGCGCACCGCCGAGACCCTCGACGCCGACGGCTGGCTCCACACCGGCGACATCGGCGTGCTCGACGACGAGGGGTACCTCCGCATCGTCGACCGCAAGAAGGAGCTCATCATCACCGCGGGCGGCAAGAACGTGTCGCCGGCCAACCTCGAGGCCGCGCTGAAGGCGCAGCCGCTCATCGGCCAGGCGTGCGCGGTGGGCGACGGCCAGCCCTACATGGCGGCACTGCTGGTGCTCGATCCCGACGTCGTGCCCGCGTGGGCGGCCGGCAACGGTGCCACCGGCACGACCCTGGCCGAGCTGGCGAGCGACCCGGTGGTGCTGGCCGAGATCGAGCGCGAGGTCGCCGTCGCCAACGAGCGCTTCTCGCACACCGAGGCGATCCGCGAGTACACGGTGCTGCCCGACGAGTGGCTCCCCGACACCGAAGAGCTCACGCCCACGATGAAGCTCAAG
>DASXXX010000084.1:0-21045 GCA_036502765.1 Acidimicrobiia bacterium | reverse complement strand
CTCGACGTGCTCATCTGCAACGCGGGCATCCTGCGCGACAAGATGAGCTTCAACATGTCCGAGGAGGAGTTCGACGCGGTGATCCGCGTCCACCTCAAGGGCCACTTCGCGCCGATCCGCTTCGCCTCCTCCTACTGGCGGACGAAGGCCAAGGAGACCGGCGAGCCCGCCAACGCGGCCATCGTCACCACCGCGTCGGAGTCGGGTCTCTACGGCAACGCGGGCCAGACCAACTACGCCGCGGCCAAGGCCGGCATCGCGTCGATGACGATCGTGCTCGCCCGCGAGCTCGAGCGTTCCGGGGTGCGGGTCAACTCGATCGCGCCGGTGGCCGCGACGCGGCTGCTCGGCACCGTCGCCACGCCCGAGCTCACCGAGAACCCGATGATGAGCCCCGACAACCCCGCCGCCGGCGCAGTCTGGCTGGCGTCACCCCTCGCCGAGGGGATCACCGGTCAGGTGCTCAAGATCTCCGGCGGGGTCGCGCAGATCGTCGACGGCTGGCGCCCGGTCACCCAGATCAGCTCGGGCGACAAGTGGACGATCCAGGATCTCGCCGATGGTCGCGACCGCCTGTTCAAGGATCGCGACCCCGGCGTGCCGACCTTCCGGGCCTTCGACAAGTTCGAGGACACCGTCCTGTAGCTCAGGCAGCCTCTGAAATCAGGTGGGAGGCGCCCACGCGGCGTCGTGGATGTCGTCGGCGACGACCGGCTCGGTCAGCTCGTCGACGTGGAGGAACTCGAACCCGGCGAGCAGCGCGTAGCGCTCGTCCACATCGGTGTCGCCCACGTGCACGTACCGGTCGGCGGGGAACTGCGCCTTCACCTCGTGCAAGTGGTGCTTCCCGCCGACGAACTCGGGCTCCACGCCGTGGCGTGACCACAAGGGCTGTTGGCTCGAACGCGGCCAGTCGGACGCCACCCCGACGATGTACCCGCGGCCCACGAGCTCGCGCGCGACCTCGGCCGGCACCGGGCCCGGCGGGTCGCCGAACTCCATGGTGCCGTCGATGTCGAAGCTGACCAGGATGCGCGGCGCGGACTGAGAGGGCGGAGACGGAGTGGGTTCGGCGTCGGTGGTCGTCACGCCGTGGAGCGTACGCGCGGCTCACCGGGCTCCTGGGAGCCGGACTCGTGGGCCGGCTCGTGCGCAGTCGTGTCCGCGAACACCGGCATCGCCCCACCGAGGCCGAACTCGGCCGCGTTCTCGAGCGCTTCGACCCCGGAGTGCATCGGTCCGACGTCGGCCACCGTGCGAGGGAGGAACTTCCGGGTCACGAGGGCGGCGACGATCGCCAACGCGACACCGAACAAGGCCGCGACGTGGATGCCGTCGACGAACGCGGTCTGCGCCGCGGTGGCGAACGCAGCACCTGCGCGCGGCGGGAGCTTCTCCGCGACCTGCAGCGCGCCGGCGATCGACGAGCTCGCGGTACCGCGCGCGGCCGCCGGGATCTTGTCGAGGGCGTCGTGGAGATGGCTCGAGTACTGCGACGCTGCGATGCTCCCGAGCACCGCGATGCCGAGCGCGGCGCCGAGCTCACGCGTCGCGTCGTTCATCGCCGAGCCCGCACCGGCGCGACTCTCGGGCACCGCCGACATGATCGACGCCGTCATCGGCGCCATCGACAGCGACACGCCCGTCATGAGCGGCGCGAGGCACAGCCAGCAGAACCAGAACGGCGTGTCGACGCTGAGCTGCGTGAACAGCCCGAATCCGAGCGCGATCAGGCACATCCCGAAGCCGACCGACCGGTTGCCACCGAAGCGCTGCACGATGCGCGGCGTGAACGGCGTGACGATCAGCATGATCAGCGCGATGGGCAACAGGCGGATGGCGGTGTCGAGGGCGGAGAACCCGAGCACGAGCTGGAAGTACTGCGTCATGAGCAGCATCACGCCGTACATGGCCAGGAAGACCAGCATCATGGCGCCACTGCCCACGCTGAACGCGGCGTTGCGGAAGTACCGCATGTCGAGCATGGGCGACTTCGTGCGCAGCTCCCACAGCACGAACAGGGAGAGCACGATGACTGCGGTCGCGAACGCCGCGATCGTCACGGGCGCGCCCCAGCCCTTGTCGGGCGCTTCGATGAAGCCGTAGACGAGTGCAGCGATGCCGACGATCGAGAGCAGCGCGCCGAGCGGATCGATCGCACTCTCGTTGGGATCGCGCGACTTCGGCACGAAGAACCAGCCGCCGACGAACGCGACTGCGATCACCGGGAGGTACACGAGGAACGCGGAACCGAACCAGAAGTGCCCGAGCACCCAGCCGGTGATCACCGGTCCGATCGAGCCCGCGATGCCGGTGGTCGTCGCCCAGATCGCGATGGCCTTGGCGCGTTCGTGGGGCGGGAACACGTTGACGAGGATCGACAACGTCGCCGGCATGATGAACGCCGCACCCACGCCCATCGCGGCGCGGCAGGCGATGATCTGGGTGACGTCGGTCGCCTGCGATGCGAACAGGCTGGCGAGGAAGAAGGTGGCGAGGCCGAACTGCAGCGCGCCCTTGCGCCCGAAGCGGTCACCGAGCGCGCCCGACGTGAACAGCAGGCCCGCGAACACGAGCGAGTAGATCGCCACCACCCACTGCAGCTGTGACTCGGTCGCGCCGAGATCGCGCGACAGGGTGGGGAGGGCCACGTTGAGCGTGGAGTTGCCGCCGAACACGATGAGCAGGCTCAGACACAGCACTGCGAGGGTCCACCACCGCCTGGCGTAGGCCTGCTCGTCGGTACGGCCATCCGTGGGGGAGGTCAGGATCGCCATGGCGGTCATTATGTCAGCTAGTGACAGCTTTCGCAAATTGACAAACTTCAGCTGTTGCCAACCGACGCCATGTGTCAGAATGTTGCCATGAACACCGACGTGGGGGCGATCGGGCTGCGGGAGCGCAAGAAGGCGCGCACCCGCGAAGCCCTCCAGGAAGCGGCGATGGCCCGTTTCGCCCGTCAGGGCTTCGAGGGCACCACCGTCGAGGAGATCGCCGAGGCCTGTGAGGTCTCGCCCCGCACGTTCTTCCGCTACTTCCCCACCAAGGAAGACGTGGTCTTCGCCGACGCCGCGGTCCGGCGGGAGCGGCTGCTCGAGGTGATCGCGGAACGTCCTCCCGCCGAGCCTGCGTTCGTGGCGTTGCGCGCGGCGATGCACACCCTCACCGACGACTACCGCGACGACCGCGACGCGTTGGTCGCGCGCTCGAAGATCGTCACCGCGTCGCCGCACCTCCAGGCCTACAAGGCCGAGCACCAACACGGTTGGGAGGTCGAGGTGGTCGAGGTGCTCGAACGACGCGCGCTCGCACAGCACGACCCGGTGGCGCGTGACGAACTGATGCTCGTCACCGCGGTCACCACCGCAGCGCTGCGCGTCGCGCTCGATGCGTGGGTCGCCGACGCGTCGGCACCCGACCTCGGCGTGCTGCTCGACGACGCGTTCGCTCGGCTGGCCGAGGGATTCGATTGTGGTCGTGTGGGGTAGCCCCGCGTCGTTCGACGACGCGAGGGAAGGTGACCTCACATGGCAGGCAAGAAAGCCAAGGCCAGCGCGCAGAAGGCGAAGGGCAAGGCCAAGGTCGTGGTGGGAGAGCTCACCGGCAGCAAGCAGCTCAAGGCCAAGGGCAACGCCGACAAGGCCAAAGCCGGCGCCAAGAAGACCAAGGAGAAGGTCAAGGACGCGTTCCGCTGAGCCCGGCGCGTCCGCTTTCCTGATCACGACGACAGGGGGCACGTGATGGGGAAGCTCGACGGCCGGGTTGCGATCGTCACCGGGGGTGCGCGCGGTCAGGGCGCAGCGGAGGCGGCGCTGTTCGCCGACGAAGGCGCGACGGTGTTCGTCACCGACGTGCTCGTCGAAGCCGGTCAGAAGACCGCGGCCGAGATCGGTGGCACGTTCGTGGAGCAGAACGTCGCCGATCCCGCGCAGTGGGATGCGCTCGTCGCGCGCGTCGTCGCCGACCACGGGCGCCTCGACATCCTGGTGAACAACGCGGGGATCCTGCGGTGGGAGCGCATGGCCGACACGTCGTTCGAGTCGTGGAACGAGGTCGTGGCCGTCAACCAGACCGGTGTGTTCCTCGGCATGCAGGCCGTCGCGCCGCAGATGAAGGAGCAGCGCGCCGGGTCGATCGTCAACATCTCGTCGGTCGGTGGGCTGAGCGGTGCGAGCGCGTGCTTCGCGTACGCCGCCACGAAGTGGGCGGTGCGGGGCATGACCAAGGGCGCGGCGATCGAGCTCGGCCCGCACGGGATCAAGGTCAACTCGATCCACCCCGGGATCATCGACACGCCCATGATGGAGGGCACCGACCTCGACGGTCTCGCGTCGGTGATCGGCGTCCCGTTGCAGCGCTACGCGCAGCCGGAGGAGGTCGCCCAGCTCGCGCTGTGGCTGGTCTCGGACGACAACTCGTACTCCACCGGCGCCGAGTTCGTGATCGACGGCGGACAGACCGCCTGACGTGACGCCTGCCCGATGACGCCTGCCCGATGACGCCTGCCGTCCCCGATCCTCGCCGGTGGGTCACGCTGGCGGTCGTCGTGGTCGCCGCGCTCATCGTGGTGCTCGACAACTCGGTGCTCACGGTCGCGATCCCCACGATCCTGCGCGACTTCCACACCACCCTGCCCGCGGTCGAGTGGGTCATCACCGGCTACGCGCTCACGTTCGCCAGCCTCCTCATCATCGGCGGGCGCCTGGCCGATGTGTTCGGACAGCGGCGCATCTTCGTCATCGGCGCCGCGCTCTTCTGCGGCGGATCGCTGCTCGCGGCGCTGTCGTGGAACATCCCGTCCCTGATCGTCGGCGAGGCGCTCATCGAGGGTATCGGCGCGTCGCTGATGCTCCCCACGACGCTGTCGATCATCTCCACCACGTTCCACGGACGCGAACGCGCCACCGCGTTCGGCGCGTGGGGTGCAACCGTCGGCGTGGGGGTCGCGCTGGGCCCGGTGGTGGGTGGGTTCCTCACCACCAACTACACGTGGCGGTGGGCCTTCGGCATCAACGTGATCGTCGCGCCGCTCGCCATCCTCGGCGCGCTGCTGTTCGTGCGTCGCGACCACCCTCCGGACCGACGCATGAGCATCGACGTCCCGGGCGCGTGCCTGATCGCGGTGGGGATGTTCCTCTTCGTGTTCGCGCTCAGCGAGGGCGCGCGCTACGGCTGGTTCCGTCCCATCGACACGTTCAGCGTCGCCGGCGCCGAGGTGTGGTCGTCGGACCTCGGCGTGTCGTTCATCCCCGTGGTGATGCTCGTCGCGATCGGGATCCTCTTCGTGTTCTACAAGTTCGAACGGTGGAAGGAGCGCCACGACCGCAGCCCGCTGTTCGAGTTCGGCCAGCTGCGCCACCGCGGCTTCCGGTACGGGCTGATCACCACCAGCGCGCTGGCGATGGGTCAGATGGGCATGTTCTTCGTGCTGCCGGTCTTCCTGCAGGACGCCAAGCACCTGAGCGCCGAGACCAACGGGTTCTGGATGCTGCCGTTCGGCGTGTGCATCGTCATCGGATCGCAACTCGGCGGCCGCCTGACGCGATACACGAGCGTCGCGCGCGTCGTGCAGCTGGGTCTCGTGCTCGAGGTCATCGGGCTCGTGTTCGTGGCCTTCGTCGTCGACCCGAGCATGAGCTTCGTGGATCTGTTGGCGCCCTACGGGCTGTTCGGCTTCGGCATCGGCTTCACCAGCTCGCAGCTCACCAACGTGATCCTCTCCGACATCCCGCCCGAGAAGTCCGGCGTGGCCAGCGGCACCAACTCCACCGTGCGCCAGGTCGGCGCCGCGCTCGGCGTCGCGGTCATCGGTTCCGTGTTCGCCAGCCTCACCGTGTCGCGCACGCTCGTGGCGGTGAAGTCGGCGGCGCTCCCGGCCTCGCTGCGCGACACCGCGGTCGCCGGCGTGCACGCGCAGGGCGCATCGTTCCCGGTGCCGCGCGGCACCGCCGGCGTCGATGCCGCCGCCCTGAGCCACGCGCTGGCGACCGGCATCACCGAGGCCGTTCGCCCCGCGTTGCTGCTGGCGGCGGGGTTCGTGGCCGCGGGGGCGGTCCTCTCGCTCCTGATCCCCCGGACGCCGCCGCTCACCGGCGACCACGAGCCCCTGGTCGAGGCGCTGGTGGCGATCGAGCCGATCGAGCCCGACGCCGCGGTGGTGCTCAGCCGGGAGGGGTAGGACTCACCACCGAACGGGTATCCCCGTGCGGTGATCGTCGAACATCCCGAGCTGATCGCCGGGCGCTACCGGATCGCCGAACCGTTGGGGCGCGGTGGGATGGGCACCGTGTACGCCTGCCACGACCTGCGACTCGACCGAGACGTCGCGGTGAAGGTCCTGCGCGACGACCTGACCCGCGACCCGTCACTGCGACGGCGGTTCGAGCGCGAGGCGCGCGCGGCCGCCCGCGTGTCGCACCCGCACGCGGTCGCGATCTACGACACCGGGGAGGACGAAGCACGCGACACGTTCATCGTCATGGAGCGGCTGAGCGGACGCACGCTCGGTCACGAGCTCGCCGAGGGGCCACTCGACGAAGCGCGCCTGCGTGAGGTGGCCGACGCGGTGCTCGGTGCGCTGGGCGCCGCGCACGAGCACGGGCTCGTGCACCGCGACGTGAAGCCGGGGAACATCCTGCTCACCGACGACGGCACCTTCAAGGTCTGCGACTTCGGGATCGCCACGTCACTCGATGCCGGCGACACCACGACCCGCGTGCCGCTCGGTACGCCCGCGTACACCGCGCCGGAGCGTCTGCGGGGCTTCAGCGCCACCGCGCGGAGCGACCTCTACGCACTCGGCGTGGTGCTGTACGAAGCCGCGGCGGGGTCGCGTCCGTTCGTCGGCGACGGCGCGGTCGCCGTTGCCGAAGCCGTGGTCGCGGGCACCCACACCGACCTGCACGAACGTCGGCCCGATCTGTCGCCCGCGTTCGTCGCCACCGTCGAGCGCGCGCTCGCCACCGATCCCGCCGAGCGATTCGCCGATGCCGACCAGATGCGGGCCGCATTCGACGCGCCCACGAGCACCGCGGGCACGAGCACTGCGGGCGCGCCGGCAGCGCCCACGGTGCCGTTGCGACCACCGGCGCGCGACACCGCGATCCTGCCCGCGCCGGCGCGCGGCCTGCCCACTCCCCGCCGCGACCTGCGGCGCGCGATCGTCGTGGTCTCGGTGGTGCTGCTGCTCGTCGCCGCGATCATGATCGCGCTGCTCGTCGCGGCCGGTGACGACACGCCGACCACGGCGCCGACGACCGCGCCCGCGACGACGCCGGCCACCACGCCGGCCACCGTGGCCGTCGAGCTCCCCGCGCCGCTCGCGCACGCGCTCGAGCAGCTGGAACGGGCGACGCAACCGTGAAGCGCGTCTCGACCTTCGTCGCCGGCCTCGCGGTGGTCGCGGTCCTCGGCCTGGTCCTTGCCGCGTGCGGTGGTGCCTCGCCGTCGATGAGCGGTGACGCGGCGACACAGTTGCGCGACCGCGTCACTGCCGTGCGGACCGCGGTGGAGACCCGCGATGCCGACGGCGCCCAGCGTGCCCTCGACGCGTTGCGTGAAGCCGTCGGCCACCTGCGACGCGCCGACGGGCTGTCGGACGCGCGCGCCGCCGACATCCTGGCCGCCGCCAGTGCCGTCGACGACCAGCTGGTCACCATCACGACCACCACCACCACGACGACCACCACCACGACGGTGCCCGCGCCGCAGACCAAGCCGGAGAAGGGCCCCGGATCGAAGGACGATTCGGGCGGGAAAGGCGGGAAGGGCCCGCACTGAGTGCGGGTCAGGCCCGCCCGAGCACCCGGGCCACGCTGATCTCGATCGCCACCCGGTCGGCGTTCGGGCGGGGCTCCTGGTCGCGCGCGGTGTAGCGCGTCACGGCGTCGGCGATCGCTTCGGGCTCGCGCGCCACGCGTGCGGGACCTTCCAACGAGAGCCACCGCCCGCCGTCGACCTGTGCCACCGCCGCTCGCCCGGAGCGTTCCACGTTGCGCACCTTCTGCGAACCGTCGCGGGTGATCACGCGCACGACCAGGGCGTCGGCATCCCACGTGAACCCCACCGCGCAGACGTGGAGCGTGCCGTCGTGGCGAGTGGTGCTCAAGGTGCCGAGGTGACGCTCGGCGAGGAAGGCGCGCGCGTCGGGCGTGAGCTCCGCGGGTGTGGTCACGCCTCCAGTGGATCACAGCGTGCGGCGTGGGTCAGACTCCGCACCATGAGCACGGCGGAAGCGCGCAACCGGCAGGTGGTCGAGCGGTACTGGGAAGCGCACTTCCTGCGCGACTGGGACCGCATGGCCACGTTCTTCTCCGCCGACGCCCACTACACCGATGTCGGGGTCGACGGCCAGGGCGCGCGGGGACCACAGCAGATCGTCGACCGGCTCAAGATCGGCATCGAGCCGCTCTCCGGCTACTACCACCACCCGCGCCACATGGTGGCCGAGGGCGACCTCGTGATCCTCGAGCACGTCGAGGAGTGGCAGTTCCACACCGGCGAGGTGATCCTCCACCCCTTCGTCACGGTGATGGAGGTGCGTGACGGCAAGATCGTCCGCTGGCACGACTACTCGAACATCGGCAACGTGATCGACCACGCCCCGCAGTGGTGGCTCGAACGCATCGCCCAGGGCTATGCCGCCGTCGGCAGCGAAGGCGATGCCGGCAGCGACGCCGGCTGATGGCGCTCACGGTCACTGACCACCCGGCGAAGTCCCGCTACGAGCTCTTCGACGACGCGCAGCTCGTCGGCTTCACCGAGTACCACGAGCGCGACGACGGTGCGCTCGTCTTCCCCCACACCGTGATCACGTCGCCCAAGCGCGGCGCCGGGTACGGCGGCACGCTGGTGCGGGGGGCGCTCGACGACGTGCGGGCCAAGGGCCGAACCATCGTGGCCGAGTGCCCGTTCGTGAAGCGGTTCGTGCGCCAGCACCCCGACTACGCCGACCTGCTCGCCTGACCCTCGACCTACCATTGGTGTCATGACCGACGCGGGCGTGCTCGCGGGCCGGCCCTTGGGCGGCATGGTGCCGGTGCCCTCTCTTCTTGTGCCCGGGCGCGAGACCGCGCTGGTGCGCGCCGACGGCCGTCCGCAGCCCGAGATCCGCGCCCGGTGGCGCATCATCCCGTCGTGGCGCAACGCACTGTCGGTGGCCTCGGTGTGGCTGCAGGCGATCGTGATCGTCGGCCTCGCGGTGTGGTGGGGGAACCCGGTCGGCTACGTGCTCGCCTTCCTCCTCATGGGGCGCACGCACGCGCAGCTCGCGTCGCTCATGCACGAGGCCGCGCATCGATTGCTGTTCTCCAACCGACGCGCCAACGATCTGGTCGGGCGCTGGCTGCTCGGGTACCCGTCGTTCACGTCCACCGACGCCTACCGACGCGTGCACATGGCCCACCACCGTCAGGAGTTCGGCCCCGACGAACCCGACATCCCGCTGTACGCCGGCTATCCGATCAGCCGCGCCAGCTTCCGGCGCAAGCTCGTGCGTGACGCCACCGGGCGAACCGGGTTCAAGCTGTTCCGCCAGCAGTTCGCCGGATTCCGCTCACCCGACGCCCGCGTGCGCCACACGCTCTGGAAGATCGTGCTCGTGCAGTCGGTGCTGCTCGCGGCGGCGATCGCCGGGGGCGTGTGGTGGGTGTACCCGGTGTTCTGGGTGTTGCCGTACCTCACCGTGTGGCGGGTCGTCAACCGGCTCCGCTCCGTCGCCGAGCACGGCGGCATGGACGCCTCCAGCGACCGGCGCGCCACCACGCACTCGGTCCGCCAGTCGTGGTGGTCGCGCACGTTCCTCGTGCCCTTCCACATCGGCTGGCACCTCGCGCACCACGTGGACGCGGGCGTGTCGATGCGCCACCTGCCCGAGTACCACCGGGCGCTGCGGGAGTCGGGGTACGTCACCCCAGGACTCGAGTTCCCGACGTACCGCGCGCTCTGGCGCGCCCTTCGCAACCCGAACCCGGCTGGGAATCGGGCAGACCGGACGTCGAGTACGTAAGCTCAGGGTGTGGAGCAGTGGTTCCAGAACACACGAGGCCTTGTGATCATCGTGCTCGCGGTCATCACGGGCGCGGTGTTGCTCGCGATCGAACCCGGTGACGGGTTCCCGACGGCGGCGAGCAGCGGCTCGGGCGGCGACACCGCGACCGTCACCACGGTCACGACCCAACCGCTCGTGACCACCACCACCGTGGCGGCGCACCCCACCATCCAAGAGGGCACGCCCGACACCGCGAACACCACCATCCTCCAGCAGCGCCTCAACCAGCTGGGCTACGACGTCGGGACCCCTGACGGCAGCTTCGGGGCCGGCACGAAGGCCCAGGTGGTCAAGTTCCAGACCGACAAGGGCATCACCCCGGCCGACGGCGTGGTCAACGCCGCCACCTGGAACGCCCTCCTGGCGGCTCCGAGCACGACGGGCACAACGACCACGACCAAGCCCTAGACGCACCCGCCTCTCCACGCGGGCCTTGAACGTGAAGGCGGCGCCCGTTGGGCGGGCGCCGCTCCTGTCGGTGGATGTCGGTGCGCCGTGGTCGGCGCCGGTTCAGTCGACCAGGATCAGTTGACGGACGCGGCGCCGGCCAGCACGAGATCGGCGTGGACCCGGAAGTGGTTCGCCCTCGACACGCGAGGCGACCGGGGGGCGCACATCGCGAGGTAGTTGGCAAGGGGACGGGACATCGGGCCGGGAGCCACGAATTCGGCGTCGCTCTCCCAGTTGGTGGGCGGGTACTCGGTCGTGGGCTCGATTTCGTCGCTCACGATCGCTCCTCTCTGCAGGTTCCCATGAGTCACAGTACGGAGGGCATGTAAACGCAGCGTGTCGAACCCGCGACGGGCGGTCGACCAGTGGGGAACGAGTTCCTGGCGGTCCGCGGCCGCGATCGTCGCCGAACTCGGGGTCGCCGTCACACCCAACCGTTACTGTCGCCGGTAATGGAGCCGGTGATGGAGCAGGCGTCGTTCGGGTTCACCGAGGAGGTCGTCGAGGAGACGACGTACTCCGTCGTCCAGCTCAATTCGATGGTCGGCGAGGCCGTGCGCCGGGCCCACCCGGACGAGGTGTGGGTGAAGGGCGAGGTCCAGAACCTGCGGACGCGCAACGGCCACACGTACTTCAAGCTGGTCGAGAAGGCCGGGCGCGGCGAACGGATCACGGGGCGCCTCGACGTCGCCCTCTTCAGCGACGACGCTCCCAAGGTGCGCCGGGCCCTGAAGGAGGTCCCCGGCGCCGCCCTCGGCGACGACGTCGAGGTCCGCATCCGCGGCCGGGTGCGCATCTACCCGCCCTCCGGCCAGTACCAACTGGTGATGACCGGCATCGACCCGGTCTTCACCGTCGGACGGCTCGCGGCCAACCGTGAGCAGGTGCTGCGGCTCCTCTCGGCCGAAGGGCTGCTCGGCGTCAACGGTGCGCTCGCGCTCGCGCCGGTGCCGCTGCGGGTCGGCCTGATCACCAGTTCCGGCAGCGCCGCCTACCACGACTTCGTCGACGAGCTGCTCCGTTCTCCGTACGCGTGGCAGGTGGGTGTGGTCGACGTCGCGGTGCAGAGCGCGGGCGCACCCCAGCGCATCAAGTGGGCGCTGGGTCAGCTCGCGCAGCTCGACCTCGACGTCGTGGTGCTCGCGCGCGGCGGAGGGTCGCGTGCGGATCTCGCGCCGTTCGACACCGAGTTGGTGGCGCGGGCGATCGCGGCGATGGACGTGCCCGTGTTCACCGGCGTGGGCCACGAGGTCGACCGCAGCGTCGCCGACGAGGTCGCGCACACCGCGTGCAAGACGCCCACCGCGTGTGCCCAGTTGCTCGTGCGCCAGGTCGACGAGTTCGTCGGCGCGCTCGACCACGCGTCGCAGCGCGTGGCGGCTCGGGGTCGGCAACGGATGGCGCTCGCCAACCGCGAGCTCGACGAGGCGGCACGCCGGGCGAGTCGGAGCGCGACCGCCGCGGTGGTGCGCGAGCACACTCGCCTCGATCGCGCGCACGGTCGCCTCGACGAGCTCGCCCGTCGCCGGACCGTCGACCTCGCCGCGCACCTCGACGCCTGCGCCCGCCGCGTCGGCGAGCTGGGGCGTCGCGCGACGCGCGACCGGCGTGCCGCGCTCGTCGCCCGCGAGCGCGACCTCGTCACCCACGCGCAGCACCACGTGGAGCGCGCGGAGATGCGACTCGGTCGCAGCGAGGCCGTCGTGCGCGCCCTCGATCCCCGGCGTGTGCTCGAACGCGGCTACTCGATCACCCGCGACGCCGACGGCCGCGTGCTGCGCGCCACCGACGCGCTCGCCACCGGCGCGCTCGTCGAGACCGAGCTCGCCGCCGGACGCGTCACCAGCCGCGTCGAGTCCATCACCCCGACAGAGGAAGAAGCAGTTGACTGAGGAGATCGGTTACGCCGACGCCATGCGCGAGCTCGACGACATCCTCGAGGAGCTCGAGCGCGACGACCTCGACGTCGACGTGCTCGCGGCGCGGGTGCAACGGGCCAGCGAGCTCATCCAGCTCTGCCGCGGTCGCATCGCCCGCGCCCAGGCCGACGTCGACCGCGTCGTCACCGACCTCGAATCCCTCGAGCGCACCGAAACGTAGAGGGCGCTAGGACACCTGACCGGTGAGCTTGCGGTTCTTGAACTGCGCCTTCACGTAGTCGCGGTTGAGGAGGGCGATGAAGTCGATGCTGATCTCCTTCGGGCACGCCTTCTCGCACTCGCCGTGGTTGGTGCAGGAACCGAAGTAGCTCTCCATCACCTCGACCATGTTGATCACCCGCTCGTAGCGCTGCGGCTGACCCTGCGGGAGCAGGCCGAGGTGCGCGACCTTGGCCGCGGTGAACAGCTGAGCGGCGCCGTTGGGGCACGCGGCCACGCACGCGCCGCAGCCGATGCAGGCAGCGGCGTCCATCGCCGCGTCGGCCGCTTCCTTGGGCACGAGGATGAGGTTGGCGTCGGGGGCGCTGCCGGTGGGGGCGCTGATGTAGCCGCCGGCTTCGACGATGCGGTCGAACGCGCTGCGGTCGACCACGAGGTCCTTGATGATCGGGAACGCCTTCGCCCGCCACGGCTCCACGACGATCTGGTCGCCGTCGCTGAACTTGCGCATGTGCAGCTGGCATGTGGCCGTGCCTTCCGACGGCCCGTGCGCGCGGCCGTTGATCATCATCGAGCACGAGCCGCAGATGCCCTCGCGGCAGTCGTGGTCGAATGCGATCGGATCGCCACCGTCGGCGACGAGTCGGTCGTTGATGACGTCGAACATCTCGAGGAACGACATCTCGGGACTGATCCCGGTGGCGTCGATGTCCTCGAACGCGCCGGTGGCGTCGGTACCCGCCTGGCGCCAGACGCGGAGCTTGAGGTCCATGGTGTGTGCGTGCCCTTCCGGATCTCGTTGCTACTTGTAGCTTCGCTGGGCCAGGTGGACGTATTCGAACTCGAGCGGTTCCTTGTGCAGCGTCGGTGCGCTGCTCACGCCCTCGAACTCCCACGCGGCGACGTGCGAGAAGTTCTCGTCGTCGCGCAGGGCCTCGCCCTCCTCGGTCTGGTGCTCGACCCGCAGGTGACCACCGCACGACTCCTCACGGGTGAGGGCGTCGAGGCAGAGCAGCTCGCCGAACTCGAGGAAGTCGGCGACCCGGCCGGCCTTCTCGAGCGACTGGTTGAGCGTGGCCGCGCTCCCGGGCACCTTCACGTCGGCGTAGAACTCCTCGCGCAGCGCGGGGATGTCGGTGAGTGCTTTCTGCAGCGACTGCTGGCTGCGGGCCATGCCGCAGTTGTCCCACAGGATGTTGCCGAGCTCGCGGTGGAAGTGGTCGACCGAGTGCTTGCCGTTCACCGACAGGAACCGCTTGGTCTGGTCGGCCACCGCGGTCTCCGCCTCCTTGAAGGCGGGGTCGTCGGCCGGCACCGGCGCGGTGCCGAGCTGCGGCGCGAGGTAGTCGGAGATGGTCGACGGGAGCACGAAGTACCCGTCGGCGAGACCCTGCATCAGCGCGCTGGCACCGAGGCGGTTGGCGCCCTGGTCGGCGAAGTTGGCCTCGCCGAGCACGTACAGGCCGGGCACGTTGCTCATCAGGTTGTAGTCGACCCAGAGCCCACCCATCGTGTAGTGGATGGCGGGGTAGATCCGCATGGGGACCTGGTACGGGTTCTCGTCGGTGATGCGCTCGTACATCTCGAAGAGGTTGCCGTAGCGCTCCTCGACGACGTCCTGCCCGAGGCGCTCGATCGACTCCTGGAAGTCGAGGTACACGCCGTTCTTCTGGGGCCCGACGCCGCGGCCGGCGTCGACCTCGGTCTTGATCGCGCGCGACGCCACGTCGCGCGGCACCAGGTTGCCGAACGCGGGGTAGCGACGCTCGAGGAAGTAGTCGCGGTCGTCGACCGGGATCTGGTCGGGGGAGCGCGGGTCGTCGAGCTGCTTCGGGATCCACACGCGACCGTCGTTTCGGAGCGATTCCGACATCAGCGTGAGCTTCGATTGGAAGTCGTCGCTGCGCGGGATGCACGTGGGGTGGATCTGCGTGAAGCACGGGTTGGCGAACAGTGCGCCGCGCTTGTGCGCCCGCCACGCGGCGGTGACGTTGCTGGCCTTGGCGTTGGTCGACAGGTAGTAGGCGTTGCCGTACCCGCCCGTGCAGAGCGCGACCGCGTGCGCCGACCACGACTGCACCGCGCCGGTGGTGAGGTCGCGGGTGACGATGCCGGCGGCCTTGCCGTCCTTCACCACGAGGTCGAGCATCTCGCTCCGGGTGAACAGCTCGACGGTGCCGCGCGCGACCTGGTGCGCGAGGGCCTGGTACGCGCCGAGCAGCAGCTGTTGGCCGGTCTGCCCCCGGGCGTAGAACGTGCGCGACACCTGCGCGCCACCGAAGGACCGGTTGTCGAGCAGACCGCCGTACTCGCGCGCGAACGGCACACCCTGCGCGACGCACTGGTCGATGATGTTGACGCTCACTTCGGCGAGCCGGTACACGTTGCCCTCGCGGGAGCGGAAGTCGCCGCCCTTGATGGTGTCGTAGAACAGGCGGTGCACGCTGTCGCCGTCGTTCGGGTAGTTCTTCGCCGCGTTGATGCCACCCTGCGCCGCGATGCTGTGCGCGCGGCGCGGCGTGTCGTGGAACGTGAACAGCTTCACGCGGTAGCCGAGCTCACCGAGGGTCGCAGCAGCCGCCGCGCCCGCGAGCCCGCTGCCCACGACGATGATCTCGAAGCGACGCTTGTTGGCGGGGTTCACCAGCTTCACGTCGAACTTGTGGTTCGACCACTTCTCCGCGATCGGACCCTCAGGGATCCGGGCGTCGAGCTCACCGATCATCTGGTCACCACCCCGGTCGTGATGAGCAACGGCATGCTGATGTTGCCCACCGTGATGACGACCGCGAACGCGATCGCGAAGTAGCGGCGCCAGATGTTCCAGCGCGGGTTGTTGAGCCCGAGGCTCTGGAACATGCTCCAGGCGCCGTGGAAGACGTGGAACCCGAGCGCCAACATGCAGACGATGTAGATGATCGCCACCGGCACGCGGTCGAAGCTGGCGAAGAGGTTGTCGTACGGGTCACCGCGCACGAAGTGCGGGTTCGCCGGACCCCAGGTGAGGTCGGCGAGGTGGAAGATGATGAAGAGGCCCACGATGATCCCGGTCCAGCGCATCGTGCGCGACGCGAAGTTCGCCGCCACGTAGTCGCGCTTCGACTGGTACTTCGTGGGTCGGGCCTTCTGGTTCATCCGGGTGAGCTGGTACGCGGCGACGATGTGCACCACGAACGCGCCGATGAGCACGATCCGGATGGTCCAGAGCAGGACCGTGCGCGGCAGCGCGGGCTCGCCGAGGGTGCGGAGCCACTCTCCGTAGACGTTGAGATGCTCCTTGCCCAAGAACACCTTCAGGTTGCCGATCATGTGCACGAGCACGAAGCCGAGCAGGATGATCCCGCTGATGGCCATCAGCCACTTCTTGCCGACCGCCGAGCGCCAGAACCGCACCAGGAAGTGACCCTGGGGACGGGGGGCCGGGACCGGGGGGCCCGTGTACCGCGCCAGCGCGTCGGCGTCGTCGGCGCCGGCGTTCTGAGCAGCGGTCGAGACCTCTTCCTCCACCTTCGCCATGTCCCGAAACGTACCTGGCAACGCTTGTGAACAAGGGATTGTGAGAGTTTTCTCAAATGCCCGGTCCGGGCGGATGCCCCTCACCGCCTCCCTCACCGGCGGCGGTGACCCCGCGATACCGTGGCGAAAGAGGCCCCCCACCACAGGAGCAAGCGCATGACCCGTCCCGGAACGCTCGGCGAGCTCAGGAGCGACGGGTGGGAGTCGCGCCCGGTCAAGGAGGAGGTGCGGGCCAACGCCCTGGCGCGCATCGCCGAAGGACGCCCGTTGGTCGAGGGCGTGATCGGCTACGAGGACACCGTCCTCCCCCAGCTCGAGAACGCCCTGATCGCCGGGCACGACGTGATCTTCCTCGGCGAACGCGGCCAGGGGAAGACCCGCATGATCCGCTCGCTCACGGAGCTGCTCGACGAGTGGATGCCCATCGTCGCCGGGAGCGAGATCAACGACGACCCGTACCACCCGATCTCGCAGCACGCGCGCGTGCTCCTTGCCGAGCGTGGTGACGACACGCCGATCGAGTGGGTGCACCGCGACCGTCGGTTCGGCGAGAAGCTGGCAACGCCCGACACCTCGATCGCCGACCTCATCGGCGAGGTCGACCCCATCAAGGTCGCCGAGGGTCGGTACCTCTCCGACGAGCTCACCATCCACTACGGCCTGGTGCCGCGCACCAATCGGTCGATCTTCTCGATCAACGAGCTCCCCGACCTCGCCGAGCGCATCCAGGTGGGTCTGCTCAACGTGCTCGAGGAGCGCGACGTGCAGATCCGCGGCTACAAGGTGCGCCTCCCGATCGACCTCATGCTCCTCGCGTCGGCCAACCCCGAGGACTACACGAACCGTGGTCGCATCATCACGCCGCTGAAGGACCGCTTCGGCGCGCAGATCCGCACGCACTACCCGCTCGACGCCGAGCTCGAGGCCGCGGTCGTCGAGCAGGAGGCGCGTCCACTCACTGCCGTGGGCCTCAACGTGCAGGTGCCGTCGTTCATGACCGAGATCGTCGCCGAGATGAGCCAGCAGGCTCGACGCTCGCCGCACATCAACCAGCGTTCCGGCGTGTCGGTGCGGCTCTCGATCGCCAACTACGAGACGCTCGTGGCCAACGCCACGCGGCGCGCGCTGCGCCACGGCGAAACCGAAGTGGTGCCGCGCGTGAGCGACCTCGACGCACTGGTCGCCAGCACCGCGGGCAAAGTCGAGTTCGAGACGGTCGACGACGGCCGCGAGGAGCAGGTCCTCGACCGCATCGTGAAGGCGTCGATCCTCGAGACGTTCCGGGCGCGCACCCGGCCCGAGAAGCTCACCGACGTCGTCACTGCGTTCGAGGGTGGCCTGGTCGTGCACACCGGCGAGGACATCGCGTCGTCGGAGTACGCCAAGCTGCTCACCGACGTCCCGGCGTTGCGGGCGACGCTCGCCGACCTCGAGGTGGGGGAGACGCCCGCGGGCGTCGCTTCGGCCACCGAGTTCGTGCTCGAGGGTCTGCACCTCTCGAAGCGACTCAACAAGGACGCCCTCGGCGGCCGCGCCGCCTACCGCGGCCGGGGGTAGGGAGGCGCGGTGAGGGAGGCGGGGGTAGCGACGACCCCGACCTGCAGAAGCGCGGCCCCGGGAGAAATTCCGCGTACGCGTGCAACGAAACGGGGGCGTGCGGCATCTCGTTGACGTGGAGGTTCGTCGCGCGGGTGTGCCGACCGTGGGAGGGGACGTGACCGCACCCGATCCTGGACCCGCGGCGAGCCCGCCGTACCCGCGGCCCGTCGCCAGCCCAGCCGAACTGTTCGCGGATCATCACGACGCGCTCGTGCGCTTCGCCTACCTCCTCACGGGGAACCGAGCGGTCGCGGAGGACGTCGTGCAGGACGCCTTCGTGCAGCTCCACGCCCGGTATGCCGACGTCCGGACACCCGGCGCGTACTTGCGGACCTCGGTCGTCAACGGGTCGCGCATGCACCATCGGCGCGCTGCTCGTGAACGGGCCCGGTTCGCCGATCTGGTGCCGCTGGCGGTGCAGCCCGAGACCAACGTCGTGCTCGATGTGCTCGGTCGACTGCCACATCGCCAGCGCGCCGTGCTCGTGCTCCGCTACTACGAAGACCGCCCGGAGGCCGAGATCGCCGAGCTGCTGGGTTGCCGTCCCGCGACGGTCCGCTCGCTCGCGTCCCGCGGCCTGGCCGCGCTGAGGAAGGCGATGGAGGAATGACCGACCACGGAAACGACGAGGACGCGCTCCGCCGTGCGCTGAGCGACGCCGCTGCGCACCTCCCTCCGCTCGACACTGCCGCCGACTCCGAGTCGCGACGGGCGAAGACCGCACCCCGCTGGCGCCGTCCACTGGTCGCCGGCTTGGCTGTGCTGCTCCTGATCGCCGCGGTGCCGATCGGTGCCGCGCTCCTGAACGAGGACCACGAACACCACGGCGACGACAAGCAGGTCGTCGTCAACCGCATCGACGGCGAGCAGCAGGTGCTGCAGGCGTTGGCCGCCACCGTCGACTCGGGCAGCTACGACCTCGAGTTCACGTTCCACATCGAACCCGGCGAGGTGCCGTCCGTGCCGTGTGCCCGGGCCGACGACCCCTCTGACATCTCGGGCGGCATCTCGTCGTGTGGCGCGTTTTCTCAGGTCCCGGAGACCGACTTGCGCGGGCACGGGACCGTCAACACGAGTCCGTACGCGATGACCGTCTTCACCGACCTCCTCGGTGGCATCACCCTGTACGTGAACGACTCCACGGTGTGGGAATTCGGCGGCGCGGGCTACGGCACCAACGGCGCGCCGGTGGGTGCGGGCGCCGCGGGCCCGGGGAGCTCGCTCTCGGGCTTCGCCGGCCTCGTCGAGGGCACGCTCGGACAGGGTCAGGGAGCACAGTCCATGATCAGCCTGGCGAGCAACAGCGGGTACCTGGGGCTCGAGTCGGAGATGGTCACCGGAGCGAAGACCGACGGCACCGGCGTCCTCGACGACGGCACGCACCTCACCTACTACCGCGTCGACGTCGACCTCGCACGGATGGCGGACGCGCCGACGTTGAGCGCCGAACAGCGTCAGGCCATCACGGACGCGATCGGCGTGCTCCGGTCGGTCGGCTACTCGGGGACGGACGAACGCATCGGGGTCGACGACGCGGGCTTCATCCGCGATGTGGTCGCCACGACCAGGTTTGCCGACGGCGGCTCGATGACCCGCCACAGCGTCTTCTCCAACTTCGGGTGCGCGAAGCGCGTCACGATGCCGAACGAGGCCGCCGTCGACGCGCCCGCGGGCACCTGCCCTCCGGCCGGGGCGCCGACCACGACGGTGCCTGCGGCGTCGACGTCATCGACCCCGCCAAGCCCTTCGACGACGTCTGCGCCGAGCACGACACCGCCGACGACCACACCGCCGCCGACCACACCGCCGACGACCGCGCCGCCCGACTCGACCACCACCGCGCCCACGAGCACGACGACCACGTCTGCATCCGGGTGACGGCCGCCGTCGGGTCGACGATCAGACGCCGCCGGTGCCGTCCTTGTTCTGGTTGAAGAGCGCGCAGCCGCTGATGGCGCGTCGCTCGACGTTCTCGACTGCGGTCTGGATCTTCGGGTTGTCGACCACGGAGTCGTCGCCACCGGCCGCACGCTGCATGGCGTCGAGGTAGGTCTGCGCGTCCTTCGCGATGTCCTTCGGCGCGTGCGCGGCGAGCTTCTCCACGAGTGCGGTCTGCTTGGCGGTCTTGCCCATGAGCTTCGGCAGGTTGGTGTCGTAGTCGTACGCGGCCTGGCAGAACGCCTTGGTCGGCGTGGGCAACGCCTTCTCCGAGTCGCCTGAGCACGCAGCGAGGGCGGCGGCGAGGAGCCCGAAGGCGACGACCGCTCGCAGGCCCCTTCCTCGCAGCACGCGCATGCCCTGCATTGTGGTCCCTCACTGGTCCCGATCGCGAACCGGTACGGTGGCCCCATGCCTCGTCGCGGCCCTGGATTCCGTTACTCCAAGTGGGACGGCACGCAGACCGGCTTCGACCTCGACGCCGAGTCGCTGCTCGACGAGATGGCCGACGACCTGCTGTACCACGGTGACCTCAACGCGGCATTGCGGCGGATGATGCAGCAGGGGTTCCAGGACCGCAACGGCGAGCAGCTCATGGGGCTGCGGGAGATGCTCGAGAAGCTGCGCCAGCGTCGTCGGGAGGAGCTCGAACGTCGTGACCTCGGGGGCGTGTACGACGACATCGCCGATCAGCTCGACGAGGTCGCCGACATGGAGCGCGAGGGCATCGACCGGCGTGTCGACGAAGCCACCCGTTCGGGTGACCAGCGCCGCCAGGAACTGGTGGAGGACGTCGCCGAGGAGCGGCGCCGCCAGCTCGAGGAGATGCCGCCCGACCTCGCCGGTCGGGTGCAGGCGATGCAGAACTACGAGTTCATGGACGACGCCGCGCGCGAGCGGTTCGAGGAGCTGATGGATCAGCTGCGTGAGCAGCTGATGCAGAGCTACTTCAACCAGCTCAGCGAGGGCATGCAGAACATGACGCCCGAGCGCATGGCGCAGATGAAGGACATGCTCAACGAGCTCAACCAGATGCTCGAGCAGCGCGAGCGCGGTGAGGAGCCCGACTTCGACGGATTCATGGAGCGCCACGGCGAGTTCTTCCCGGGCAACCCGCAGAACCTCGACGAGCTGCTCGAGCAGATGGCGCAGTCGATGGCGCAGATGCAGCAGCTGATGAACTCGATGTCGCCCGAGCAGCGCGCACAACTGCAGGCGTTGTCCGAGTCGTTGCTCGAGGACATGGACCTGCGTTGGCAGGTCGACCAGCTGTCGCGCAACCTGCAGCAGGCATTCCCGAACATGCCGTGGCAGCGGTCGCAGAACTTCAGCGGCGACGACCCGCTGCAGTTCGGCGACATGCCGTCGTTGCTCGACACCCTCGGCGACCTCGAC
>DASXXX010000083.1:0-3874 GCA_036502765.1 Acidimicrobiia bacterium | reverse complement strand
GTCAGCGTCTCGATGCGGGAGAGCGTGTCACGCGGTGAGTTGGAGTGGACGGTGGTGATCGAACCGTCGTGACCGGTGTTCATGGCCTGGAGCATGTCGAGGGCCTCGCCGCCACGGATCTCACCGACGACGATGCGGTCGGGTCGCATACGCAGCGAGTTGCGCACCAGGTCGCGGATCTTGACCTCGCCCTTGCCTTCGATGTTGGGCGGGCGCGCTTCCATCGGGAGCACGTGTTGCTGGTTGAGCTGGAGCTCCTTGGCGTCCTCGACGGTGACGATGCGCTCGTCGTTCGGGATGAAGCTCGAGAGCACGTTGAGGAGCGTCGTCTTACCGGTACCGGTACCGCCGCTGACCACCACGTTGAGGCGGCCCTTCACGCACTGGTTGATGAAATGCGCGACCTGCGGTGAGAACGACCCGAAACCGATGAGGTCGTCGACGGTGTACGGGTCCTTGGAGAACTTTCGGATGGTCATGAACGGCCCGCCGATCGACAGCGGATGCACGACCACGTTCACACGGGAGCCGTCGGGGAGACGGGCGTCCACCATCGGGTTCGCCTCGTCCACTCGACGACCGACCTGGCTGACGATCTTGTCGATGATGCGCCGCAGGTGCGTCTCGTCGACGAACTTCACGTCGGACAGCGTGAGCTTGCCGCTGCGCTCCACGTAGACCATCTCCGGACCGTTCACCATGATTTCCGTGATGGTGTCATCCCGGAGCAACTGGTCGATGGGGCCGTAGCCCAACACGTCGTCGGTCACCGACTGCACCATCACCTGGCGCTCGGCGACCGTCAGCGCGAAGCGCTCCTGGCTCAGGGCACGGAGCAACTGCTCGTCGACCTGGCGGCGCAGCTCCGCTTCCGAGACGCGCTGGTCGGTGAGCAGCGGACCCAGTTCGTGGATCACGAACTGGTGCATCTTCTGACGTACGTCCTCCAGCTGATGCTCGCGCTGGTTCGCGGTCTGCGAGGCGCGCTGTTCCTGCCAACGGCTGGCCGGTTGCTGGGTCTGCGTCATGACCTACCGTCCTCCGTGATCATCACTTGCCCCGCCGACTCTTCTTGGTCGACGCGGTGGGCCCGAGGAGCGACTCGGCGATGTGGTCGAGCGCGCGCGACGCCGGCGACTTCGGGTCGTCGACGACCACCGGTCGACCGGCGTTCACCGAGATCGGCATCGCGATGTCGTCGGGGATCGGGAAGTTCGCGCTCATGCCGAGCACGCGCTCGATCTCCTTCACGTCGAGCTTGACCTTGGCGTTGGCGTGGTTCAGCACCAGCTTCAGCTTCGGGCCCGCCACCGCTTGGAGGTCGAGTTGCTGCATTCCGATCTTGAGGTTCTTGATGCTCGGAATGTCCATGCTGCCGACGAGCAGCACTTCGTCGGAGGCCTCGATGATCGCGAGCACGTACTCGTTGAAGACCGACGGCAGGTCGATCACGACGTGACCGGCAACCGCCTGCAGCGCGGCGCAGATGTTCACCATCTCACCGGGGAGCAGCGCGTCGGTCGGCATCGACTCGATCGGCGCCGGCAGCACCAGGAGTCCGGTGGCCGCGTCCTTGTCGGCGAGCCTCTGGACGAGCTCGAGATCGCCGTACTGCACTGCGGCGGCGGCGTCGAGCACGGTGTTCTGCGCCTGCAGGCTGAGCATCACCGACACGTCACCGAACTGGAGGTCACCGTCGATCAGTACGACCGGTTCTGACGAACGCTTCGCCATCGCGGCAGCGACGTTGATCGCCACGCAGGTCTTGCCCACGCCACCCTTGGTCGAGAAGACCGAGATGAGGCGGCCCGGGTCGCCGGCACGGGCGGTGGGGGTCTGCACTCGGGTCATCGCCGCGCCGGCGAGGAGCTCACCCACGCGGTCGACCGACTGGTTGAGGCTCGCTTCGCCGCCGATGACGACCGCGTCACGTGCGCCCGCGCGCAGCGCCTGCTGCAGCACGTCGGTCGACAGCTCGTACACGGCGAAGACGACACCGAGCATGCTGTGCGAGCTGGTGACGCGGTGCACGTGCTGGAAGCCGATGGGGCTGGCGAAGCCAGGTCCGAAGACTGCCACCACCGGGCGCGTCGGGTCGAGCCGCTGGATCAGGTCCTCCATCGTCTCGAACTGACCGGCACCCGAGAGCTCGACCGCGAGCCGCGTGCGCAGGTTGGCGTCGGGCTCGACGACGGCGACGTCGTAGGCCGCGGCGCCGGGCGGTGCTTCGACCGTGGCGTAGGACTCCACTGCCCCTACTTGCTCGCCGCGGCCTTGGCGCCGCTCGTGCCGCCGGACGTCGACGTGGTGGGCGGCAGGAGGACCAGGTAGAGCCGGCTCCCGCCACTGTTGGCCGCAATGATCCGCAGCGCGTCGGCCTGCGACACCTCGAAGGTGAGGACGCCCGAGTTGGTCGGCGCCGGAGCCGCGGCGTCGGCGCTGCCGTCGACCGCGGGTGCGACCGCCGCCGTAGCCGCGGTGTTCGATCCGACGGCGAGGACCTTGACGTTCTCGAGCATGTACGTCGTCTGCGGGTTGCCGTTGTCGTCGTTCGTCGTGGTCGCCATGTTCACGTGGTCGCCCGGCGTGATCTGGTTGGCGACACCGTGGTCGGCGTCGACCGTGACCGTCACCGCCACGAGATCTTCAGCGGCGATCGACTGGGAGAAGACACCGCCAGCGCCGTCCTTCACCGAGACGAACGAGCCGCCGGTGATGAACTGCTTCGTGCTGATCGGCCCCGCGCTCTGCAGGTCAACGAGGTCGTCGAGGTTCGTGATGGCGCCTGGCGGCACCGACCCCCTGGCAACCTTCTCCTGGGTGATGAGTCCGGCCTGCACGATTTCGGGGCCGGTCGTGCCCTTCGCGATGTCCGCGTTGGCGACGTACGCGTCGACGAACGACGCGTTGTCCTGAGCACGCTGGTCCGCTCCCGACGCGTACATGTACACGCCGACACCGGCCACGAGTGCGAGCACGATGGCCGCCGCGGCCATCAACGTTCGACGATTCGACACCGCAGCTCCCCTCGGGATCCTTCTGGTCCCTAGGTGGTCGGCCGGTGTCGATGCCGCCTTGAGCCGGATGTCACACAGACCCGGGATTTCCCCGGATCGCGTTATTCGGCGGGTGTCTCCGTTGCCGTCTCGGCGGGCGCGTCGGGCGTTTCGGCGACGGCTTCGGGTGCAGCCTCGGCCTCGGCCTCGGCCGCAGCTTCGCCCTCTGTCGGCTCACCTTCGACCGACTCACCCTCGGTGGCTTCGCCTCCACCACCGGCTTCGCCGTCGGCGCCCGCTTCGGGCTCCTCCTCGAACGCCGGGCCGATGTAGTTGCCCTGCTCGTCGTAGGCGTGCTCGCCGTAGTGCTCCTGGTACTCGGCAGCGACCACGCCGCCCTCGGCGGCCTGTTTGATCGACAGCGAGATGCGCCGGCGGTCGAGGTCGATGTCGATGATCTTCACCCAGAGCTCTTCGCCCGGCTGAACGACCTGCTCCGGCGCCTCGACGTGGTGCACGGCCATCTCGGAAATGTGCACCAAACCCTCGATGCCCTCGGCCACCTGCACGAACGCGCCGAACGGCACGAGCTTGGTGACCCGGCCGTAGACAAGCTCGCCAACCGCGTGACCGTTGGCGAACTCCTGCCACGGATCCTGCTGGGTGGCCTTGAGCGAGAGGGAGATGCGCTCGCGCGAGAGGTCGACGTCGAGCACCTGCACGGTGACTTCGTCGCCGACCTGCACGACCGAGCTCGGGTGGTCGACGTGCTTCCACGACAGCTCTGACACGTGGACGAGTCCATCCATGCCGCCGAGGTCGACGAACGCACCGAAGTTGACGACGCTCGACACCACACCCGGCCGGATCTCGCCCGG
>DASXXX010000082.1:0-7305 GCA_036502765.1 Acidimicrobiia bacterium | reverse complement strand
TGCGGCCGAGGCGGCCGGCTTCGACGGCGTGTACTCCACCGAGCATCCGTTTCCCGACGACGACTGGCTCGCGAGCGGCGGCCACCAGGCCCTCGATCCGTTCGTCGGGCTCTCCTTCGCCGCCGCGGCCACGACGCGCCTCCGCGTGCTCACCAACCTCTGCGTGCTCCCGTACCGCAATCCTTTTCTCGCGGCGAGAGCGGCCGCGAGCCTCGACGTGCTCTCCGGTGGGCGGCTCGACCTCGGTGTCGGCGCGGGCTACCTCGAGGGGGAGTTCCGCGCCCTCGGCGTCGACTTCGAGAACCGCAACGACCGGTTCGACGAAGCAATCGCCGCGATCACCGCGGCGTGGTCGGGTGAGTCGGTGCGCTTCGCCGGCGACGGTTTCGAAGCGCGCGGGAACACCATGCGTCCGGCGCCGGTGCAGCAGCCCCGTCCGCCGGTGTGGGTGGGAGGCAACTCCGCACGTGCGCTGCGACGCGCTGCCCGCTTCGGCGACGGGTGGCTGCCGATGCCCAACCCGCGCGCGCTCGGCAACCGCCGCCACTCCGCGCATCTCGAAGACCTCGACGATCTCAGGCGCCTGTTCGCGCGCCTCGACGACGAGCGTGCCACCGCGCGTCGCGAGGGAGTCGGGCTCGCGGGACGGCGTTCGTCGTTCGACGTTCTCGTCTACCCAATGGTGGCATTCAGCCCGGGAACTGCGGGCTTCTCGTCCGACGAGCTCGTCGTGCACGCGCACGCACTGAGCACTCTCGGTGTCACCGGGTTCATCGTCGGGCTGCCCAGCCCGAGCCGCCGTGCCTACGAGGACGGGCTCGCGGCGTACGGAGACGCGGTCCTACCCCTGTTGAATGGCGTCGAGTGACGAACGAGGAGAGAGCATCGATGGACGTCCGAGAAGTGCTCTACACGACTCGCGCGATGCGTCGCGTCACCTCCGAACCGATCCCGCTCGACGCCCAGGCCCGGATCCTCGATGCTGCCGTGCGCGCGCCGAGCGGCGGCAACACGCAGAACTGGCGGTTCCTGCTCGTCGACTCCGTCGAGGTGAAGGCTGCGATCGCGCCGCTTTACAAGCGCGCGATCGACGGCCTGTGGACCGGCTACTACAAGGACCGCATCGACGCCGCCCTCGCCACTCCCGATTCGGCGGAGTCGAAGTCGATGCTCGCGGTCCAGAAGTCGGCGCAGTGGCTCGCCGATCACTTCGAGCAGGTACCGCTCTACCTCTTCGGGTTCAGCACCGATCCGGGCGGCAGCTCGATCTACCCGGCGTTGTGGAGCGCGCAGCTCGCCGCCCGGGCCGAGGGCATCGGTTCGTCGCTCACGCAGGCGTTGGCCTTCTACAACGACGAGACCCTCGAGATCCTGGGCGTCCCGAACGACGCGGGCTGGCACATGGCCGGCGCGCTCTCGTTCGGCTACCCGACCGGACGCTGGGGCGTCGCCGTTCGCCAACCCGCCCGCGAGGTGTCCTTCCGCAACCAGTGGGGTGAACCCGCAGGCTTCGTCGACGACGGACCACTCTGGCCCGAGTAGCACCGCTCTCCCGGCGCGACTGCTGTCTGCAGTACGCGTTCGCGTTGCCGGTTGTCTGCGATCCGGGCGCGTGCTTCCACTACGCGCACACCAACTTCATCCTGCTCGGCAACGTGATCCAGACCGAGCTGATCCAACAGAAGTTCCTCGGCCCGCTCGGGATGACCCAGACGAAGATCACGAAGCTTCCCGCCATCCCGGAGCCGGCGTTGCACGGGCCTGGAGGGTGCACCGTCCCCCGATCGGCTACGGGCTCGGATCGCGGTCGCCGGCACGGACTGGGTCTTCCAGAACCCGGTCTTCAACGGATACGCCGGGATCGCCGCCTACCTGGCGCCGAACGATCCGATCCAGCCGGAGATCGCGCGAGTCGGCCGGCGCCCGTCATCACGAACAGGGGCCGGCCGCTCGATTGGTTCACCTCTCCGGCTATCCGGTGACGTGGGGAGTCGCCACGATCGGTGACGCAGCCGACGAGGTCGGGGTCACCGTGAACTCGACACCGTTGACGTCGTTCTCCGTGTACACGTCACAGCCGGCGGCGACGACGTATGTGCCGGGTGTGGCTTCGGCCGGAACGACGAGGTGCGTCGTGTCGCCGCTCGACACGTTGAACACCAGGAGGTCGCCGTCGGTGTTGACGAACGCAGCCGACACGAATCCTTCGCAGCCGGGCACCGTCACCGAGATGTCCGTACCGACCGGGCCCGACGTCGGGTTGACGACGGGGAGTGGTGCTTCGGCGGCCTCCGTTGCGGGTGCCACGGTTGCCGGAGGCGGTGGTCCCTCCTGCGCGGTGGCGGAGGTGGTGGAGAGCGCGAGCCCAGTCGCGGCCAGAATGCCGGCAGCGAGCCCCGCGAGCGGTCGTCTCATGAGTCTTCCTTCCGTATGGACGTGTGGACCCTGCACGACGGTCCGGTGGACCGGATCCGATGTCGACGGTACGGAGGTCCGAATCCGCCCGATAGGGCCCTTGGTCCACTTCGGGGTTGCTGTCGGGTCAGGCGTTCCTTGCGTCCACGACAGGTGCGCGGGCGGGACGGCTCACGGTGCCATCGGCCACGGGCATCTGAGGATCTGCACACGGACCGTGCTCGGCGAAGCCCTGGAAGCTGCGCACGACAGGGATCGCCGCGGGCTCCAACTGCGCGAGCGGCACGTCGCCGTCGCGGAAGTCGACGGGCAACGTCAAGCGCTGCGCGCTCCCGAGCTCGCGCAGCGCGTCGTACATCCCGCGTGCGTCACTCATGGTGGTCGAGTCGTCGACGCTGATCGCGTCGGTGGCCTTCCACGCGAAGCGCAGCGCACCGAACGGATCGGAGAACGGTGACGGCGCGTCAGCCGCGACCTGCGTCAGCAGGTCCTGCGCGCGCGTCCCGCGGCCGAGCGCGGCGCCGACGTCGCGTTGCCACGCGCCGTCACGGAAGACCTCGAGGTGACGGACCCGTACGTACGTGAGCGCGCTGCGTCCGTCGAGGTGATGGGTGCCGGCGCCGAGCTCGAGGTCGAGCACCGTGTCGCGCTCCGGGTACTGCACCGTCACGTCGACGCCGCCGACCGCGTCGACCAGATCGACGAACGACAGGAAGCGAACCGTCATCATGTGGTCGACGCCGACGCCGAGGGTGCGGCACAGGGAGTTCACGAGCGACTGCGGTCCGTCGTTCAGGGTTGGTCCGAGTCGGCCGAGCCCACCCTGGCCGGTCGCGACGAGCAGGTCACGCGGGACGGCCATGATGCGGGGCGCGCGCCCGTCGTCCGGGACGCGGAGCAGCAGCACGAGGTCGGCGTGCTGGCCCGGCGCCTGGGCGACGTCACCGAAGCTGGCCCGGTCCGCCGCGCTCATGTTCCCGGTGCGCGAGTCGGAGCCGACCAGCAGGTAGGTCGTCCCTCCGGGCGTCGAACCCGCCAGGTGCACCGGGACGCGTCCGATCCGGTTCCACAGCAGCGCAGCAGTGACGAGTGGGATGGCGACCGCGAGCACGGCGACCACCGCGACCACGACGATCGCGGTCGCCCACTTCCGCCGACGCGACCATGGGCTGCGAACCACGCCGAGACGGTAGAGCGCACGCCTTCCGCTCGAACCTTGTCGCAACGTCAGTTTTTGCTCGCGCCCGGCGGAATACTCAAGTAATGACTTGACTGTTGCGCTGCCATCCGCCATGCTGGGCCGGCATGCTCGACCAGGCGTTCCAAGCGCTCGCCGATCCGACCCGCCGGGCCGTCGTCGAACGGCTCTGTGACGGTCCCGCGTCGGTGAGCGAGTTGGCGAAGCCCTTCGCCATGACCCTGGCCGCCGTCGTCCAGCACGTGCAGGTGCTCGAGGCGGCTGGGCTCGTGACCACGCAGAAGATCGGCCGCGTGCGCACGGTGCAGGTCGACCCCGCGGGGCTCCGCACCGCGGAAGCGTGGCTGGCCGCGCGACGGACCCGCGTCGAGAAGCAACTCGACCGCCTCACCGCGGTGCTGGCCGAACCGAACCTCGAACCATCGACTCGCAAGAAAAGAGGAGTGACCACATGACTGCACCCATCACCCATGCGTCGTTCTCGGTGGAGCGCACGTTCCCCGCGCCGCCGGCGCGCGTGTTCGCCGCGTTCGCCGATGCCGATCTGAAGGCCAGGTGGTTCCACGGCCCCGACGACTGGGCGCCGACGGTCCGGACGCTCGACTTCCGCGAGGGTGGTCACGAGACCGCAGCCGGCGAAGTGCCGGGGGAGTGGAGCAGCCGTTTCGAGGCCGACTACCACGTCATCGAAGCCGACGCGCAGATCGTCTACTCGTACGTCATGTACCACGACGACGTGCGCTTGTCGGTGTCGGTCACCACGATCGAGCTCGACGCGGTCGACGACGGCGCCGCGACGCGCATCGTGTTCACCGAGCAGGGCGCGTACTTCGAGGACGGCGACGCGGCGAACGCGAGCCGCGAAGAGGGGACCATCGGACTGCTGAAGCAGCTGGAGGCGTCGCTCTGATGACGCAGCTGCTGAAGGTCCAGAACTTCGTGGTGTCGCGCGATGGCTTCGGTGCGGGTGAGGGCCAGAGCCTCGAGCAACCGTTCGGTCACGCCGATCCCTCCGCGCTGATGTCGTGGGCGGGTGCGACCGCGAGTTGGCCGAACCGCACAGACCCGGGCGGCACGCGTGGTCTCGACGACTACTTCACACGCGACTTCGGCAACAACATCGGTGCCGAGATCATGGGCCGTAACAAGTTCGGTCCGCAGCGTGGCCCGCGGAACGACGAGGAGTGGAAGGGCTGGTGGGGCGACGTGCCACCGTTCCACACTCCCGTGTTCGTGCTCACGCACCACGTCCGTCCGTCGTACGCGTTGTCGGACACCACGTTCCACTTCCTCGACACCACGCCCGAGGACGCGTTGCGCCAGGCGAAGGCAGCAGCCGACGGCAAGGACGTGCGTCTCGGCGGCGGAGTCGCGACGGTGCGCGAGTTCCTCGACGCCGACCTCGTCGACACGATGCACATCGCCGTCGCACCGTTGGACCTCGAGCGCGGCGAACGGCTCTGGTCGTCGCACGAGGAGCTGCTCGACCGGTTCGAGCTCGACGTGGTGCCCAGTCCGAGGAGCGGTGTGACCCACCTCCTCTTCTGGCGCCGCTGACCGGAGCCGCCCGGGAAATCGTGATACACACCTGCGATGCCGGTGAAGATCACGATCAACTTCTCCGATCCCGTGGACGCCGATGCGTTCGTGCAGCACTACGTGAACGTGCACGTCCCGCTGGTGCAGGCGCTGCCCGGTCTGCGGGCGTTCGAGTACGGGCGTGCGTTGACGAACTTCGACGGCTCCGAGCCCGACGTGTTCTGGTCGATCTCGATGACCTTCGACGACGAAGCCGCGATGCACGCCGCCTTCGCCAGCACGGAAGGCAAGGCGACGATGGCCGACATGCCGAACTACCCGGCCGGCACGATGAAGTCGGTGGTCAGCGAAGTTCAGTAGTCCGCGTCAGTCACGGAACTCGAACTGGATGGTCAGCAGTTCGGTGCCGAACTGGCGGACCGCGGCTTCGTGCGAGCGTCGGTGGAACGACTCGAGCCGCGCCTGCGGATCGTCGTCGTCCAGGATGCGCGCCTGCGCGTTGCGCCAACGGCGGTGCATGCGGACGCGCACGTCGGGGTTCGCTTCGAGGTTGTTCACGTAGCCGGCGCGGCGTCCGTACTCGGCGATCACCCAACCGGTGTCGCCCTCGGTCTTCATGCCGACGACGTTGAGCCGTCGCTCGCCGCTCTTTCGCCCGACGGTCTCGACGAGCACGAAGCCCGGCACCAACCCGCACCACACCGCCACCTTCGCCGGCGGGTTCACGAGGTGGCGCTGCACCCACCGGATGCGTCGTGTCTTCTTCGTCTCGGGGTTGTCGTCGGCCATGGCCGCCTCCTTCCGTGCGGGTGGGAGCATCTGGCGCATCACCCGGACGAGCATCGAGTCTGGCGCACGCCACACGTCGCGTTCCTCGTACGGCCACGCGTACGTCAGCGCGCCATCGCGCACGCACCCGGGCAGTCCCGGCACGCCCAACTCGTGCGCCGACCACTCGTAGACCTGCTGCAACCGCGGAGTGATCACCCCGTAGCAGCGCGCCATCAACGCCATGCGACCCTCGGGGTCGTCGCGCGCCGAGGCGACCCTCTCTTCGTCCCACACCGCGGCGCTGGTGCTGCCACTCGTCTCCAGCGCCGACATGCATTCCAGTGTGCGCAGGGTCGAGGCCCGCGACGCAAGGATGGTCACGCGTCGTGTGGGACACTCGGCGCGTGTCGAACCCGATCCGTTCACTGCGCGTCGAGCACCTCAACATCGTGCACGAGGACTACAAGGCGACGGTCGACCACTACCGCGAGCTGTTCGGTGGCGTCGTGGTGTTCGACCGACTCCAACCGACGTGGCATGCGTGCCTCATCGACGTCGGTGGCGTGCTCTTCGAGATCTTCGTGCCCAACGAGTTCTTCCTGCACACGCGCTACGGGCCCCACTACCTCGGCGTCGAGTACCAGGTCGCCGACATCGCGCCCGTCAGGGAGACGCTCGCCGCTCGCGGCATCCGCATCGCCCGTGACCTCGACGTCGCCGTGCACGCGCACCCCGCCGACTGCCACGGCGTCTCGCTCGAGTTCTTCGACGACTCGTTCCACGACAACGAGGACCTCCTCGACCGACCGATGCCGCCGGCGACGTACTGGCGTGACGAGCACCCGATCGGCTTCACGGGATTGCGTGGCTACACGGTGGCCGTGGCCGACCTGGCGACCGCGCTCGCCGACTTCCAGGCGGTCCTCCACCACGAGGTCCTCTACGAAGCGCAGCGTGACTCGCTCGCAGCGACGGGAGTGGGCCTGCTCGTGGGCGGCGCCGTCCTCGAGCTCGTCGCGCCCGACGGCGACGGACCGCTCCAGGAACACCTGCAGGCACACGGCGAAGGCATCCGGTCGACGGTGTTCACCGTGACCGACCTCGACCGCGCTCGCAAGCACGTCGCTGCCGGCGGCATCGAGGTCGTGCTCGGCACCGCCCCCGACACCTTCGCCATTCCCGCCGTGCACAACCGCGGCGTGATCTTCGAGTTCGCGACGCCCTGAGCTATTCGAACAGGCCGAAGAAGCGGGTCTCGATGCTCGCACGCGGCACCGGATCGTGCACCGTCGGATCCTCGAACGACACGTGCAGCGACGCGGGACGGTCGGCGCGGGATGAATCGAACCCGACGAACAGCACGAGCTCGTCGACGGTGAGGT
>DASXXX010000081.1:0-3767 GCA_036502765.1 Acidimicrobiia bacterium | reverse complement strand
CGAGGTGCGGGTCGACTGCCTCGAGTACGCCCTCGCCCACGGCGAGAAGTTCGGGATCTGGGGTGGCCTCTCCGAGCGGGAGCGCCGCCGCGTGCGCCGCCAGCGCGCGCTCGAGCGTCGCACCGCCCTCGGCGCCTAGGTCCTCAGCGCCCTGAGGCGCCCTTCGATCGTGCCGTCGGGCCCGATGCCCGACCACGCCCGGAACTCGTCGTCGCAGCGCGCCAGCTCGGCGGCTGGGACCAGACCGACCAGCTCCACGCGTGCGACCTCCGTGCCCGCATCGCGTGCGAGCGCGTCGACGGCGCGACACGCGTCCTGCAGGCCGGTGCGGTCGAGCGCGACGAGGTTCATCGACACCTGTGCGCGCCCGACGGAGTCGAGGTGCAGGCCGAGCGCACGCACACCCGGGAGTCCGCCGTCGCGCTCGCGCACCTGTGTCGCGATCGCGCGCGCCACCACGACGTCGTCGCGCGCGAGCTCGCAGTTGACCGCCACCAGCGGCTCCCGCGCCCCCACCGCCACCGCGCCCAGCGTGGGGTGCGGGGTCGATGGTCCGAGGTCGGGAGAACGCGTACCGAACGCGTCGCGTCGCGTCGCCGGGAGTGTGCGGCCCGCCCCGTCGGCCCCGTCGTAGAAGAAGATCGGCACCGCCAGCGCGTCGACCGCCCACGTCGCGAAGGCGCGCGCGGCGTCGATCGCATCGACGGGCGAGTGTCCGTCGAGCGCGACGAACGGCACCACGTCGAGCGCGCCGAGGCGCGGGTGCACGCCGGCGTGGCCCGAGAGGTCGACGTGCTCCGCCACTGCGAGCGCCAGTGAGCACACCGCAGCGGAGGTCGTCGACCCGGCCAGGGTGAACACCGAGCGGTGGTGGTCGGCGTCGACGTGCAGGTCGAGGAGTGCCTCACCGCACGCGGCGGCGAGCGCGTCGAGCACGTCCGGGTCGCGGCCCTCCGACACGTTCGGCACGCACTCGATCACGCGTGCAGGGTACGACGGAGCGGGCGCGCGACCACCGGTAGAGTGCCGCCGAATGCGTCTCGGCCTCGCGCTCCCGCAGTACGACTACTCGATCGCGGGGGAATCGCCGTTGCCGTGGGCGCGCGTCGTCGAGTGGGCGCGCGCCGCCGAGGCCGCGGGGTTCGACTCGCTGTGGCTGTCGGACCACCTCTTCCTCGACGTCGAGAAGTACGGCGGCCCGCCCGATCGCGAAGGGTGCCTCGACCCGATCGTCGCGCTCGCCGCGCTCGCGGGTGAGGTGACGCGCGTGCGCCTCGGCACGTTGGTGCTGTGCGAGGCGTTCCGTCCGGCCGCAGTGCTCGCGAAGACGCTCGCCGGACTCGACGTCGTGTGCGACGGACGACTCGACGTCGGCATCGGCGCCGGCTGGTACGAGCCCGAGTACGCCGCGATCGGCATGGACATGCCGAGGCCGGGGGAGCGCCTCGATCGGCTGCGCGAGGCGATCACGATCCTCCGCGAGATGCTCGGCGGTGGCCCGTGCACGTTCGACGGCAAGTACCACCGCGCCGACGGCGCCATGAACACCCCGGCCTCGGTGCAACAACCGGCACCGCCGATCATCGTCGGGGGGAAGGGCGACCGCTTGCTCTCGCTGGTGGCCGACGCCGCCGACGGCTGGAACACGTGCTGGGTCTGGACGCCCGCGGCGTACCGGGAAAGGCTCGACGTGCTCGACCGGGCGTGCGACGCCGTGGGCCGCGACCCCGCGTCGGTCGCCCGGTCGCTCGGGCTCTACACCCTGTGCGGAGAGAATGAGCGCGATCTGGAGCGGCGGTTCGCCCGCCTGCAGGAGGTCACGCCCCGCGGCGTGCTCGACGGCATGACCCTCGACCAGTGGCGCGACGGTCGGCTGGTCGGCACCGTCGACGAGGTGCGAGAGCAGGCCGAGGGGTGGGCGGCCCTCGGGGTGGAGACGCTGATCGTGGGGCTCGGGGCCGTCCCGTTCGCGGTGACCGCCCTCGACGACCTCGAGTTGGTGGCCCGGACCGTCCGAGGCTGACCATGGTCTCCAGCACAGGTACCCTGGTGGGACTCCCTCGAAAGGGTCCACGCCATGAACCTCGGCGCCACCGAGCTCCTCATCATCCTGGCTGTCGTCCTCCTCCTCTTCGGCAGCACGCGGCTGCCCAAGCTGGCCAAGTCCCTCGGGCAGGCCAGCAAGGAGTTCAAGAAGGGCGTCGACGGCGAGGAAGACGACACCAGCGAGACCAAGAGCGCCTGAGCGGGTGCCCTCCGGGACATTTTGAGTCCCCGGGAACCGAGCACCCCCGTCCCGTCGTTCTGATCCATGGCTGACGGTGTCCCCACGTGGGAAGAGGTCGCGCGCGACTACGGGCGCTTCCTCTACACCGTGGCGTACCGCCTGGCCGGCAACGACGACGACGCACAGGACCTGGTCCAGGAGTCGCTCATCAGGATCCGCAAGGGTCTGGAGCGCTACGAACCCGGGTCGCTGGAAGGCTGGTTGGCTCGGATCGTGACGAACGTGTTCCTGGACGAGGTCCGTCGGCGCAAGCGTCGTCCCGCCGTTGCCCTCCCCGACGACCCCGAGCGCGTGCTCCCCACGAGTCCCGCAGCCGACGAGGTGCCCACCGGGCTCTCCGACGAGGTGCAGCGCGCGTTGGGCTCGATTCCCGACGACTTCCGCGTGCCGGTCGTGCTCTGCGACGTGAGCGACCTCTCCTACGAACAGATCGCGGATGCCACCGGCGTGCCGATCGGGACCGTGCGGTCGCGCATCCACCGAGGGCGGCGCCTGCTGCGCGCCGCGCTCGTCGCCGACGGGGTGACCGGGGCGTGAGCGACGTGCACGACGACGCCCTCGACCCCGACATGCTGTCGGCGTACCTCGACGGTGAGCTCACCGGCGCCGAACGCTCCGCGGTCGACGCGCAGCTCGAGTCGTCGTCCGCGTGGCGCGAAGAGCTCGCCGAGGTGCGCGCCGCGCGCGACGCGTTGCGCGGGCTCTCCGAACGCGACGCGCCGGCGGGCTTCTGGGATGCGGTGCACGCGCACGTCGCGGCCGACGACGACGCAACCGACGACGACGTCGTCGTCCCGATCACCGCGGCCCCCTCACACCCACGCCGGCGGTGGGCCTGGATCGCGGCGTCGGCGGCCGCGGTCGCGGCAGTCGTGGCGATCATCGTGGTGCCGCACCGCACCGAGGTGTCGCCCAATGTGGCCGCGGTCGTTGCGCAGCACGGCGCGCAGGGCTCAGACAGCGGCGACCCGGTGAGCATGCTCGCCCCGGTCGGTCCGCTGGCCGGGTTCCGCCGATGACCGCGACGAGCCGGTGAAGCTGCTGCGCCGACCGGCGACGGTCGCGCTCTGCGCGCTGGCGGCGTTCGCCGTCGCGTGGCCGATCGCCGCAGCGGCCGGCGCGCGGAACGATCCCGACGCGCAGGAGGCGGCGCGCCTCGTGCGTCGGACGCGCGACGCGGCGGCCGACCACGACTTCACCGGCTTGGCCACCATCACCTGGACCACGCCGAAGCAGAAGCAGTCGGCGCAGGTGCGCGTGACCGACGCCGGTGGCGCGGTCGCGATCGCCGCGACCGAGGGAGGCGGTGCGGTCGTCGACGAAGGCCGGCGCACGTACCTGAAGGACCGTCTGGGATGGACCGGCCTCGTGGTCGAACCGACCGCGCGCGACCTCCCGGCGCCCGATGGTCGCTGGAAGCTCGCCACCGACGGCGCCCGCACCGTGGCGGGTCGGCCGGCCACGGTGGTGCTGGCCAGCC
>DASXXX010000080.1:0-3287 GCA_036502765.1 Acidimicrobiia bacterium | reverse complement strand
AGCTCGTGGAGCGTGAAGCACGCCTGCAGCGAGTTGTAGAAGCCCTGGTTGTCCTGGGTCTGGTTGACCGACTCCTTGATGAGCAGCGCGGCCATCGTGGGGATCTGCGCGATGCGACGCGCGAACTCGAGCGTGCGCTCCGACAACTCGTCCTGCGGGAAGACCTTGCTCACCATGCCGAGCTGGTAGCACTCCTCGACCGTGATCGAGTCGCTGGTGAGCATGAGCTCCTTGGTCTTGCGGGCACCGAACTCCCACGGGTGCGCGAAGTACTCCATGCCACACATGCCGAGGCGGGTGCCGACCACGTCGGCGAAGATCGTGCCCTCGGACGCGACGATGAGGTCGCAGGCCCACATGAGCATCAGTCCGGCCGAGTACACCGAGCCGTGCACCTGGGCGATGGTGATCTTGCGCAGGTTGCGCCAACGCAACGTGTTCTGGAAGAAGTAGTGCCACTCCTGCAACATCAGGTTCTCGGTGCCCTGGCGGGTCGCGCCGTTGATCGTGCGGCTGGGGTGCTGGTTCGGCCCCGGCATGAACTCCTCACGGCTCACCGCGCTGCCGAGGTCGTGGCCGGAGGAGAACATCGGCCCGTTCCCGCCGAGGATGACGACGCGAACGGTGTCGTCCGCCTCTGCGCGCAGGAAGGCGTCGTTGAGCTCGACCAGCATCCCGCGGTTCTGCGCATTCCGCGCGTCTTCGCGGTCGAGCATGATGCGCGCAATCGTGCCGTCGTCGACGGTCTCGTAGGTGACGAACTTGTACTCCGCTGCGTCGGCCACGCCGATCCCCCTGCTGGTTGTGCCGCCACGTGCGGCACCCGGAACACCGACGCTAGCGTCGGACCACCGACGGCGAGGAGTCCACGATGGAACGCGTTCCCTACGACGAGTTCTCGATGTTCCACGAGAACGCGGAGGAATTCGGGTTGCCGTACGACGGCCCGCCGACGGTTCGCCGCGAGTCGGTCGAGGTCGGATCCGACCGCCGCCTCAGCGCGCTGGTGTGGGGCGACGGCGACCCCGAGCTGGTGTTCCTGCACGGCGGCGCGCAGAACGCCCACACCTGGGACACGGTGGCGATGGCCCTCGGTCGACCGCTCGTCGCCCTCGACCTGCCGGGACACGGCCACTCCGACGGCGGCCGTGAGGGGATCATCGGCCTGGAGGCCAACGCCGAGGACGTCGCGGTGGCGATCCGGGCGCTGGCCCCGAACGCGCGGGCCGTCATCGGCATGTCCCTCGGTGGAATGACCACGATCGCGCTCGCCGACCACGCGCCCGACCTCGTCCGCACGGTGATCCTGGTCGACGTGACGCCCGGGGTGAACGAGCGGAAGTCGTCGACCATCGCCGAGTTCATCAACGGCCCCGAGAGCTTCGACAGCTTCGACGACCTGCTCGCACGCACCATCGAGTACAACCCCACCCGCACCGAGGCGTCGCTCCGGCGCGGCATCCTGCACAACGCCGAGCAGCGCGAGGACGGCAGCTGGGTGTGGCGCTACCAGCGCTTCCGCGCCTTCGAGCCCGCGCCAGCTGAGGGCGAGTCGGGACACCCGAACTTCCAGTACCTCTGGGACGCGGTGTCACGCATCCAGGTGCCGTTGCTGCTGGCGCGCGGCATGCGGGAGCAGTCGGTGGTCGACGACGACGACGAGGTCGAGCTCCTCCGCCGGCTCCCGAACGCGCAGGTCGAGCACTTCGAGGACGCCGGTCACAGCCTCCAGGGCGACACCCCCGTCGAGCTCGCCCAGAGCATCGAGAAGTTCGTCTTCGGCTAGCCATCATTTCACCAACCGGCGTCAGTTCGGCCGTCCATTTCCGCCCAACTGACGCCGGAACGCGGTGGTGGGGTGCTCAGGTCAGCGGAGCTTCTCGAGGAAGTTGACGATGGCGTCGTTGAAGAGGTCGTTCTTGTCGCCGGCGACCATGTGACCGGCGCCCTCGACGTCGACGTACTCGGCGTGGGGCACCAGGCGCAGCAGGTCCTGCGCACCCTCCTCGCTGAGGAGGTCGCTCACCCGCCCGCGCACGAGCAGCGTCGGGATCTTGATGTTGGCGGCCGCGTCCTGCAGCCGACCCTCGTCGACGAGTGACGCGCGCGTCTCGTCGCGCGAACCGAGCTTGCCCTGCATGAAGCGCGGATCCCAGTGCCAGACCCAACGCCCGTCCGCGCGTTGACGCACGTTCTTCTTCAGCCCCGACAGGTCAGTCGGACGCGGGCGGTGCGGGTTGTACGCGGCGACCGCGTCGGCGACCTCGTCGAGCGACGCGAAGCCGTCCTCGAGGTGCTCGCTCATGAACGCGCCGATGCGCATGGCGCCGTCCTGCTCGATCTTCGGCGCGACGTCGACCAGCACGAGCGCGCGCGCCACGGGTTCGTCGTGGGTGCCGATCGCGACCATCGACGCGATGCCGCCGAGCGACGCGCCGACGAGCACCGGTGGCTCGGGGAACGTCCGGGCGATCTCGTACACGTCACCGGCGAACGCCTCGGGCCCGTAGTCACCGTCGTCGGGCCAGTCGCTCTCACCGTGCCCGCGCAGGTCGACGCGGAAGACGTGCCACCCGCGCTCTGCGAGCACCCGTGCCGTCGATCCCCACGCGAAGCGGGTCTGCCCACCGCCGTGGAGCAGCACCACCGGCGGCCCGTCGGGATCGCCGAACTCGTCGGCCCGGAGTCGCAACCCGTCGCGCCCGAACAGGTCGAGGGAACGCACGTCGTCGGTGCCGGCCATCCGATCAGCCGCCCGGCGACGTGGGCATCGCGTTGCTGCGGACGTCCTTGTAAGGGATGTCGCGGTCGGCGGCCCACTCTCGCGGCATGCCGAGCACGCGCTCGGCGATGAGGTTGCGCTGGATCTCGTTGCTGCCCCCGGCGAGGCTGGTGGCCTGTCGTTCGAGGAAGTCTTCGCCTGCGCCGCGACCGATGGTCTCGGTGCCGGTCGGCCACGTGAGCGCCTCGGGGCCGGCGAGCTCGAGCCGGATCGTGGTCTTGCGCTCGGCCGACGTCGCGGTGAACAACTTGGTGATCGCCGCCGACTGGCCGACGAGGGCACCGGTCTCCATGCCGAGGCTGACGCGCTTCACCAGGCCGCGCTGCACGACGTCGAGCACGTGGGCCTCGGCGAGGAGCTGGCGGGCGACGGGGTCGTCGGACGTGCCGCGCGCGGTGACGATCTTCACGCAGCTGGCGTCGAACGCGCCGTCGGCACCTTCGGCGAGGTAATTGCGGCCGCTCACGTAGGGCGACCCGCCGCCGACCGCGTTGCGTTCGTGCGC
>DASXXX010000079.1:0-5706 GCA_036502765.1 Acidimicrobiia bacterium | reverse complement strand
CCCGAGCCGATGGACAGTGAGGACCTCCTCTACCTCCTCTACACCAGCGGCACCACCGCGCGGCCCAAGGGCATCATGCACACGACCGGGGGCTACCTCACCCAGGTCGCGTGGACGCACCAGAACGTCTTCGACCTGCGGCCCGACACAGACGTGTACTGGTGCGCGGCCGACGTCGGCTGGGTCACCGGCCACTCGTACATCGTCTACGGGCCGCTCATGAACGGGTGCACCGGGGTGCTCTACGAAGGCACGCCCGATCACCCGGGCAAGGACCGTCTCTGGCAGATGGTCGAGCGCTACGGCGTCACCATCCTCTACATCGCGCCCACCGCCATCCGCACATTCATGAAATGGGGATCGGAGTTCCCCGAGAGCCACGACCTCTCGTCGCTGCGCCTGCTCGGGAGCGTGGGCGAGCCCATCAACCCCGAGGCGTGGGTCTGGTACTGGGAGTACATCGGCGGCGGCAACTGCCCGATCGTCGACACGTGGTGGCAGACCGAGACCGGCGCCATCATGATCACGCCGCTCCCGGGTGTGAGCGTCACGAAGCCGGGGAGTGCGACGGGACCGATCCCGGGCATCGCCGCCGACCTCGTCGACGACGCCGGTGAGGCGGTCGGTGTCCCAGGTGGGGGCTACCTCGTGCTCACGCACCCGTGGCCGTCGATGCTGCGCGGCGTGTGGGGCGACGCCGAGCGCTACCGCGACACCTACTGGAACCGGTTCCCAGGCAAGTACTTCGCGGGCGACGGCGCCAAGCGCGACGACGACGGCGACTACTGGCTGCTCGGTCGCGTCGACGACGTGATGCTCGTGTCGGGCCACAACATCTCGACCGCGGAGGTCGAGCACGCGCTCGTCGGCCATCCTGCCGTCGCCGAGGCCGCGGTGGTCGGCACCAAGGACGCGACGACGGGCCAGGCCATCAGCGCCTTCGTCATCCTGCGCGCCGGCAACGACGCGAGCGACGCACTGGTCGCCGACCTGCGTGACCACGTGGGCAAGACCATCGGTCCGATCGCCAAGCCCAAGACCGTGCTGTTCACCGAAGACCTGCCCAAGACGCGGTCGGGGAAGATCATGCGCCGGCTCCTGCGCGACGTCGCCGAGGACCAGGCGCTGGGCGACACCACCACACTCGCCGACCCCTCGGTGGTGGAGGGGATCAAGGCTCGATACCTCGCTGCCGCCACCGACGAGGACTGAGGCGGTCGAACCGACAGTGTCGCTCTCGCCCGGGACGGGTCACGTCCCCGAGTACTGGACCTGGCACGCGGGCGCGGTCGAACCCGGTCCGGCCGTCGTGGTCGACATCGACGGCGTGCTCTCCGACGCGGTCAGCCGTCAGCACTACCTCGAGGCGCCGCAGCGCAACTGGAACGCGTTCTTCGAGGCGTGCGGCGACGACCCGGTGATCGAGGAGATGAAGGTCCTCCTCGACCTGCTCGATCCCGAGCTGCGCATCGTGCTGCTCACCGCGCGCCCCGAGCGGGTGCACCACCTCACCGAGGCGTGGCTGCGGCGCTACCGCATCCGGTGGGACGTGCTGCTCATGCGTCCGTGGGGTGACTACGACATGGCCCGCGACTTCAAGCAGGCGTCGCTGTGGGACCTGCGCAACTACGGCTTCGACCTGCGGCTCGCGTTCGAGGACGACCGTCGCAACGTCGCCATGTTCCGCTCCGAGGGCGTGCCCTGCGTGTACTTCCACAGCGGGTACTACGACTGACTGCCTTCTCCCTCCTCGTCTCAACCCCGCTCGCCCGGGAACGCGGCGAGTCGCCTCGGCGTTGCACGGAGGTCGGGTCCATCCCCTGGACCCAAGAGGTGGAACACGATGCGCAACGCAGTGAAGACGGCCGTCCTGCTCGCCGCCCTCGGTGCCCTGTTCATGCTCGTCGGCGGGGCCCTGGGCGGCAGCACCGGGCTCGTGATCGGGCTCGCACTCGGCCTGGTGTTCGTCGGTGGTTCGTACTGGTTCAGCGACACCCTCGCGATCAAGGCAGCCCAGGCGAAGCCGGTGACGCGCGAAGAGCTTCCCGAGGTCTACGCCATCGTGGAGGAGCTCACACAGCGCGTCGGCATGCCGATGCCGAGGCTGTACGTCTCGCCGGCCGACCAGCCCAACGCGTTCGCCACCGGCCGCACTCCGAACCACGCGGCGGTGTGCGTGACGCAGGGCATCCTCCAGGTGCTCGACCGCGACGAGCTGCGCGGTGTGCTCGCGCACGAGCTGTCGCACGTGGAGAACCGCGACATCCTCATCAGCTCGGTGGCGGCCGCCGTCGCGCTCGGCATCACGTTCGTCGCGCGCATGGCGATGTGGGGCGCGATCTTCGGCGGTGGCAACGATCGCGACGGCGGCAACGCGTTCGGCGCCATCGCGATGGCGATCCTCGCCCCGATCGCGGCGGCGATGATGCAGATGGCCCTGTCGCGCAGCCGCGAGTTCCAGGCCGACGCCAGTGGCGCCGAACTGCTCCACGACGGCGAGCCGCTCGCCCGTGCGCTCGAGAAGATCGAGACCTACGTGAAGCAGCGGCCGATGGACGTGAACCCCGCGCAGGCGCAGGCGTACATCGTCAACCCGCTCAGCGGTCGGAAGATCGAGTTCGCGAACCTCTGGAGCTCACACCCGCCGACTGCCGAACGTGTCGCGCGTCTGCGTCACCAGCACGCGACCAGCAGCTGACGCCACCCGAGATCCGCCACCCGAGATCTGACGGGTGCACTAGTAGCGTCCGCGCGTCATGGTGAGGTTCGACGCGACGGCCGAGTTCCGGGCCCGGCGCGCGCACCTCGGACCCTGGAGCGCCGTGCTCGTCGGTGCGCTCGTGCTCGGGGGTCTCGTGCTCGGGTCGCCGGGGAGCGCGGTCACGCCCGCCGGCGCGGAGACGGCGCCGCCGGCGCGATGGGATCCGCGCGTCGCGAAGTACGTGGCGTTCGTCGAGAAGCACCGCAAGCTGGGGTTCGATCATCCGGTCAAGGTCGAGTTCCTCGCCGACGCCGCGTTCATCAAGGCGTACCAACGCGACGATCCCGAGATCACGAAGCAGGACCGCGTCGAAGCGGAACGCATCGCCGGCGAGCTCCGAGCCGTCGGGCTCATCGAGGGTCCCGTCGACCTGATCGAGTCGGAGCGCGACCTCGGCGCCACCGACACCGTCGGCTTCTACGACCAGAAGCGCAAGGCGCTCTATGTGCGCGGCACCGACCTCGCCGACGTCGACGTGCGCGTCACCCTCGTCCACGAGCTCACCCACGCGCTCCAGGACCAGCGCTTCGACCTGACCGAGCTCGACGACGCGGTCGAGACCGAGGGCGAGGACTTCGCGCTCACCGCGCTCATCGAGGGTGACGCCACCAGCGTCGAGGACGACTACCTGTTCTCGCTGCCGCAGGCCGAGCAGGACGCGTACTTCGCCGGCGATCCGGCCGACACGGTGGACGATGCCACATCGCCCGGCATCCCGCCGGTGCTCGACCTCTTCACCAGCGGGCCGTACGTGTTCGGTGCGCGTTACATCGGGCTGCTGCGCCAGGCCGGCGGCGAGCGCCGCGTCGACGATGCGTTCGCGGCTCCGCCGGTGACCGAAGAGGAGATCATCGACCCGGTGGCCGCACGCGCTGCGCAGCGGGGGAGGCGCGTGGCCACGCCGAAGCTGACCACCGAAGAACGGCGCAGCGGGAAGCCGAACGAGTTCGGGGCGTGGAGCCTCTACCTGGTGCTGGCGTCACGCCTCGACCCCGAGCTGGCGCTGCACGCGGCAGAGGGTTGGGGTGGCGACCGCTACGTCGGCTTCACCGAACGCGGCAGCGGAGGCCAGGAGTGCCTGCGCATCAGCATCGTCGGTGACACGAGCGCCGACACCGCCGAGCTTGCCGACGCGTTCTCTCAGTGGGCCGCGCTGCTCCCTGCCGACGCCGCGACGTCGACGCGCGTCGGCAGCCGCGTCGACGTCAGCGCGTGCGACACCGGGTCGACGACCGCCGCCGACGACGCCACGCTCGAAGCCGCGGTCACGTTGCTCGTCGACCGCAACGACATCGCGCTCGAGCTCCTGCGCGCCGAGGCACCTCCGCGCAGAGCGCGCTGCGCGGCCGACCGTCTCGCCGTCGATCCGACGTTGGTCGCGTTGCTCGACGAAGCAGAGTTCACGCCCGAGCAGGAGGACCAATTCACCGACCTGGTCAGCCATGCGTTGACTGCCTGTCGAACCACCTGAGCGACGGGGATCAGGCTCAGCAGACGCCGCGCGATCAGTCGCGGAAGTTGGTGAACTGCAGCGGGACCGCGAAGTCGTGGTCCTTCATCGCCGCGATCGCGCTCTGCAGGTCGTCGCGCTTCTTGCCGCTGATGCGGAGCTGGTCGCCCTGGATCTGGTGCGACACGCCCTTGAGACCGAGCTCCTTGACGAACTTGCCGATCTCCTTGGCCTTGTCGGTGGAGATCCCGACGTTGAGGGTGACGGTCTGGCGGACCGTGCCCTTCGAGCCCTCTTCGATCTTCCCGTAGCCCAGTGCCTTCAGCGAGACCTGGCGCTTCACGAGCTTCTCCTCGAGCACCTGGGTGAGCGCGGTGAGGCGCCCCTCGCTCTCGGTCGCGAGCTCGATCTCCTTCTCCTTCAGCTCGATCGAGCTGCCGGTGTTCTTGAAGTCGAAGCGCGTGGAGATCTCGCGCGACGCCTGATCGACCGCGTTGCGGACCTCTTGCATGTCGAGCTCGGACACGACGTCGAACGTGGGCATGGGCTCGTCTCCGGAGTGGTCGCCTGGGAGTGCAGAACGGGCGGCCTGGTACTCTACGCGGCCCCGGGTCGGTACCCGAGTGGACAAAGGGGGCAGGCTGTAAACCTGCTGCGCAAGCTACGTTGGTTCGAATCCAACCCGGCCCACTCAGCTAGAGCAGCTTCTGCATCTCGACCACGTCGAGCCACTGGCCGAACTTCCGACCCACCTCCCGCTCGGTGCCCACCACCCCGAAGCCGCAGGCGGCGTGGAGCGCGATCGACGCCTCGTTCTCGCCGGTGATCCGGGCGATCACCGAGTGGAAGCCGTGCGCCGCCGCCAGGCGCAGCAGCTCGTCGAGCAGGAGCCGACCGATGCCGCGGCCCTGGTGGCCGTCGAGCAGGTAGACGGAGTCCTCGACCGTGGTGCTGTAGGCCGGGCGGGACCGGAAGGTGGAGAGGGAGCCGAATCCCACGATCCGGCCGTCGAGCTCGGCCACGACCGCCGGATGGCCGCCGGCATGGTCGTCGATCCACTGCACCTGCTCGTCGAGGGTGCGCGGGACCATGTCGAAGAGGGTCGTCGACTCGTTGACGTAGTGGTTGTAGATGGTGCGGATGCCGTCGGCGTCGCGCCGTTCGGCCGTCCGGATCACGACATCACCCATTCGGCTCACCCATCGAGGCAAGGTACCTCGGGCCTCCAGCCGGAGGGCGCGGGGTCCGACGTTGCTATCCTGATCCGTCCCGCCCCCTTAGCTCAGTTGGCAGAGCACTTCCATGGTAAGGAAGGGGTCTACGGTTCAAGTCCGTAAGGGGGCTCTGCGGTTCCGCCCGGAACCGTTGCACGGCGGTGTAGCTCAGTTGGTCAGAGCACGCGGCTCATAATCGCGGCGTCGCGGGTTCGAGTCCCGCCACCGCTACCACCGGCAAGTCCAGGAGCGAAACGAAATGGCGAGCGACAAGCGGGTCA
>DASXXX010000078.1:0-3224 GCA_036502765.1 Acidimicrobiia bacterium | reverse complement strand
GAGGTAGTACTCGATCATCGCGGGGACGTAGGGGTAGATGGCCTTGTCGTCGGCGACACCGTTGCCGGGCGCGTTGGCGATGGTGACGTTGCCGGCGCGCGCCGCGTTGAGGATGCCCGCGCACCCGAGCACCGACTCGGGCCGGAAGTGCACGGGATCGAGGAAGTCGTCGTCGACCCGCCGGTACACCACGTCGACGCGTTGCTCGCCCGCGGTCGTGCGCATGTAGACGTGCTGGTCGCGACAGACGAGGTCGCGGCCCTCGACCAGCTCGACACCCATCTGACGAGCGAGGAACGAGTGCTCGAAGTACGCGGCGTTGTGGATCCCGGGCGAGAGCACGACCACGCACGGGTCGTTGACCCCCGGCGGCGCGGTGGAGCGGAACGCCTCGAGCAGCCGCACCGGGTAGTCGGCGACCCGGCGGATCCGATGGCTGGCGAAGAGCTCGGGGAACACGTGGGTCATGGCCCGGCGGTTCTCGACCACGTACGAGATGCCCGACGGAGTGCGGAGGTTGTCCTCGAGCACGCGGAACGCGCCGGCGCCGTCGCGCACCAGGTCGACGCCGGCGACGTGCACCCGCACGCCACCGGCCGGGTCGAGCCCGTGCACGCAGCGGTGATAGTGCGAGGAGCTCGCCACCAAGCGGCGCGGCACCACGCCGTCGGCCAGGATCTCACCGGGTCCGTAGACGTCGGCCAGGAACCGCTCGAGCGCGAGCACCCGCTGGCGGACGCCCGACTCCACCACGGCCCACTCGTCGGCGTCGATGATGCGCGGGACGAGGTCGAGCGGGAACGGGCGCTCCTCACCGGAGTGGGAGAAGGTGATGCCCTGATCGTGGAAGGCACGGTCGCGCGCCGCGCACCGCACTTCGAAGTCGTCACGCGAGAGGGTGCCGAGCACGTCGTGCAGTGCCTGGTAGTGCGAGCGCGGCTCGTCGGGCCCCGCGAACATCTCGTCCCACGCGGTCTCGGGTGTGTATCCGTCGAGGAGGTCGCCCACCTCCAACGGTCTACCTGCCCCAGGTTTCGGCTTCATTACGGGAGTTTGCCGGTTCGTGCTCGCCGGCGGTGGGTTCCTCGAACTTCTTCGACACCTCTTACCCGGCTCTCGCGGCTCACTCACCGCATGTCCGTACGTTCACGGTCATGGACGAACGCCCCGCGCACGAACTCCGACGGAAGCGCACTCCCCGTGCGGCTCGCGCCCGGAAGGCCGCCACCGCGATGAGCGTCGCGGCGATGCTCTCGCTCGGCGGTGTGCTCGCCTGGCGCGACGGCCAGAGCACGACCACCACTCCGACCGCGGCGGCGACCTCCGCCTCGACGTCCGGCGACTCCGTCGCGACCCCTGCGACCACCTCGACCACGTCATCCCAAGCCACGTCATCCCAATCCACGTCGTCGCAGTCGGCGACGTCGCACACGAGCAGCGGAGGGAGTTGAGCGGTGGGCAAGGTCCCGTGGTACGTCGCCCGGTCGAGCGGCATCGTCGCCTGGGTGCTGATCGTCGCCACCATCGTGTGGGGGCTGCTGCTGGCCACCAAGGTGCTCGGCCGACGACCGGGCCCGGCGTGGTTGCTCAGCCTGCACCGGTACCTCGGCGCGTTGACCGTCGCCTTCGTCGGTGTGCACGTCGGCGCCGTCCTGCTCGACACCTACACCGACTTCGGGATCACCGACGTGCTCGTGCCCTTCACGGGCTCGTGGCACCCGATGGCCGTGGCCTGGGGCATCGTCGGCATGTACCTGCTGGCCGCGATCGAGGTCACGTCGCTCCTGCGCCACCGCATGTCGAAGCGGGCGTGGCACATGGTGCACCTCCTCAGCTACTTCCTGTTCGCCACCACGACCGTGCACATGCTGAGCGCCGGCACCGACGCGAAGGCGCTGCTCGCGTCGACCGCGGCGGTGATGCTCGGCACCGCGGCGGTGTTCGGCGCCGCGGCCCTGTACGTGTGGCGCAACGACGACCGTCCGGCGCTCGCCTCGGCTCGCTCCGTCCCGGGAAGCGGAAGAAATTCTCGTCGGGAAGGTTTGATCCGCGACTCCTGACGGGAAGTCTGGCGAGGCAGCGTGCCGGTGCCGTCCCACGACCGCCGACCCGTTTGCCCACCCCGACGGAGCCCCCGAGACTCCCGCCCCGGAGCTTCGGGGGTTCCGCCGCGCGCTACGCCGTCGTGCCGACGCGAGCGCGGCGCCAGCGGACGACCGCCCGCCAACCGAGCATCCCCGCACCGACGAACACCAGCGTCACGATCGCGAACGCGACCTTGAACTCGCGGTCCTCGACCACGATCCGCAACGCCATGCCCAGCGCGACCGTCACCAGCCACGCGATCACGGCGCGCGACCAGGTCAGCGGCGCCCGCCAGAGGCCGGTGACGATCCAGGCCACGCCGAGCGCGACGGCGAACGGCCACCACACTCGCAGGAACCCGGTGAGCCCGGCGTCCTCGTGGTGGCTGCGCCGACCGACGAGCACGAACACCACGAGGACGGCGACGTCACCCAGCAGCGCGCGCCAGGGTCGGGAGAGCCGCTCACGGTCGTCGTGCACCTGCCCATCCTCGCCCACCGGCGTCGCCAGACACGAAGAGTGCCTCCCGCCACGCAGGAAGCGAGCGTGCGACGCGGGTAGCGTCGCACGCCGTGACCGCTACCGCTGCCGACCATCGCGACGCCGCCGCCATCGCCACCGAAGCGGGGCAGCGCCTCGTTGCCCTGCGCGCCACCCTGCATGCGGCCGGCACCGAGCCCACCGAGGTGAAGGCACAGGGCGACCGTTCGTCGCACGAGTTCATCGTGGCCGCGCTCGCCGAGTCGCATCCCGACGACGCGGTGCTGTCGGAGGAGGGCGCCGACGACCCTGTGCGCCTCACGGCCTCGCGCGTCTGGATCGTCGATCCGCTCGACGGCACGCGCGAGTTCGGTGAGGAGGGTCGCACCGACTGGGCCGTGCATGTCGCCCTCTGGATCGACGGCCGGATCGAAGCCGCCGCGGTCGCGCTGCCCGCGCGGGGGATCACCCTGAACGCGTCGCCTGCGTCGCCGCTCGCGCCACCGTACGGCGGGCCGCCGCGCCTCGTCGTGAGCAGGACCCGGCCGCCCGCCATCGCGGAGCTGCTCGCCGAGCGCCTGGACGGTGAGCTGGTGGCCATGGGCTCCGCGGGCGCCAAGGCCATGGCCGTCGTGCTCGGCGACGTCGACGTGTACGCG
>DASXXX010000077.1:0-7262 GCA_036502765.1 Acidimicrobiia bacterium | reverse complement strand
TCCGGTGTGAGCACGATCGTCTTCACCCGGCGGTCGGTGAGGTGGGGACGACGCTCGGCCAGACCGCGTTCCTGCAGGCCGTCGGCCAGGGTGGTGACGTACGACGCGTCGCACCCCCAGGTCTCGGCGAGGTCGCTCATGCGGAGGCCGCCCTCGTCGTCGAGCGAACCGAGGTGCACGAAGGCCTTGAGCAGCGGGGGAGACAGCCCGAGCTCGGCACAGATGCGGTGCACGCGGTCGTGGGCCTCGCCCTCCATGAAGAGGGCGTGCATCGACGCCCATGCGTCACGGGCGGCTTGGGTACTCATGGAGATGAGTGTAGGGAAACAGTTGATGAACGTCGACCATTGATCCCCATCAAACCTTGACAGAGATCAAGGACTTCGGACTATGGTGGCGCCTGTGACAGCTCCTGCGATCGTGGCCGACGGATTGGTGAAGTGCTTCGGCGATGTCGAGGCGGTGAAGGGGGTCTCGTTCGAGGTCCCCGAGGGCCAGGTGCTCGGCGTGCTCGGACCGAACGGCGCGGGCAAGACCACCGCCGTGCGCATGCTCACCACGCTGCTCAAGCCCGACGCCGGCACCGCGAGCGTGCTCGGTGTCGACGTGCGCAAGGACCCGCAACGGGTGCGCGGGAGCATCGGTCTCGCCGGCCAGTACGCCGCCGTCGACGAGAACCTCACCGGCCGGGAGAACCTGGCCCTGGTAGGGAAGCTGACGCATTTGCCGTCGGCGGAGATCACCGCCCGGTCCTCCGAGCTGCTGGAGCAGTTCGCGCTCACCGACGCGGCCGACCGCGTCTCACGCACGTACTCCGGAGGCATGCGCCGTCGCCTCGACCTCGCCGCTGCCCTCGTGCATCGTCCACCGGTGCTGTTCCTCGACGAGCCCACGACTGGCCTCGACCCGCAAGGCCGCAACGAGCTCTGGAGCGTGATCGAGGCACTGGTGAGCGGCGGCACCACCGTGCTCCTCACCACGCAGTACCTGGAGGAAGCCGACATGCTCGCCGACAACATCGTCGTCATCGACCACGGGAGCGTGATCGCTGAGGGCACCGCGACGGAGCTGAAGGAGCGACTTGGCGCGACGGTGGTCGAGATCACCATGCGCGACGACGACTCGACTGTGCGCGCGGTGGATCTGCTCGCGCCGGTGGGCAGTGCGTCGCGCGACGGCAGGCTCGTGCGTGTGAACGTGCCCGGTGGTGCCGGCGCCCGATCGATGCTCGACGCGGTACGCCTCCTCGACGGCGAGCACCTGGATCCGGCGACCATGGTGCTGCGCGAGCCGACGCTCGACGACGTGTTCCTCGAGCTCACTGGTCACGTCACGACCGACGACGACAAGGGAGGCGACGAATGACCACGATCACGGCCGACGCACCCACGACCGTGCGCATCAACCGCGGTCACGCGGTCGGCGACGCGCTCACGATGGCGTGGCGCAACCTGCTCAACCTCGTGCGCAACCCGCAGCTGCTGGTGTTCGCCACCATCCAGCCCGTCATCTTCGTGCTGATGTTCCGCTACGTGTTCGGCGGTGCCATCCAGGGCAGCCTGCCGCCGGGGCAGACCTACGTGAACTTCCTGATGCCCGGCATCTTCGTGCAGACCATCGTGTTCGGGTCGCTCACCACGGGCGTCGGTCTCGCCGACGACCTGAGCAAGGGCCTCATCGACCGGTTCCGCTCGTTGCCGATGGCGCGTTCGGCGGTCCTGGTCGGTCGCACCCTCGCCGACCTGGTGCGGAACTTCTTCGTCGTGATCTTGATGTGCGTCGTCGGGTTCTGCGTCGGGTGGACGATCGGTACCAACGTGTGGGGTCTGCTCGGTGCGATCGCGATCATCGTCGCGTTCTCGTACTCGCTGTCGTGGGTGTTCGCCATCGTCGGCCTCACCGTGAAGGACGCCGAGACCGCGCAGGCAGTGTCGTTCCCGATCCTGGCTCCGTTGGTGTTCGCGTCGTCGGCGTTCGTGCCCGTGGCCACGATGCCGTCGTGGTTGCAGGGCTGGGCCAAGAACCAGCCGGTGTCCGTCGTCGTCAATGCCGCCCGCGCCCTCACCATCGGCGGGCCGACCGCGCACGATGTCACCCTGGCCATCATCTGGATCGTCGGCATCGTGGCGGTCTGCGCGCCGATCGCCGTGTCCCGCTACCGCCGCGCCGTCTGACCCGACGCGACCGGCCCAACCTTGATCGTCGGGAAGTCGTTACGCTCCCGCGCATGAGTCGAGACATCGCCGCGTTGGTCGCTTCCATGACCGTCGAGGAGAAGGCGGCGTTCACCGCCGGCGCCGACTTCTGGACCCTCGTGGCCAACGAGCGGGTGGGCATCCCACCGATCCGGGTGACCGACGGTCCGAACGGCGCGCGGGGGAGCGCGCTCTTCGGCCTCGGGGATGAGACCGCGGTGTGCGCGCCGTGCGGTTCCGCGCTCGGGGCCACGTGGGACCCCGAGCTGGTCGAGCGGGTCGGCGCGATGCTCGGCGAGGAGGCGTTGACCAAGGCGTGTCGGGTGCTGCTCGCGCCGACGGTCAACCTGCACCGCTCGCCGCTCGGCGGCCGCAACTTCGAGTGCTACTCCGAGGACCCGCTCCTGTCGGGCAAGACCGCGGCCGCGTTCGTGCGCGGCGTGCAGTCACAGGGCGTCGTCACCACGGTGAAGCACTTCGCCGGCAACGACGCCGAGTTCGAGCGTCACAGCATCAACTCGGTGATCGACGACCGCACGCTGCGCGAGCTCACGCTGGTGCCGTTCGAGCTCGCGGTGCGCGAGGGCGGCGCGCTCGGGATCATGACCGCGTACAACCGGCTCAACGGCCCCCACTGCTCGGAACACCGCCAGCTCATCACCGGGATCCTGCGCGGCGAGTGGGGGTACGAGGGCTTCGTGCTCACCGACTGGATGAGTGCGGGCTCCACTGTCGGGTCGTCGGCCGCCGGCCTCGACCTCGAGATGCCGGGACCGGGCGCGTTCTACGGGAAGCTCCTCGGTGACGCAGTCGCGGCGGGCGACGTGCCGGAGCGCGAGCTCGACGAGCACGTGACGCATCTGCTCCAGGTCTTCGACCGCGTCGGCGCACTCGACGACGATCCGGCGTGGGCGAGCACGTCGATCGACCGCCCGGAACACCGCGCCCTCGCGCGCGAAGCCGCGGCCGCGGCGACCGTGCTGCTGCGCAACGAAACCCGTTCTGGCAACACGGCGGTGCTGCCGTTCGACCGCTCGCGCGTGCGCACGCTCGCGGTGCTGGGCCCCAATGCCGAACGCCCGCAGATGATGGGCGGCGGCTCGGCCAACCTCGCGCCGCACTACGAGATCAGCCTGCTCGACGCACTGCGCAGCAAGCTGGGCGACGCGGTCGACGTGCAGTTCGCACGCGGCGTCGACATCGACCGCACCACCGCGCCGCTCTACGCGCCGTTCGAGATCGAGTACTTCAACGGTCCCGAGATCGCCGGTGAGCCGGTGGCGCGTGGGCGCTACCGCAGCGGCAAGCTGCTGGTCGTCGACCCGCTCCCGGCGGGAGTCGACTCGGGGACCTTCTCGTTCCGCGCCACCGCGACGTACGTCCCCGATGAAAGCGGCACGTACACGTTCGCGCTGGTGCAGATGGCCGGCCGCGGGCGGATCCTCCTCGACGGCGAGGTCCTGCTCGACGGAGTCGCCGACCCTCCCGGCCCGGGCACGGAGTTCTTCGGCTTCGCCAGTGCCGAGTCGCTCGCCGACGTCGAGCTCGAGGCGGGGCGCGCCATCGAGGTGGTCGTGGAGTTCTCGGTTGCACCCGACGCGTTCTTCCTGCGCGGCATGAAGCTCGGGTTGCGGCGCCCGTCGCCTCCCGAGCTGCTCGACCGTGCGGTCGCCACCGCGGCCGCGGCGGACGCAGTGATCGTGATGGTGGGGACCAACGACGACTGGGAGACCGAAGGTGAGGACCGCGCCTCGATGGATCTCCCCGGTCGTCAGGACGAGCTGGTCGCGCGTGCGGTCGCGGCCAACCCGAACACGGTCGTGGTCGTGAACACGGGATCGCCGGTCACCATGGACTGGGCCGGCGACGCGCCCGCGATCGTGCAGGCCTGGTTCGGCGGCCAGGAGATGGGCAACGCCCTCGCCGACGTCCTCTTCGGCGAGGCCGAGCCCGGGGGCCGACTCCCGACCACGTTCCCGGTGCGGCTCGAGCACAACCCCTCGTTCGGCAACTTCCCCGGGGAGTTCGGCGAGCTGCGCTACGGCGAGGGCGCGCTGCTCGGGTACCGCTGGTACGAAGCGCGCCACCTGCCGACACGGTTCCCGTTCGGCCACGGGCTCTCCTACTCGACGTACGCGTTCGGCGCGCCGACGGTGACGTCCGCCGCGGACGGAGCTGGCGACGCGGTGACCGTGCGGGTCGAGGTCACCAACACCGGCGCCCGCCGCGGGGCCGAAGTGGTGCAGTGCTACGTCGCGCCGCCGTCATCGACGGTCGTCACGCGCGCGCCGAAGGAGCTGAAGGCGTTCGCCAAGGTGACGCTCGACCCCGGCGAGGCGACCACGATCGAGCTCACGCTCGACGCGCGCGCGTTCGCCTACTGGGACCCGACTGCCGGTGACTGGCACGTCGCCCCCGGCACCTACGAGCTGCACGTCGGCCGGTCGTCGGCCGACGTCGCGCACATCGTGTCGCTGGAGCGTCAGTAGAGCGGTGACCAGGCCGCGGTCCTGAGCAGCCGGCTTCGCCACTGGTCGCGGAACGCGAGCGCGTCGTACATGTAGGTGCCCGGTTCGCGCCGCTCGATCGGCAGGTCGGTGGCGATGAGGTGTGTGACCGTGGCGGGATCGGGGATCCACTGCCACAACATCGCCTCGCGCCGCACCGCCGATCCGTGCGCGTTCTGGAAGCACGCCTGGATGTCGATGGGGATGGCGCGCATGTCGTCGGCGTAGGCCAGGATCGGCTTGCGGTAGATGTCGTCCCACGCCTGGATGTACTCGTCGAGCGACGACGTCGGCCAGCCGGTGTCCTCCATGAACAGGTGCAGCTCGTGCTCGCGCCCGTCGGTCGGGACGTCGGCGAAGTCGACCTCCTGGATGGGCGACCAGTGCACCGGCAGCATCACCTTCGCCGTCACGTTGTGGCGGCAGGCGTCGACGGACTTCAACCAGTCGCGCAGATCGCCGTTGCGGAGGCGCTCGTCGAGTCGCTCCCAGGCGGCGCCGTCGCGCACACCCGTGATGGTCACGACGTTGTACGCGGGTCCGCTGCCGAGGGCGTGGTTCATGTACCAGAGCAGACGGGCGTCGTCGCCTGCGGCGAGCATCGGCATCCAACCGGTGCGGTACAGCGTCTCGAACTCGTCTTCCTTGAGGCCGACGACCTCGTGCGTCTCGTGGACGAACAGCATCAGGCCACCTCCGCGGTCGCGAGCTCGAGTGGTGCCGGCGACCAGCGGGTGGTGCGGAGCAACAGGCTCTCCCACTTGTCTCGCAGCGCCAGCGCATCGTGCATCCACGTGCCCGGCGCTCGCATCTCGCGAGGGATGTCGGTCATGAGCAGGCCCTGCAGGCGCTCGACGTCGAGCACGCGCTGCATGAGCATCACCTCTCGGCGCACGTGCGAGCCGAACGCAGGCTGGAAGCCGGCTTCGATGTCAAGGAAGCGAGGCGCACCGCTGTCGCGGTGTTCGAGCGACTTCGAGTACACGCTGCCCGACGCCTCGATGTAGTCGAGGAATTTGTCCTCGTACGGCCACATCGTGTCCTGCATGTACACGACGGGCTCGCGGTCGACGCCCCCGCCCGGCACCGACGCCAGGTCGAGATCGGCCATCGGCGACCAGGGCAGCGGCACCAGCACCTTGGCGTGCGCGTCGTGACGCGTCGTGTCGAGCGCCCGCATCCACTCCTGCAGGTCGCCCTGCTGGATGCGCGTGGCGAGGCGCTCGTACGCGGCGCCGTCGCGCACCGCGGTGACGGTGACCACCCGGTACGACCAGGTGCTGCCGTGCGTGAGGTTGCAGTACCAGAGGAGGCGGGCGTCGTCGTCTTCGGCGAGGGTGGGCATCCAGTGGTCGCGGAACGCGGCCTCGAAGTCGTCTTCGTGGTAACCGTCGACGGAATGAGTTTCGTGGAGGAAGAGCACGCCGGGCATCCTCACCTGCGTCGGTACGCGCGTCAAAACCGGCGCGGTGGCTCCCGGTGTGAGGACGGAGCGAGCGGGAGCGAGCGCGGGTGACTAGATGCCGAACGCGGTGCCGTCGTGGCGAGGGTCGCTGCCGCCCTCGAGCCAGCCGTCGGGATGGATCCGGATCACCTGGCCGGCACCGAACCAGCGCTGCGGGATGTCGACGACCTGCCAGCCGTCGTCGGTCGCGGCCCGTCGCACCGCGGCATCGTCGGCGAAGCCGGGCTCGATGCCGAGGATGTCGCCGATCGGCCACAGGGTGCGCGGCCGGTCGAGCGCGGCCTGCGGGTCGAGGCCGTGGTCGATCAGGTGCCGCAACACCTGCACGTGGCCCTGGGGCTGCATCGGTCCGCCGACGAGTCCGTAGACCAGGTGGAGGCGCTCGTCACGCCGGACCATGCCGGGGATGATCGTGTGGAAGGGACGCTTGCCGCCGGCGACGACGTTGGGGTGCGAGGCATCGAGCGAGAAGCCGAAGCCGCGGTTCTGGAGCGGGGCGCCACCGGCGTGGATCCCGGAGCCGAAGCCGACGTACACCGACGTGATGAGGCTCACCGCCATGCCGTCGGCCACGACCGCGGTGTACACGGTGTCGCGGCCAACGGTTTGCGAGAAGCCGGTCTCCCAGAATCGCGGCACCTCGGCCGCGCGCGGGTCGGCGACGTGCGCGTGCGCGTCCTCCATGCCGGCGCGGATGGCGCGGGCGACGGCGACGACGTCGGCTGGGTCATCGGGATCGCTCGCGGGCGCATCGGCCAGGCGGGCCAGCGCGGCGAGGACTGCCGCGCCCTGGCCGTTGGGCGGGAGCTGCAGCACCTCGTGGTCGTGGTATCCGCCCGCGATGGGAGTGACCCATTCGCCGCGATGCGCGGCGAGGTCGTCGAGCGTGAGGCAGCCGCCGGCCCGCTGCACCGCGTCGACCGCGGCGCCGCCCCATGCGCCGGTCATGTGCGCGTCGCGCCCGCCGCGCCCGATGGCGCGCAGCGACTCCGCCAGGGCGCGGTTGGTGATGCGCTGTCCGGACACCGGCTGCTCGGGCAGCCCGTGGTCGGGACGTAGGTGTTCGGTTGCGCTCGACCACTCCATCGCCGCGAT
>DASXXX010000076.1:0-2026 GCA_036502765.1 Acidimicrobiia bacterium | reverse complement strand
GGTTCGACGACCGTCCCCTCGACCAGGATCGTGTCGTCCTTGGGCTTGGCCAGGACTTTCCACCTACTTCAATGCCGGGCGCGCTGAAATGCGCGCAAAAACCTTCTAGGGCCGACCGACCATGCTATATGACGAAGGCCCGTTCCGACAATCGGACATTTCGCCCGGCTAGCGGGGGAGCGTGAGGACCTCGGGGCCGTGGTCGGTGACGGCGATGGTGTGCTCGAAGTGGGCGGAGCGACGGCCGTCGACGGTGACCACGGTCCAACCGTCGTCCAGCACCTCGGTCTCGGCAGTGCCCGCGTTCACCATGGGCTCGATGGCGAAGACGTGCCCCTCCTTGAGCTTCATGCCCCGACCCGCCGGCCCGTAGTTGGGGACGTTGGGGTCCTCGTGCATGGCGGTGCCGATGCCGTGGCCCACGTACTCGCGCACCACCGAGAACCCCGCCCGCTCGGCGATGCCCTCCACCGCGGCGCCGACGTCGCCGAGGCGGTGGCCCTCCACCACCTGCTCGATGGCTGCTTCGAGCGAGGCCCGGGTGACGTCCATCAACCGCGTCGACTCGTCGTCGACTTCGCCGATCGGCACGGTCACGGCGGCGTCGCCGTGCCAGCCCTCGATGATCGCGCCACAGTCGATCGACAGGATGTCGCCCTCCTGCAGCACGACCTCGGCACTCGGGATGCCGTGCACGATCACGTCGTTGGGCGACGTGCACACCACCGCGGGGAAGCCGTTGTACCCGAGGAAGTTCGACTGCGCACCCCGTCGCGCGAGCACCTCGCGCGCCACCGCGTCGACGTCGAGCGTCGAAGCGCCCGGCACCGCCGCGCGGATGCAGAGCTCGTGCATCTCCGCCACCACCGCGCCGGCTCTGCGCATCAGCGCGAGCTGCTGGGCGTTCTTGCGAGTGATCAACTCGCCCCGGGCTGGGAGCGCCCGTCGATCTCCTTGATCAGACGCTCCTGGACCTCGTTGCCCTCGCCGACACCATCGACTTCGACCAACTTCCCGAGGTTGCAGTAGAAGTCGATGATCGGGACCGTCTGGCGCTGGTACACCTCGAGCCGGTTCGTGACCGCGGCCTCGGTGTCGTCGTCTCGCTGCACGACTTCACCGCCGCACACGTCGCAGGTCCAGTTGACCGTCGGCCGACTGGTCAGGTGGTAGCTGGCGCCGCAGTTCACACAGACCCGCCGGCCCGCGATGCGGTGCAGGATCGTGTCGGTCGGCACCTCGATGTTGATCACGAGGTCGAGTGGGTGGTCGGTGAGCACCTGCTCGAGCTCCTCGGCCTGCACCAGCGTGCGCGGGAATCCGTCGAGGATGAAGCCGTCTTCGAGCGGACCGCCGGCGGCGAAGTGCTCGTCGACGACGCGGATCACGATGTCGTCAGGGACGAGCTCGCCGGTGTCGAGGAAGCGCTTCACCTCGAGGCCGGTGGGCGTGCCCTGCGCGACCGCGGACCGGAAGACGTCGCCCGTGGAGAGGTGCTCGACGCCGTAATGAGCCGACAGCAGCGCCGCTTGAGTTCCCTTGCCGGCGCCCGGCTTGCCGAGCAGCACGAGGCGTACCCCGGAGCCGTTCATGTCAGGCCAGGAAACCTTCGTAGTTCCGCATCATCAGCTGGCTGTCGATCTGCTTCATCGTCTCCAGGGCGACCCCCACGGTGATGAGGAGCGACGTGCCGCCGAACGGGAACTGGCTGATGTCCCAGAACGCGAACACCAGCAACGGTGTGACCGCGATGACCGCCAGGAACAGCGAACCCGGCAGCGTGATGCGGTTGAGCACCTTGGCCAGGTAGCGCTCCGTGGGTGGCCCGGGCCGGATGCCGGGGATGAAGCCACCCTGTTTGCGGATGATGTCGGCCTGCTGGGCAGGGTTGAACGCGATGGCCGTGTAGAAGTACGAGAAGAAGATGATCAGCAGCGTGTAGAAGCCGATGTACCACCAACCCTGGTGACTCACCAGGTTGTCGTTGATCCACTGCTGGACGCCGTTGAAGTTGTCGCCGAGCGCC
>DASXXX010000075.1:0-3734 GCA_036502765.1 Acidimicrobiia bacterium | reverse complement strand
ACGATCGCGCAGGTGCACGGCTACGCGCTCGGCGGCGGCACCTACTGGGCGCTGCTCCCCGACATCACCATCGCGTCCGACGACGCGTACTTCCAGATGCCCCTGGTGCAGGGACTCGGCTTCCCGGGCGGCGAGACCATGATCGAGCCGTGGGTGTTCATGAACTGGAAGCGCACGTACGAGTACCTCTACACCGCGCAGACGCTCACCGCGGCGGAGGCACTCGACATGGGCCTGGTGAACCGCGTCGTCGCGCGCCAGGAGCTCGACACCACCGTCGACGAGCTGGCCGCGCACGTCGCGCGCGCCCCGCTGTCGACGCTCATGGCCACGAAGCAGCTCGTGAAGCGCGCGTGGGAGCTCATGGGCATGCGCATGCACCTGCAGATGTCGACCGACGTGATGGCCGTCACCGCCAAGACGCGGGACGCGCACGAGCTGCGGATGGAGATGGCACGACGCGGACTGCGCCCGCGCGAGCAGGCGGCGCGCGAAGACTGACTCCGCTCGAGACCTACTGCTCCAAGCCCTGCAACTCGCTGAGGTCCATCCCGGGCGGCAGCTTGGGCATCCGGCCCTTGCCCATGCCCTTCATCATCTGCTGCACGGTCTTGAACTGCTTGAGCAGCGCGTTGACGTCGGCGGGCGTGACGCCGCTGCCCTCGGCGATCCGCACGCGACGCGAACCGTTGATCACCGACGGGTTCGCTCGCTCGGCCGGCGTCATGGAGCAGATGATCGCTTCGATGCGGTTGATCTCCTTGTCGTCGATCTCCGCGTTCTTGATCTCCTTGGGGACGCCCGGCAGCATCCCCAGGACGTTCTGGAGCGGACCCATCTTGCGCACCTGGCGCATCTGGTCGAGAAAGTCCTGCAGCGTGAGCTGACCCTTGCGCAGCTTCTGCTCGGCCTTCTCCATCTCGTCCTGGTCGAAGGTGGCCTCGGCCTTCTCGATCAGCGTGAGGACGTCGCCCATGCCCAGGATGCGGCTGGCCATGCGATCGGGATGGAAGGGCTCGAACTCGTCGAGCTTCTCGCCCGTACCGGCGAAGAGGATCGGCTTGCCGACCACTTCCTTCACCGACAGCGCGGCGCCGCCGCGCGCGTCGCCGTCGATCTTGGTGAGCACCACGCCGGTGAGTCCGACGGCCGCGTCGAACTCGGTGGCGACGTTCACGGCCTCCTGGCCGGTCATGGCGTCGACGACGAGCAACGTGTCGTTGGGCTGCACGATGTCGCGCACCTGGACCAGTTCGTCCATGAGCTCGGCGTCGATCTGCAGACGGCCGGCGGTGTCGACGATGATCACGTCGCGGCCGAGGCGGGCCGCTTCTTCGCGTGCGCCGCGCGCCACCGAGATGGCATCGGTCGGCTCGGAGTACACCGGCACCCCGATGCGCTCGCCGAGCACGCGCAACTGCTCGACCGCGGCGGGCCGCTGGAGGTCGGCACCCACGAGCAGGGGTCGGCGGTTCTGGCTCTTGAGGAGCCGGGCGAGCTTGGCCGAGGCGGTCGTCTTCCCGGAGCCCTGCAGGCCCGCCATCATCACGACGCTCGGCGGCTTCGACGCGGTCGTGAGCTTGCCGGTGGTGCCACCGAGGGTCTCGACCAGCTCCTCGTTGACGATCTTGATGACCTGCTGCGCGGGCGAGAGGCTCTTGGCCACCTCGGCGCCCTGGGCGCGCTCCTTCACCCGGCGGATGAAGTTGCGGGCGACGACGACGTTGACGTCGGCCTCGAGCAGCGCGACCCGCAGCTCCCGGCAGACCTCGTCGATCTCCTTGTCGGTCAGCTTCCCGCGGCTGCGGAGCTTGGTGAAGATGCCGTCGAACCGATCGGCGAGCGTGTCGAACATGGTCCGATCAGGCTAGCGAGCGCACCCAACAGGTTTTGGCGCCCCTCCGTCGTCACGACGACGGGGTAGCGGCGCCGAAACGGTGGCGTTACGCGTCGAGGAGGGCGGCGACGAAGGCTTCGGGGTCGAACTCGATGAGGTCGGCGGCGCGCTCCCCCACCCCGATGAGCTTCACCGGGATGCCGAGCTCGGCCTCGATGGCGAGGACGATGCCACCCTTGGCGCTGCCGTCGAGCTTGGTGAGCACCACGCCGGTGACGTCGACCGCCTCGGCGAACTGGCGGGCCTGGGTGAGGCCGTTCTGCCCGGTGGTGGCGTCGAGGACGAGCAGCACCTCCTTGAGCGCGCCGGGCGTGCGATCGACGATGCGCTTGAGCTTCTCGAGCTCCGCCATGAGGTTGGTCTTCGTGTGCAGACGGCCGGCGGTGTCGACGAGGACGAGGTCGGCGTCGCGGCTGGCCGCCGAGCTCATGGCGTCGTAGACGACCGAACCCGGGTCGGCGCCCTCCTGCCCACGCACGATGGCGGCGCCGGTGACCTCGGCCCAGTGCGTCAGCTGCTCGGCCGCGGCGGCACGGAACGTGTCGGCGGCGGCGAGCACGACGACGTGGCCGTCGCCCGTCTCCCGCTGCGCGACCTTGGCGATCGTGGTCGTCTTGCCGACGCCGTTGACGCCCACGAACATCCACACGTTCGGCTCACCCTCTGTGTGGGTGAGCGTGCGCGGCTTGTCGCCGCCATCAGGACTGCTGGTGAGGAGCGCGACCAACTCGGTGTGCAACAGCGCCATGAGCGCGTCGGAGTCGGCGGTGCGTTCGGCCTTGGCCCGCTCCTTCACGTCGCCGAGGATGCGCTCGGTGACGGGCATGCCGACATCGGCCATCAGGAGCGTGTCTTCGAGGTCGTCCCAGGTCTCGTCGTCGATGCGGTTGCGCCCGCGCAGCCGCGCGAACACGCCGCGCGTCTTGCCGAGCCGTTCCTTCAGCTCGGGCGGCGCCTCGACCTCGGCTTCGGTTGTCGGCGCGACCTCGGGCTCGACGACCGGTGGCGCGGTCTTCGGCGGTGCTGGCGGCGACGGCCGGGTGCGCACCTCGCCGGGGACCTGCTCCTGGCGCTTCGCCCGGCGTGAGAGCCCGAGACCCAGCCCGATCAGCACGCCCGCGAACAGGAAGATGAGGATGACGACGACGGTGGCGTCCATCGCCCGGAGCCTACGTGGAGGGGCCTACGCGGGCAGCACGACGCGAGCCACTACACGGACGGCCCGCACTACACAGACGGCCCGCACTACACAGACGGCAGGGCGATCCCGGCTTCGTCGAGCGCGGCCTTGATCCTCGCCCGCAGCTCGCGCTCCACCCGCCATTGCTCCTGCGGCCGCGTGCGCACGACGATCCGGATCACGACTCGCCCCGGCGCCAGCGACTCGACGCCGAGAACGCTGGGCTCGGCGAGGATGATCGACGCGAACTCGGGGTCGTGCCAGACCGCGTCGGTGACGGTGCGGATCACCTCGGTCGCCGCACCGGCGTCGGCCTGGAACGTCACCGGCACGTCGACCACGGCGCGCGCCCACTGCTGCGACTTGTTGCCGACCCGCAGGATGTTGCCGTTCGGGATGTGCCAGACCACGCCGTCGATGTCGCGCAGACGGGTGGTGCGCAGGCTCACGCCCTCGACGGTGCCGGTCACGACTCCGGTTCCGGACGAGACGCCGGTGTCGATCACGTCACCCACACCGAACTGGTCCTCCATGAGCATGAACATGCCGGTGAGGAAGTCCTTGACCAACGACTGCGCGCCGAAGCCCAGGGCGACGCCGGCGATCCCGGCGGCGGCGATCAGCGGGCCGAGGCTGATGCCGAGGATGTCGAGCACC
>DASXXX010000074.1:0-2890 GCA_036502765.1 Acidimicrobiia bacterium | reverse complement strand
CGAAGAAGCGGGTCTCGATGCTCGCACGCGGCACCGGATCGTGCACCGTCGGATCCTCGAACGACACGTGCAGCGACGCGGGACGGTCGGCGCGGGATGAATCGAACCCGACGAACAGCACGAGCTCGTCGACGGTGAGGTCGGGGAAGTACCACCACTCGTGGCGCTCGCTGAACCGGCTGCCCTGCGATCGATACGTCACGTCGCTGCCGTCGGTACCCACGTGGTATTCGAGCGGGACGATGTCGGCCGTCGTGACCGTCCGCCAGTCGCAGATCGCGAGCGGGAAGTCCTGCGGAGGATCGGTGAGGACGCGCCAGGTCTGGTAGAGCACGGAGCGACTGAAGGGCGCGACCTCGCGCTCCGTGCGCTCGAGGGTCTCGCGCAGTTGCACCGCCGCCTCGTCGCCGTCGTAGTCGAGATGCGCCCATCCGGCCGGCGTCATCATCTCGTCGCGGTTCGCCTGCTGGCTGAAGCGCACGGTCGACGCGTGGAGCGGCAACACGTCGCGCGCGCCCGAGCGAGCCTGGATCACGGGAATCGTCTCGGACCAGTAGTCGAACTCGATCGGACGCATGGTCAGCAGCGGCTTGGCGGCGACGAGCTCGTCGAGCCGCTCGCGGGCGATCGGGCTCGGCCACGACACGAGCTCGAGGCCTTCACGTTCCAACCTCGGCGGCACCGCGGCGGTGCGACCGTTGTTGACGTGCATCGCGCGCCGTTCGACGGTCCGGTCGTCGAGGATGCGGTCCTCGAACTCCACCTGCACCGATGCCAGCTCGCTGCGCAGGTAGGGGATCTCGGCGGCGATGGAGTTGGCCTCGACCACCGCTCCATCATGTCAGGCAAGATGGGCGTGTGATCTACGGCGCGCACGTCATCGTCTTCAGCAGCGATCCCGACGCCGATCGGGCGTTCCTGGCCGACGTCCTCGGCTTCGAACACGTTGATGCAGGTGGCGGCTGGCTGATCTTCGGCCTGCCGCCGGCGGAGCTCGCTGTGCACCCGGCGGACGCTCCGGGGTCAGAGCTCTACCTGATGTGCGACGACCTCACGGCCGAGATGCAGCGGCTGGAAGCGCAGGGTGTTCGATGCTCGGCCGTCGACGAAGCTCGTTGGGGGTCGGTCACGAAGGTCGCGCTACCGGGCGGCGGCGAAGTCGGCCTCTACGAACCCACGCACCCGGCCATGGTGGAACCACGCTGATTCCATTCCGCGTGCGCGCATGACGGCGAAGAACCCACCGGCATGCCCGGCTGACGTCCACGCGCTCGTGAGTCCCGTCGCTACGGTGCTGCGATGACGCCTCCGCTCGCCGTGCTTCTCGATGTCGGCGGCATCTTCCTCCTGCCCGACCACGAACGGATCGGCGGGGCGTTTGCGCGCGCCGAGCATCCCGTCGCCGCCGAGGTGCTTGACGACGCTCACTACGCCGCGGCCGTCCGCTTCGGGATCGACCGGGACGCCGAGGGCGACTGGGCCGCCTGCTGGATCGCCTACCTCGAGGGCTACGCCGAGTTCTGCGGCGTGCCGGCCGATCGCCGTGAGGATGTCCACCTGCATCTCGACAACGAGTTCGCCGACGCCGCCCTCTGGCATCGCGAAGCGCCCGGCTGCCGGGCAGGGCTCGACGACCTGGCCGCGACCGGTGCCCGGCTCGGCATCGTCTCGAATGCCGACGGCATGATCGCGGAACGTCTCCGCGCCCGAGAGCTTCTGCAGGTCGGACCCGGGCTCGGCGTCGAAGTCGAGTGCGTCATCGACTCCGGGGCCGTCGGAGTGATGAAGCCCGATCCGCGCATCTTCCAGCTCGTGCTCGATGCGATGGGGGTCGACGCCCGGGATGCTTGGTACGTCGGAGACATGCCGGGCATCGACGTCGTGGGCGCACGTCGTGCCGGTCTCCGCCCGTTCCTGATGGACCCGCTCCGCCTTCATCTCGAAGCGGACTACGACCGCGTCACGTCCCTCGCTGAGCTCGCGATCGCAGTCAACGCCGCCTGACCTGTTTCGCGGCATCTGCCGCGGGGCACGCCCTGGAGATGCATGACCGAGGCGAGTTCACCCTCGAGACGGCGCGCGCCGCGAACGAGGAGGGTGAGGATGCGCTCGCACGCTGGGTCGGGGCCTTCCTCGCGAGTCGAGGGAGCAACAACGAGACCCTCGCGGCAGCGTTGGCCCAGGATCGGCATTGGTGGGTGGGTCCCGTACAAGTGCCGCTGGGGGAGCTGGTGCGCCTGGCTGGTCCGGAAGACGAAGCGCTGTGCACCGTGCAGCCCGACGAATGGGAAGGCGACGTCGACGCGATGCAGGACAGCCTCGATGGCGGCTGGCAACCACCGCCACTCCTCGCCGAGTACCGGGAAGGATGCCTGCTGCTCGAGGACGGCAACCACCGGTATGAAGCCTTGGTGCGCGCGGGACGGACCCACGCGTGGACCCTGGTCTTCTTCTCCGACCCGCACGCACGCGACGAGTTCCGGTCATCGTCGGTGCTCGAACACTGACAGGCGAAGATCGGCCGGAGTTTCCGTCTCCGGACGGACCGGCATCGCCGTAGTGGGCACTCTCGGCCGTTGGAGAAGGTGGACTCTGCAGCGACCCTCACAACGTGGCGAGACTCGTGTTGGTCAACCTGCCGCGGTAGTGCGCGCGCAGGTCGACCTTGTGTTCGAGGGCGTCGACGACTGTGTCGCAGAACTTGGCCCTGTAGAGGCTCTCGCAGCTGCCGAGTCCGCCGGGGCTGAAGACGTTGACCTCCATGAGCTTGTCGCCGACGATGTCGAGCCCCACGAAGAACATGCCGTCGGCGAGCAGTTTGGGGCGGACGGCCTCGGCGACCTCGAGCATGGCGTCGGTGACCTTCACGGCTTGCGCCTCACCCCCGACG
>DASXXX010000073.1:0-8201 GCA_036502765.1 Acidimicrobiia bacterium | reverse complement strand
TCGCGTCGGTCGAGAACGGCGCCGAGTTCCTCCCCGACCTGTTCCGCAAGTTCAAGTCGATCAACCGGAAGATCCCCGGCCTCTTCAAGGAGGACCCGGCGGAGACGTTCCGCCGCCACGTGTGGATCAACCCGTTCTGGGAGGACGACCCCTACGAGATCGTCGACCTCATGGGCGCCGACCGCGTCGTGTTCGGCTCCGACTGGCCGCACATCGAGGGACTCCCGAACCCGCGCGACTACGCGGTGGAGATCAAGGAGCTCGACGACGCGTCGCAGCGCCTGATCATGCACGACAACGCCGAAGCACTGAACGTCCTCAGGCCCGTCTGACCCGAGCCACCCTCGGGCGGCTCACGGGCTGAACCCTTCGAACATCCGGCGCATGTTGTCGGACACCGTGGTGGTGATCGGCGTCGCCGGCGAGTCGAGGATGGCGGACGCGTTGGCGGCGATGGTGTCGATGGTCGCGTCACGGTCGACGAACCCGTCGGTGACCTCGAGGCCGACGCGCGCGTAGTGCCCGCCGCCCACGCTGAAGCACTCCCCCGACACCGGGCACGCCTCGTGGGCCAACCACCCGACCAGCGGCGCCACCAACCGGGGCGCCAACCACTCGTTGAGCTCCTCGCTGGCCGGGAACGGACCGAACCCGGTGCCGGGCCGGGTCTTGGCGTACGGCGCGATCACGTTGGCGGCGATGCCGACGTCGCGCCCTTCTGACGCCATCGAGCGAGTCAGACCGATCACACCCATCTTGGCCATGCCGTACACCGCGCCGCCGGGGACGCCACCGAACGCCGCGCCTGACGACACGTTCACGAACCGACCGCCGCCGCGCTCGACCATCACCGCCCACGCGGGGCGCCCCACGTTGAGCGCGCCGCGCAGCTGCGTGTCGATCACCGCGTCGAGCTGCGCTTCGGTGAGCTCGGGGAACGGCGCCATGCGCACCTGCCCCGCGTTGTTGACGACGACGTCGACGCCGTCGAACGCGTCGAGCGCGGCGTCGACGATGGCGCGTCCACCCTCGGGCGTGGCGATCGTGTCGTGGTTCGCGATCGCCTCGCCGCCGGCGGCGACGATCTCGGCGACGACCGCATCGGCCGGCGGGTCGACCGGCGCGTCGGCCACGCCGTCGGTGTCGCTGATGCCGACGCCGAGGTCGTTGACGAGCACACGCGCCCCGCGCGCCGCGAACATGAGTGCGTACTCGCGCCCGAGGTTGCGTCCGGCACCGGTGACGACGACGACCTTGCCGTCGAACCGCAGCTCACTCATCGGTGTACACGGGCGTGCGCCCTTCCTTCCACGCCGCGATCTTCTCGTCGAAGTTGCTCGTGGTCATGCGCACGTAGAGCTGCGCGTTGCCTTCGTGGTTCATGTGCGAGTGCAGGCTGCCGGCGTCGAGGCTGGCCCACAGCAACTGCTTGGTGAGCTCGACGCCGATGTGGCTGAACCCGATGATCCCCTCGGCCAGCTCGTAGCACCGATCGAGCAGCTGGTCGCCGGGGACCAGCTGCGAGATCAAGCCGATGCGCTCCGCCTCCTCGGCGTCGACGTCACGCCCCGAGAGCAGGATGTCGAACGCGCGCGAGAAGCCGATCTGACGCGGCAGCAGGTAGCTGATGCCGAGCTCGTTGGCGGTCAGCCCGTTGTTGATGCCCGCAGCACGGAAGTAGGCGGTGTCGGCACCGATGCGGATGTCGGCCGCGCACGCGAGGCAGAAGCCACCACCGATCGCGGCACCGTTGACCGCCGCGATCACCGGCTGGTGCATGTCGCGGAGGGCGAGGATCACTTCGTCCAGCACCTTGAGGGCGCGACGAGCGATGCTCGTGCGCTTCAAGCCGTCGATGTTGGGCACCATCCCCCCACCGACGAGGTCGGCGCCGGAGCAGAACCCGTGGCCCGCGCCCGTGAGCACGACCACGCGGCAGTCGTTGTCGTCGCTGATGTCGCGCAGTGTGTCGCGCAACGGGATCATCACGTCGAACGCCATCGCGTTCATGCGTTCGGGACGGTTGAGCGTGACCAGCGTGACGTGTGGTCGCGGCTTCGCGATCTCGATGAAGGACATGCGCGGGAGTCTACGAATCATGCCGAGCGCACGAGTGACGATCGCCACGGTTGACGACCACGCGGCGCGGGTACCACTCCCTCCACGTGGAGACCCCTCCACACCGACGCAAGGAGAGAGGCTGTGATCGTCCTCGGTTTGATCCTCTTGCTACTGGGTTTGCTGCTCTCGGTTCCCGTGCTCTGGGTGATCGGAGTGGTGCTGCTCGTCGTGGGTGCCGTGCTCTGGGTCGCCGGCTCGGTAGGTCACGAGGTCGGCGGTCGGCGGCACTACTACTAACGACCTCGTCGAACGCGAGGCATACTGCCCGCCATGAGCGCGGGAACCACTGACATCCGGCACGACGCGAGCGACGACTCCACTCGGCGCTCGCGTCGTGTCGCGATCATCGGCGCCGGGCCGGGCGGCATCTGCACCGGCGTGTCGCTGCTCGCCCGGGGTCACGACGACTTCGTGATCCTCGAGCAGGCGCCCGGCATCGGCGGCACCTGGTTCCACAACCGCTATCCGGGCGCCGAGTGCGACATCAAGTCGCATCTCTACTCCTTCTCGTTCGCGCCGAATCCCGCGTGGTCGCGCCGGTACGCGCGCCAGCCCGAGATCAAGGCGTACCTCGAGGACGTCGTCGACCGCTTCGGTCTCCGCCCGCACCTCCGCCTGTCCACCCCGGTCCGGTCGATGCGCTGGGCCGACGACGAGTCGGTGTGGCATCTCACCGTCGGCGACGGCGGGGGCACCGACGAGATCGTCGACGCCGACATCGTCGTCAGCGCGATCGGCATGTTCGGCAAGCCCGTCGAACCCGAGGTCCCGGGGCTCGACCGGTTCCAGGGAACGATGTTCCACTCCGCCGACTGGGCCGACGACCACGACCTCGCCGGCGAACGCGTCGCGGTGATCGGCAGCGCGGCGAGCGCGGTGCAGCTGATCCCCGAGATCGCGCCCGTCGTCGAGTCGCTCACCGTCTACCAGCGCACGCCCAACTGGGTGTCGCCCAAGGACGACGACCCGTACTCCGACGACGAGCTGGCGGCGTTCGCCGCCGATCCCGATGCCCTCCGGGCGTCGCGCGACGAGATCTTCACCACCATCGACCCCAACCTCACCTTCGCCGACACCGAACGACGCGCGCTCTACGAGTCGTACGGACGGCGCAACATCGACCTCGTCGAGGACGACGAGCTCCGCGCCCGGCTCACCCCGGTCGGACCCTACGGATCCAAACGTCCGCTGGCGTCGAACGCCTACTACCCCACGTTCAACCTGCCGCACGTCGAGCTCGTGACCGACGCGATCACCGAGGTGACCGAACACGGGATCGTCACCGCCGACGGCACGACGCGCGCGGTCGACACGATCATCCTCGCCACCGGGTTCACCACCACCAAGTTCCTCGCCGCGCTCGACGTGGTCGGCCGCAAGGACGTCGACATCGACGACGCCTGGGCCGACGGCCCGGAGGCGTACCTGGGCATCACCACCAGCGGCTTCCCGAACGTGTTCATGCTCTACGGCCCCAACACGAACAATGGCTCGATCATCTACATGATCGAGTGCCAGGTGCACTACGTGATGGAGATGCTCGACGCGATGGACGCGCACGACCTCGCGTGGGTCGACGTGAAGCGCGACGTGATGGACGAGTACAACGACGCCATCCAACGCGCGCTCGACGAGGTCGAGGTCTGGCAGGCAGGGGTGAATGGCTACTACCGCGTCGGCGACCGCATCGTCACGCAGTGGCCGGGTTCGATGAGCTCCTACCGCGACCGCACCCAGCACGTCGACCTCGCGGCGTACGACACGGCGTAGGTTCTCTCCATGGACGTCGGCGTCACCATCCCCCACACCGGTCGCTACGCGTCACCCGAATGGGTGCGTGAGTACTGCACGACCGCCGAGCAGCTCGGGTTCGACAGTCTCTGGGGCGTCGACCACCTGGTGACGCCACAGCACACCGAGTCCGACTACACGTTGGGGCGCAAGCCGTCGAAGATCGCCGACGACGCGGTGTCAGGTCTGCTGTCGCCCAACTACGAGATGATGACCACTCTCACGTGGGTCGCGGGATTCACCGAACGGGTGAAGCTCGGCACTGCCGTCGCGGTGCTCCCGATCCGCAACGCGGTGCACAACGCGCGTGCGCTCGCCACCCTCGACGTGTACTCGGGAGGACGGGTCGTCTACGGCGTCGGCGTCGGGTGGTTGCGCGAAGAAGCGGAGGCCATGGGCATGCCGTGGGACCACCGCGGCGCGCGCAGCGAGGAGCACATCGCGCTCATGCGCGCGCTCTGGTGCGCAGAGGGCGACCTGGTCGAGTTCCACGGGGAGTTCCACGACCTGCCGCCGATGGACCCCGAACCCCGACCGGTGCAGCGCCCCATCCCGATCCTCATCGGCGGTCACTCCGACATCGCCCTCGAGCGGGCCGGGCGCATAGGTGACGGCTGGATCGCGGCGCAGATGTCGCCCGAACGTGTCGTCGAGCACTGGCCGCGCGTGCTCGAGGCCGCCGAACGCAACGATCGTGACCCGTCGTCGCTGCAGCTCTTCACCAGCACGCCGGTGCGCAAGGACCGGTCGTTCGCCGACCTGCTCGCGGAGTACCGCGAGATCGGCGTCGACCACGTGCAGGTCGGTCTCCACCGCAACTCACGCGAGGAGACCCTCGACACGATGCGCGACGTCGCGGAGAATGTGATCCCGAACGTGCGCGGCTGACCCCAGGAGCTCCATGGGACGGATCGGCGAACCCAAGCGCGAGATCCACATCCCGGTGCCGCCGCTGCCCGCGCCCGTCGAGGCTCCTGAACCGATTGGCGAGCCGGTGGAGGTCCCCGAACCGCTCGAGCCCGTCCCCGCCGGCACGCCGTGAACCCGCCGAACCTCCCGTGGGACGTCTTCGCGACGCCGATCTCGGCCCGCAAGCTCGCCCGCCTCGGCGTGGAGCAGGACCGAGTCGTCCTGCGGCCCGCGTTCTACCGCCAGCTCGGTGAGGCGTACGGCGCCGTCGCCCACGCCACCTGCGCGCTGGCCGATCACGACGCCCCTGCCGCCGACTGCAGCTGCGGATTCTACGCCGTGGCCGACGACACCCACCTCTGGCGGCTCGGCGCCGACGAACCCGAGCTCGCGGTCCTCGACGTCGAGCTCGCGGGACGGGTCATCGAACACGACCACGGCTACCGCGCCAGCAACCAGCGGGTCACGCACGTCCGCTTCCACGGCGTGTGCGTGCGCTGCGGCAAGCAGGCCGAAGTCTTCGCTCAGAGGCGGTTCGGCGGGTTGGTGCCCTCGTGCCGACCCTGCGCGCGGCGTCCGGTCGAAGCTGCAGTGGTGTCGGCCTCGCTCGAGGTACCGGTCACGTTCAGCACCGACGAGCCTGCGCCCGCGTCGCTGGCCACCCGGCTCCGGTTCGTGCTCGCGCAGATGGCGGCACCGGTGCTGATCCTCCTCGTCACCGCGATCGTCGCGCTCGCCACCGGTTCGGGCATCCCGCTCGCGTGCGGACAACTGGCGATCGTGGTGTGGCTGGTGACGGTGCCGTCGCTGCTGCCCCGTCTCGGCGAGCGTCTCGGCATCGCCGGCACCGAAGCGGTGCGACTCCAACACCGCTGGAGCCCGGTGGTGGCCGCGGTCGCGATCGGGTGCGACATCGCGCTCACCGTCGTGGTGATCGCGTTGCGCAGCGTGATCGTCTACTGAGCGGCCAACCGAAGGAGCAGGCTCATGACGGTGCGCTACGAGGTGGAGGGTGCGGTCGCGGTCGTCACCATCGACCGGCCCGACGCCCGCAACGCGGTCGATCGTCCCACCGCCGACGCGCTCGTCGACGCGTTCACGCGCTTCGACGCCGACGACGCGCTCGCGGTCGCGGTGCTCACCGGCGCGCAGGGCACGTTCTGCGCCGGCGCCGACCTCAAGGCGATGGCCGAACCGGGCGGCGAGCGCGTCAACCGCGTCGCGCTCGACGGCGAAGGCCCGATGGGCCCCACCCGCATGGCCCTCGACAAACCGGTGATCGCCGCCATCGAGGGCCACGCGGTCGCCGGCGGGTTGGAGCTGGCGCTGTGGTGCGACCTGCGGGTCGTCGCCGACGACGCGGTGCTCGGGGTGTTCTGCCGCCGGTGGGGGGTGCCGCTGATCGACGGCGGCACGGTGCGCCTGCCGCGCATCATCGGCCAGGGTCCTGCGCTGGATCTCGTCCTCACCGGTCGAGCGGTGCACGCCGACGAAGCGTTGCGCCTCGGACTGGCGACGCGCGTCGTGCCGTCGGGCACCGCGCGTGACGCCGCGATCGCACTGGCGGCCGAGATCGCCGCGCTCCCCCAGGTGTGCCTGCGCAACGACCGGGCGTCGGTCTACGCGCAGTGGGACCTCGACCTCACCGACGCGCTCCGCCGCGAGACCGAGCTCGGCATCGACACGCTGCGCGCGCCCGGCGCCCTCGACGGCGCCACCCGCTTCGCCGACGGCGCCGGCCGGCACGGCACCTGACCTGTCTTTTGGCGTCACTCAACCCCCATATGTGAGGGTCGAGCGACGCCAGAACCTGATCAGTGGGGGGCGATGACGGTGTCGATGGTGACCTCGGTGCCGTCGCCCACGCCGCGGAGGGGGCGCTGCGGGAGCAGCCAGCCGAACAGGACCGCCAGCAGGCCCACCGGGACCGCGCCGGCGAACACCCAGGGCAGTGCGCCGGCGAAGTCGGCGGCGGTGGCGTGGTGCGCGGGGACACCGGCGGCGAGCACCGCGCCGAACAACGGTGTCCCGATGGTGCCACCGAGCGTGCGCGCCAGGAGCGCGGTCGAGGTGGCCATGCCGAGGTCGGTGACGTCGACCGCGTTCTGCACCGCGAGGATCGACGTCTGCATCGCGAACCCGATGCCGATGCCGATGATGGTGCCCAGACCGGCGACGACCGCGACCGACGTGTCGAGACCGATGGTGGTGAGCGCGAGCGCGCCCACGGTCATCGCGACGCCACCCAGGATCGGCCAGGCGCGGTACCGACCGGTGCGCTCCACCCGGTGGCCTGCGAACGTCGTCGACGCGGCGGTGCCGATCATGAACGGGATGAGCAGCAGACCGGACGCGGTGGCGTCGACGCCGGCGACCTCCTGGAAGAACACGGGGAGGAAGAACACGCCGAGGTAGAAGAGCAGACCCGACGTGAAGTTCACCGGCGCGGCGATGCGTAGCACCTCGTTCTGGAAGAGTCGCAGCGGCACGAACGGCTCGGCCGCGTGGCGCTCCCGCCACACGAAGGCGACGCTGGCGAGCACGAGCACGACCAGCAACACGCCCGACTCGGGTGAGATCCACTCGACGTCCTTGCCGCCGGCGGTCGCCAGCACCACGAGCGCGGCGAGCCCGATGGTGAGGAGCGCCGAGCCCAAGTAGTCGATGGCGTGTTCGACTCTGCGGAACGGCAGGTGCAACCGCGGGACGAGGATGGCGACGGCGAGGATCGCGAACGGCACGTTGATGAAGAACGCCCACCGCCAGCTCAGGTGATCGACGAACAGCCCGCCGACGAGCGGACCGATCACGACCGCCACCGCGAACAACATGCCCTGGTAGCCGAGCCACCGTCCGAGCTGACGCGGTGGGACGAGATCGCCGAGGATGGCCATGCCGAGCACAGGCAGCCCGCCGCCACCCATTCCCTGCACCGCGCGCGCCACCAGCAGCTGCGGCATCGACTGCGCGAGCCCACACGCCACCGATCCGAGCACGAACAGGCCGATCGCGAACAGCAGCACGCGCTTGCGGCCGTGGAGGTCACCGAGCTTGCCGTAGAGGGGCATGGTCGCGACCTGGAACAACAGGTACGCGCTGACGACCCAGGCGATGCCGGACACGCCACCGAGGTCGCGGGTGATCGACGGCAACGCGGTCGCCACGATCGTGCCGTCGATCCCCGAGATCATCATCCCGACCTGGAGTCCGATGAAGACGACGACGAATCCGCGCGCGGTGGAGTCGGTGGCGGTGGGAACGGGCTTCCTGATGGCCGCAGGTATATTTCTCATCGCGTCAGGCTGTCAATCGGCCACATGTCATGGGAGGCACCCGCACATGGCCACGCAGGTGGGACTCGACCACGACGCCGTCGTCGA
>DASXXX010000072.1:0-51039 GCA_036502765.1 Acidimicrobiia bacterium | reverse complement strand
ACCACACCTGCACGAGCTCGCCGCCGGCGCCTTCGGGGATGCTGATCCGGGCCATGAAACTTCCTCCAGCCTTGAGTTCCCCGAGCCTACGGCCTTTCCCGAAGTCCCTGGGATGACTGTCACACCCATCCGCGAGAATGGTTGGATGACTGCGGTGCCCCTCCCGCTCCTGCCCGCCGGTCCGCCGGTGCACCCGGCCTTGGTAGGCATGCATCCGGCCGTGGCCGAGTGGTTCCGCCGGCGCTTCCCCGAGGGGCCGACCGCCCCCCAGGAGGAGGCCTGGCCCCAGATCGCCGCCGGACACGACGTGCTGGTGGCCGCCCCCACCGGATCGGGCAAGACCCTCGCCGCCTTCCTCGTGTGCATCGACCGCCTCTACCGCGCCCAGGAACGCGGCGAGGAGATCGACGGCGTGGCGCGCGTCGTCTACGTGTCCCCGCTGAAGGCCCTGGCCGTCGACATCGCCGAGAACCTCGAGCGACCGCTGGCGGAGATCGCCGCCGTCGCCGCCGAGCTCGGCCTGGGCGCACCGAACGTGCGCGTCGCGGTCCGCACCGGCGACACCACCAGCTCGCAACGCACCGCGATGGTGCGCAAGCCGCCGAGCTTCGTGGTCACCACGCCCGAGTCGCTCTACCTCCTCGTCACCAGCGAGAAGGGTCGCGACGCGCTGCGCACGGTCGAGACGGTCATCGTCGACGAGATCCACGCCGTCGCGCGCGACAAGCGCGGCGCGCACCTCTCGATCACCCTCGAACGGCTCGAGGCGCTCTGCGAGGCACGTCCCGCGCGCGTCGGGCTGTCGGCCACACAGCGACCGATCGAGACCGTCGGCCGGCTGTTGGTCGGCGACCGTCCGCTGCCCGTGATCGTCGACGCCGGCCACCAGCGTGCCCTCGACCTCGCGCTCGAGCTCCCCGAGGGCGAGTTGGAGGCGGTCACGTCGGCCGAGCAGATGAGCGACGTGCTCGACCGCATCGCCGCGCTGGTCGAGGAGCACCGCACCACGCTCGTGTTCGTCAACACGCGCCGGATGGCCGAGCGGCTCGCACATCAGTTGGGCACCCGCCTCGGCGACGACGTCGTGGCTGCGCACCACGGGTCGTTGTCGAAGGAGCGGCGCCACCGGGTGGAGACCCGCCTGCGCGCCGGCGACCTGCGCGCGCTCGTGGCCACCGCGTCGTTGGAGCTCGGCATCGACATCGGCCCGGTGGAGCTGGTCTGCCAGATCGGGTCGCCGCGCAGCATCGCCACCTTCCTGCAGCGCGTCGGTCGCTCCAACCACAGTCGCGCCGGCACGCCGAAGGGTCGCCTCTACCCGCTCACGCGCGACGAGCTCGTCGAGTGCACTGCCCTGTTGGCCGCGGTGCGCGGCGGCCGGCTCGACACCATCCAGTTGCCGACGTTGCCGCTCGACATCGCCGCCCAGCAGATCGTCGCCGAACTGGGCGCGCAGGAATGGCGCACCGACGATCTCTTCGCCCTCATCCGGCGGGCCGCGCCCTATCACGACATGACGCGCGAGCAGTTCGACGACGTGATCGACCTCGTGAGCAACGGGATCGCCACCGGTCGCGGGCCCCGCGGCGCGTACGTGTACCACGACTCCGTCAACGGCGAGCTGCGCGGGCGCAAGGGCGCGCGCCTGGCCGCGGTCACCTCGGGCGGCGCCATCCCCGAGACCGGCGACTACCGGGTCGTCGCCGAGCCCGACGACACCTTCATCGGCACCGTCAACGAGGACTGGGCGGTCGAGTCGATGGCGGGCGACATCTTCCTGCTCGGCACGCACTCGTGGCAGATCCGCAAGGTCGAGCTCGGGGTCGTGCGCGTGCGCGACGCCGGCACGGCGCCGCCCACCATCCCGTTCTGGATGGGTGAAGCGCCGGCCCGCACCGCCGAGCTGTCCACCGAGGTCTCCGACCTGCGCACCGCGGTCGACCGCTTCCTCACCGCCGGCGATCCCGACGGCGCCAAGCAGTGGCTCATGGAGACGGCAGGGATCGACGCCGAGTCGGCCACGATGGTCGTCGACTACCTGGCCGTCGGGCGCGCGGTGCTCGGGGCCATGCCCACACAGGAACGCATCGTGTTCGAGCGCTTCTTCGACGAGACCGGTGGCATGCAGCTCGTGGTGCACTCCCCCTTTGGCGGTCGGGTCAACCGCTCGCTCGGGCTCGCGCTGCGCAAGAAGTTCTGCCGCACGTTCAACTTCGAGTTGCAGGCGGCGGCGAGCGACGACGCCATCGTGCTCTCGCTCGGCCCGCACCACAGCTTCCCGTTGAGCGACGTGCCCAACTACCTGAGCAGCGGGTCGATCGAGGACACGCTCGAGCACGCCATCCTCGACTCCCCGATGTTCCAGGCCCGCTGGCGTTGGAACCTCAATCGTTCGCTGATGGTCCTGCGGTTCCGCAACGGGCGGCGCAACCCACCGCCGATCCAACGCATGGAGTCCGACGACCTCATGGCCGCGGTGTTCCCGCAGGCGGCCGCGTGCCAGGAGAACGTCACCGGGCCCATCGAGATCCCGGATCACGTGCTGGTGCGCCAGACCATCAACGACACGCTCCACGAAGCGCTCGACGTCGACGGCACGCGTGCGCTGCTGGAACGCATCGAGGCCGGCACGGTGCAGGTCCACTTCGCCGACACCACCGAGCCGTCGGTGCTGGCGCACGAGATCATCACCGCCCGGCCGTACGCGTTCCTCGACGACGAAGAGCTGCAGAACCGACGCACCAACGCCGTGAGCCTGCGGCGCGGCCTCGCGGTCGACCTCGCCGCCATCGGCGCGCTCGATCCCGCCGCCATCGAGCAGGTGCACGGCGAGATCACGCCCGAGCCCCAGTCGGCGGACGATCTCGCCGACCTCCTGGCTTCGCTGGTGGTCGTGCGCCCACGGCCCGAGTGGACACCGCTGTTCGACGAGCTCACCACGCGCGGTCGCGCAGTGGTGTTCCGCCCGCGCGACACCGACCTGTGGTGCGCGGCCGAGCGCGAGGACGACGCCGGCCACGCGTTCGCCGACGACGAAGAGGCGATCGCCCAGCTGCTCCGCGGTCACCTCGAGATCAGCGGGATCACCACCGTCGACCGGCTCGCCGCGGCCACCACGCTCACGCCGGGTCGGGTGACGGCCGGACTCGCCTACCTCGAGCAGAGCGGGTTCGCGTTGCAGGGCACGTACACCGACCGTTCCGATGGGGATGCGGTCGCGCCTTCGACCGGGCCCGAGTGGGTGTCGCGCCGGTTGCTGGCGCGGATGCACTCCTACTCGCGCCGCACCCGTCGCGGCGGCGTGGAACCGGCGACCGCACAGGACTTCATGCGCTTCCTGTTGCGTTGGCAGCACGTGGCGCCCGGGTGTCAGCTGGCCGGTGAGGTCGGCTTGCTCACGGTGGTGGAGCAGCTGCAGGGGTTCGACGCCGCCGCGGTGGCGTGGGAACCCGACCTGCTCGGCGCGCGGATGCGCCGCTACGACCCCGCGTGGCTCGACCGGTTGTGCCACGACGGTGAGGTCGCCTGGCTGCGCACCAACCCGCCCGCGCGCGACATCGACGCACCGGCGGTAGCGCCGTCGAAGGCCACGCCGATCTCGCTCGTCGCGCGCGTCGACCTGCCGTGGCTGCTCATGGCGTCGCGCGCCACCGGTGATCCCGGCGAGCCCGTCGTGGGCGCCACCGCCGAGGTGATCGAGGTGCTGCGCGAGCGTGGCGCGTGTTTCGCCGGAGAGCTCGGCGCGGCCACCAACCGTCTGCCCGAAGACATCGAGCGCGCGCTGTGGGACGGCGTCGCGCGCGGGCTCGTGATGTCCGACGGCTTCGGCGCCATCCGGGCCCGGGTCAACCCGACGAAGCGGTCGACCGAGGGCCGCCGGTTCTCGCGTCTGTCGCGCTCGTCGACAGGAAGTGGGCGGCTCGCGACCGCGGCTGCCGGGCGCTGGTCGCTGGTGCCCAGCGCAGAGGCGGTCTCACTCACCGACCTCGCGGCGTCGGATCGCGACGAGCTGGCCGAGGCGGTGGCCGAGCTCCTGCTGCACCGGTGGGGCGTGCTGTTCCGCGACCTGGTGGTGCACGACTCGTTCCGGTTCCCGTGGCGCGACCTGCAGTGGGCACTGCGCCGGCTCGAAGACCGCGGCTTGGTGCGCGGTGGACGCTTCGTGAGCGGCTTCAGCGGCGAGCAGTACGCGCTGCCCGCCGCGCACGAGCAGCTCACGCAGGTGCGCCGGTCGCCGAAGGAGGGCGAGCGGGTCATCGTCAACGCCACCGATCCGCTCAACCTGGTGGGCGTGATCGTGCCCGGTGCCCGAGTGCCCGCGGTGCGCACCCGGCGGGTCACGTTCGTCGACGGCGTGGTCGAGCGCGTCGTCGACCACCACCGGTCGGACCACGTCGACGAACCCGACGAGTTGGTGGGAGCGGAGGCGCGCACCGCCTGAGCGCGCGAGGATCGCCGCATGCCCGAGACACCTCTCACCAACGAACCGGTCCTCATCGAAGCGGCCATCAATGGCGGTACCACCCGGGCCCGCAACCCGCACGTGCCACTGACACCCGACGAGATCCGCGCCGACGCATTGCGGTGCTTCGACGCCGGGGCGACCATCGTGCACGCGCACAACCACGACATCACGTTGTCGGGCGCCGACGCCGCCGGTCCGTACGTGGAGGCGTGGGCGCCGTTGCTGGCCGAACGTCCCGACGTGTTGTGGTACCCGACCCTGTGCGTGGCGCAGGGCGCGCGGGCCAAGCTCGAACATGTGCGGCTCATCGGCGAGGAGGTGCCGGTGCGCATGGCTGCGCTCGACCCCGGTTCCACCAACCTCGGGTCACCCGGTGCCGACGGCCTGCCCGACGGCGGCGTGTACGCCAACTCCTACGCCGACATCCGCGAGGCGTTCGCGATGTGCGAGGAACAGGGTTGGGGTCCCCAGCTCGCGATCTACGAACCCGGGTTCCTGCAGTGCGTCCTCAGCTATCACCGCGCTGGTCGGTTGCCGGCGGGATCGATGGTGAAGCTGTACTTCGGTGGCCAGTGGGGCATGTGGGCCCGCGCCGAGGGAGTCACGTTCGGCCTGCCGCCCACCGCCAACGCGCTGCTCGCCTACCTCGACATGCTCGACGGCACGGGGCTGCCGTGGTCGGTGTCGGTGTGGGGTGGAGACCTGATGGCCACGCCGGTGGCGCGCCTCGCGCTCGAACGCGGCGGCCATCTCCACGTCGGCCTCGAGGAGCACTACGACCCCGCGCAGTCCCCCACCAACGTCGAGCTGGTCGAGCATGCGGTCGCGTTGGCGACCGAGGTCGGCCGTCCGATCGCCACCACCGAGCAGGCGGTCAGCGTGTTGGGACTGCCCCGCCCGGCAGCGAGCGCAGGAAGTCCAGCAGCGTCGCGTTGACCTCGTCGGGTCGCTCCTGCTGGATCCAGTGCCCGGAGCCGGCGATCCACACCGGGTCGCGCAGCGCGGGCACCGCGGCGCGGGTCGCCAGCACCGCTTCGGGAGTTTGACCGAAGATCGAGTCGTGCTCGGCCCCGATGAACAGCGCCGGCTGTTCGATGCGCTTGCCCGCGAACGCCGCCAGCAGCTCCTGGTTGCGGTCGATGTTGCGGTACCAGTTGATGCCACCCGCGAACGTGCCGTGATGCGAGAACGACTCGACGAAGACGTCGAGGTCGGCGTCGGACAACCACGGCAACGGGCCGGGCAGGTCGCGGACGACGTCGGCGAAGGACCGCGCGTCGGGATCAAAGAAACGGTACTGGTCGCGTGGGATGTCGCCCGAGAGGCCGTACAGGATCGATCCGAGCGTGCGCCGGAGATCAGCGTCGAGCTCCCGCTCGGCAACGCCAGGCTCCTGGAAGTAGAGGATGTAGAGGAAGCTGTCGCCGAGCACGGCGCGCATGGCATCGGTGGGCACGACGCGGGGCGTCGGCACCGGCGCCACTCCCCCGAAGTGGACGCTGAGCGCGGCGACCGCCGTGAACCGGTCGGGCCGCAGCAACGCGCAGTGCCAGGCGACCGGCCCACCCCAGTCGTGACCGACCACCACCGCGGCCTCGATCCCGAACGCGTCGAGCATCCCGACGATGTCACCGACCAGGTGCAACTGGGTGTAGGCGTCGACTGCGAGCGGGCGATCGGTGGAGCCGTAGCCGCGCTGGTCGGGCGCGAGCACGTGGTACCCGGCATCACCCAGCGCCTGCAGCTGGTGACGCCACGAGTACCAGCACTCGGGGAACCCGTGGCAGAGCACCACCGCGGGTCCGTCGACGGGGCCGGCCTCGGCGACGTGCATGCGCAGGCCGTTGCTCTCGACGTGTCGGTGTTCGATCATCGGTGCTCCGCTTCCGTCTCAGTGCTCCGCTTCCATCTCAGTGCTCCGCTTTGTCGAGGTCGGCGGAGGGATCGTGGGTGAGGTCGGCGGCGCGGAAGGCGGCCGTGTCGGGCAGCGCGAGGTGTACGTCGGACTCCTCCTGCACGCGCACGCGCAGCTCGCGACCGCGACAGTCGAGCACGTGGCCGCCCGCGCCGCGGTCGTCGGTGAGGAAGTGCAGGTGGTAGCCGGCGATCTCCACGCCGGAGGCGTAGGGCGGTGACCAGAAGCCGACCATCGTGCCGTCCACCGCAGTGAGCTCGAACTCCGATTGGTGCTCGGTGGCGACCGCGAGCGGCACACCGGGTGCGGTGCGGCACGCGGCGCGCACGTGGACACCATCGAAATGGCCGTCGACGCGCACCGCGAAGAACACGTTCGCCGAATCGCGCCGGGTGTCGACGGCGGCGGTGAGCGCGGCGAGGTCGTCGACCGCGTCGAGCACGACCGCGTCGGGGTCGCCGAAGCGGGTGACCACCGCGAACGGGGTGGTGACGTCGTCGGCCACCTCGTGCACGTCGCCGGTCGACGACACCCGGAACACGTGGCCGTCGAGCACCACCATCTCGCCGTCGAGATCTTCGAACGTGCCGAGGCCGAAGTCACCGTGCTCGCGCACCATGCCCACCGACACCGCGCCCTGGTACACGCCTTCCACCAGCGCGCCTGCGGTCGACACCTGATACAGCGTGTGGTGCTCGACGCCGAGGTACTCGGCCAGCGCGCGCTCCACCAGGTGGTCGCGCGGGGCACCACTGCTGTGGGCGAGGGCATCGAGCGCGGCGAGCACGCCGGCAGCGACGCGGGCGTGCAGCTCGGGCATCCCGGCAACGTAGCGGGCTCACGGGCCCGAAATCTGCGCTTCCCGGGAACCGGACGCGGTCGGCGCCCGTCTGAACCTCTCGACACGGCCCGACTCCGCGGGCCGGTTCGACGGGGAGGGAACCCATGCGTCGAGTCATCTGCTTCGTCGCGCTCGCGCTCGCGGCCACGGTGGTCGCCGCCGGTCCGGCCGCGGCGTGCGGCGGCCTGGTCGGCGAGAACGGCACCATCCAGCTGACCCGCACCACCACGCTGGCCGCGTACCACGACGGCGTCGAGCGCTACGTCACCAGCTTCGAGTTCAGCGGCACCGGCGAGTCGGTCGGGTCGATCGTGCCGTTGCCGGGAATCCCGACGAAGGTCGAACGCGGCGGCGACTGGACGTTGCAACGCCTCCAGCGCGAGATCGCTCCGCCCGCGCTGCAACGCCTCTCCGTCGCTGCCGCGACGAGCGCCGCCGGTGACGCCGAAGTGCTGCAGCAGGTCCAGGTCGACGCGCTCGACATCACCGTCCTCCGCGGCGGTGGCGACGAGGTCGGCAAGTGGGCGATCGACCACGGGTTCCTGCTCACTCCCGATGCGCCCGCGATACTCGACTTCTACTCGCACCGTTCGAAGATCTTCATGGCCGCGCGCTTCGACGCCGCCCGCGCCGCATCGCTCGGGCAGCAGTCGGGCGACGGCACGCCGATCATGCTGACCATCCCCACCGACGAGCCGTGGGTGCCGCTGCGCATCCTCGCCCTCGGGCTCGACCGGTCGCGGTTCGTCAACGCCGACGTGTTCCTCCTCACCGACCAGCGGCCGAACGTCCTCGTGGCCGACACCGGCGTCGAAGCCGCGCGCAGCGAACCCGCGTCGGCGTCGCTGCTCGACGACCTGCGGTCGGACACGCACATGGGTTGGGTACCCGAGTCGATGTGGTTCACCTACTACAACGTGGCGGCACCGGCCGGGGAGCTGCGCCACGACCTCGCGGTGTCCACGCACGCCGACACGTTGCCGTCGGCGCGCATGGCCGGCTTCTCGGTGCCGTCGTCTTCCGGTACCACCGACAACTGGTGGCTCCCTGTCCTCCTGGTCGCGGCACCGTTGTTGCTGGTTGGGGGCGGTACCCGCCTCGTACGGCGGCGCGACTCGTGAGCCGCGTCGTGCGCGCCCACCGGCTGGTGGTGACGACGGTCGCGGTCGTGCTGGTCGCGCTCGGAGCCGGTGCCGTCGTGCTCGCGAGCGCAGCTGCGACGAGCCGGTCGACGAGCCCGTCGAGCACCGACGGCGTGCTCGGTCCCGGGCGGGTGACCGTGCGCATCGACGTCGACCACAGCCGATTCGAAGCACCCGCGATCCGCGTGCGCCCCCACACCGAGGTGCGGTTCGTGGTGGTGAACCACGACCCGATCGGCCACGAGCTCATCGTCGGTGGCCCCGATGTGCAGGCGCGGCACGCGAGCGGACACGAGGCGTACCACCCGCCGGTGCCGGGAGAGGTGTCGGTGCGGGCCGAGGGCCGGGCGTCGACCACGTACTTCTTCCACGCGCCCGGACCGGTCGAGTACGCCTGCCACCTCCCCGGCCACTACGAGTACGGGATGCACGCCGTCGTCGAGGTGGTCGCCGACGAACAGGTCCGCTGACCGCGTGTGCCAGACTCCGCGGCCATGGAACTGCGACCCTTCGGCACCCTCACCATCGTCACCGACCCCGAGGGCCTGTTCATGCTCGGCACCACGTCGGCGGGCAAGCGCATCATCCAGGAGCTGAAGTCGGTGCAGCTCGACGGGCGCGTGCAGGGCGCGATGGTCGGCAAGGCCGCGGCCGACTGGCTCACCGTCGATGACGACGGCAACGTCACCCTCGACATCCGCGTGATCATCCAGACCGACGACGGCGCCCAGGTGTACGTGCACCTCGACGGTCGCGCGCAGTGGCCCGAGCGCCTCGGTGACGGCCCGATCTACTCACGCGCCTCCCTGGAGGCGGGTGACGAGCGCTACGCGTGGGTGAACCACCTGCCGCTGGTGTCGAAGGGCGCGGTCGCCCCCGGTGGCGGCGTTGCCCACGAGCTGTTCGAACTGGTCTAGGACCGTTTCGGCGCACCTACCGCGTCGGAGTGACGACGTAGGGGCGCCAGAACTCCGCGGCTGACCCGTTCCCGCGCGTCCATCACGCGGGTCAGACCACTCGGTTCCACCACCGCGACGTGGCCAGCGCGCCGATCGCCAGGAGCGCGCCGGCTGCGGCGGCGTAGACGGTCAGCTCGTCGACCCGGCGCACCTTGACCACGCGCTTGGGCAGCTCGGCGAAGGCCTGGTTGAGCTGCGACGCGTTGGCAGCACGTGCGTACGTGCCACCGGTCGTGCGAGCGATGGCCTTCAACGTCGGCTCGTCGATCTGCAGGAAGTTGGCGCCGCCACCCGGACCACCCGGACCACCGGGGCCGCCGCCACCGGGGATCAGGATCCCGCTGCCGCCACCGCCGCCGTAGGGGTCGAGGGTGTCGCCGCCGAATTGATCGGCGGTGCACACCAGCATCGACGGGTGCTCGGTGCCGAAGCCGATGGTGAACACCCGTACGCCGCGGTCGGCGGCTTGCCGCGCGGCAGTGCGCGGATCCACGCCGGTGGTGGCGGCGCCGTCGGTGAGCAGCACGACCACGTCGGGCACGTACTTGCTCGCGAACTGGTCGCGGGCACGCCCGGAAGCGTTGAGGCGCACCGTGCTCGGCGCGATCTGCGCGTTGACGCGCGCCAGCGCGTCGATCGACGCGAGGATCCCGTTCCCGATGGCGGTGCCGACCGCGGTGCTGAAGTGGTCGATGGCGTGGTTGAGACGGTCGTGGTCGTCGGTCGGCGGCACCACGATCTGCGCGCTGGCCGCGAACACCACGATGCCCATGCGGGTGCCACTGGGTTGTGCGTCGATGAAGCGGTGCGCGGCCTCCTGGGCGGCGGCGAGGCGGTTCGGCTGCACGTCGGTGGAACACATCGAGCGCGAGACGTCGATCGTGAGCATGATCGACGTGTCGCCGCGCGTGGTGCTCACCAGTGCCTGCGGACGCGCCGTCGCCAGCACCAGCGCGACCATGGCCAACAGGAGCAGTCCCGCCGGCACGAGCCGCTTCCACCGGGCGCGCTCGGGCAGCGCCTGCTTCACCAACGACAGGCTGGCGAAGGTCACCGCGTACTTGCGCCGCCGCCGACGGATCCACCACGACGCCGCGAGCACCGCGAGCGGGATCAGCAGCGCGAACAGCGCCAACGGCCAGAGGAAGCGGACGCTCATATGACCCGTCCGTACCAGCGCATCGACAGCCCCGCCGCGAGCAGGATCAGGACCAGCGCAACTCCCGCGAACACGGCAGTGATCTCGGTGTTGCGGCCGACCGTCGTGAGCTGGAGGTCGATGCGGTCGTAGACCCGCTGCAACGTCGCCGCGTCCGCGGCGGCGAAGTAGGTGCCGCCGCTGTTCCGGGCCACACCCCTGAGGAGCTCGGCGTCGAGCGCGGTCGCCACCGAGAAGCCGTCGATCTCCACCACCGCGCCGTTGGGACTGCCGATCCCCACCGGGAAGATGCGCACCCCGGCCTGCGACGCCACCTGCGCCAGCGCCAGGGGATCGAGCTGCGCGGTGTTGTCGCCATCCGAGAGGAGCACGACCGCGGCCGAGCCCACGAAGCTCACCCCGGGCTGGCGATCGCCGGCCTCGAGCGCGTCCCGGTCGAGGGTGATCGGCCGCTTCGAGACCGCATTGAGCGACGCGAGGATCCCGCGCCCCAGCGCGGTGCCGCCTCGGGGCGCGAGACGGCCGATGGCGTCGAGCACGTCGCGTTTCGAGCGCGTCGGCGGTTGCACGACGTTGGCGGAGTCGCTGAACGCGACGACCGCGAGGCGGACGTTCGACGGCTGCTCGGACACGAACCTCCGGGCGGCCTGCTTCGCCGCCACCATCCGGGTCGGTGCGAGGTCCTTCGCCTTCATGCTCGACGACACGTCGAAGGCCAGGACGATCGTCCCCTGTCGACGGGGCAGGTCGATGGTGGCCCGTGGCCGCGCCAGTGCGACCAGCAGCACGATCACGCCGAACAGCAGGACGATCGGCACGACGTGGCGACGCCAGCCCAACGGCGTGCCGGTGCGGGTGGCGCGCTCGGCCATGGTGCCCAGCGCCGCCGCGTCGACGGCGCGCCGTCGCACGATCCACACGTACCCGACGACGAGCACCGGCACGAGCAGCAGCGCGACCAGCGCCCCGGGGCTCTCGAACGTCATCGATGACCTCGCTGCTTGCGCATCGTCACCATGCGGAGCAGGACGCGCACGAGATCGTCGTCGGTCGACAGGTCGTAGCGGTCGACGCCGGCGCGGCGGATCGCGGTGCGGAGCTGGTCGTCGCGCGCCGCGACCGCTTCGCCGAAGCGCCGTCGGAACCCGGGATCGCTGGTGTCGACCACGAGCTGCTCACCGGTCTCGGCGTCCTGCAGCACGACGACCCCGGCGTCGACCAGGCCGACCTCGCGGCTGTCCCAGATGCGGAGCGCGACGACCTCGTGGCGCTGCGCCAGCATCCCGAGCGATCGCTCCCACCCGGGCTCGCTGATGAAGTCGGAGAGAACGAACACCAGCGAGCGGCGCCGGATGGTGGAGAGCCCCGCGCGGAACAACCCGCCGAGCTCGGTCGCCGTGCCGGACCTACTCGGTGGGCGCAGCAGGTCGCGCGCGACGCGCAGCACCTGTGTACGGCCACCCCGCGGCTCGACGACGCGCTCGATGGTGTTGTCGTACAGGATCGCACCGATGCGGTTGCCGTCGCGCGTGAGCAGCCGACCGATGGTCGTCGCCATCTCGACCATCACCGCCTCTTTCGTGCGGTCGGCGTGGCCGAAGCGCATCGACGACGAGCGGTCGAGCAGGAGCCACGCGGTGAGCTCGCGATCCTCGATGTACTGCCGGACGTACGGCGTGTCGAGGCGCGCGGTGACGTTCCAGTCGATGTAGCGCACGTCGTCCTGCGCCTGGTACTCGCGCAGGTCGGCGAAGTCGCTCCCCGACCCGTAGAAGAGCGCGCGGTGATCGCCCTGGAGGAGCCCGTCGAGCCGACGGATCACCTTCCAGTCGAGCCGGCGCAGCAGGCGTTCAGCCTGGCTGGGATCGCGGCGCGACGGCGTCGAGGTTGCGGGTGCGGTCATCGAGCGGGAGCTCCGGAGGCGAGACGGCGAGCAGGACCTGGTGGATGAGCTCGTCGGGCGTGACGCCGTCGGCGAGCGCTTCGTAGGACAACACGAGTCGGTGACGCATCACGTCGAGCGCGAGGTCGCGCACGTCGTCGGGCAGCGCGTACTCGCGACCGCGCAGGAACGCGCGTGCCCGTGCCGCGAGCGCGAGGTTGATGGCGGCACGGGGGCTCGCCCCGTAGCGCACGTAGGGCGCGATGGCGTCGAGGCCGTGCAGCAGCGGTTCGCGTGTCGCGCGCACGAGCCGCACCGAGTACTCCATGAGCGCCGGGTCGACGTACACCGACGCTGCCGCCCGTTGGAACTCGAGCAGGCGTTCGGTCTCGAGCACGGTCCGGACCGTCTCGACCGCGCCCGTCATGCGTTCGACGATCACGAACTCCTCGGTCGCGGACGGGTACGTCACGAGCACCTTGAGCATGAAGCGGTCAACCTGCGCTTCGGGGAGCGGGTACGTGCCTTCCGACTCGATCGGGTTCTGCGTCGCCATCACGAGGAACGGGTCGGGCACGAGGTGCGTGTCGCGCCCGATGGTCACCTGGCGCTCCTGCATCACCTCGAGCAACGCGCTCTGCACCTTGGCCGGTGCGCGGTTGATCTCGTCGGCGAGCAGGAGGTTGGTGAACACCGGTCCGAACGACGTCGTGAACTCGCCGGTGCGCTGGTTGTAGATGCGGGTGCCCACGAGATCAGCGGGCACGAGGTCGGGCGTGAACTGGATGCGCTGGAACTCGCCGCCGATCGCGTCGGCAACGGTCTTGATCGCCAGCGTCTTGGCCAGCCCGGGCACCCCCTCGACCAGGAGGTGACCCTTGGCCAGCAGCGCGATGGCGAGCCGCTCCAGCAGCACGTCCTGGCCGACGATCACCTTCTTGACCTCGAAGAGCATCTGCTCCATCGGCTGTCGATTGGTCTGCGGTTCCATGTGGCTGCCCTCTCCTCTTCCTCTCGGGGTCGACGTGCTCACCTCGTCGTCACGGATCAGCTCTGCGGCACACGCCCGCCTCCGCCGCCCCCACCGGTGATGGGCACCGCGAAGCCGATGCCCACGAAGAACCGCTGCCCGCTCGGGTTGGCCAGTGCGGTCACGATGCCCACGACCTGGCCGCTCCGGTTCAACAGCGGACCGCCCGAGCTCCCCGGGTTGACCGCGGCGTCGAACTGGATGAGACCGTCGAGCGGGCCACTGCCGTCCTCGCGGTCGATCGAACGGTCGAGCGCCGACACCACGCCCGCGGTGAGCGAGTCGACCAGGCCGAGCGGGTTGCCGACCGAATAGGTGTCGTCGCCCACCTTCACGCCGCCGCCGATCACCGCGGGCACGATCACGCTGGGCGCTTGCTCGGGCTGGAGCACCGCGGTGTCGCGATCGGGCTCGGACGACGCGACCTGGGCCGCGCTCTCGGTGCCGTCGGCGAAGGTCACCCGGATCTCGGTGCTGCCCGCGACCACGTGGTCGGCGGTCATGACCTGGCCCTCGCGGTTGACGATCACGCCGCTCCCGAGCGAGGTGCTGCCGTCGGGGGTGGACGCCTGGACGAGGACCAACGACGGCTGGATGATCCGGTGGACCTTCTCGCCGACGGGGGGCGCCAAGGTGGTGGACGTCGGCGCAGTCGTCGACGGCGCCGCCTGCTCCGAACCGGAGTCAGCACCGAGGCGGTCGACGGCGACGACCGCGACGACCGCGATCACTGCTCCGAGCAGCACCCAGAGCATGGGGCGCCACGAGCGCCGCGGCGGAACGGCCTCCTCCGCGGTCTCGGGGAGAGCGGTTCGAGGCACTGGGCGCCTCCACTCCGTCCGGCAATGTCGTTTCACTCCATCATGCCCGGCAGGCGCCTGCCGAAACCTCTACACCTATCATGGCGACGACGTTCCGCCCGGGGAGGACGACCGATGCAGGTGCCGTTCACGTGGAAGCCGACCGCTGGTTCATGGTCGACTGGACCGCCGAATTCCCCGCGGGCGAGGTGCGCCCGCTGCACGGCAAGGTCGACGGCGACTGCGTGCAGTGTCCGTACCCCGAGCTCTCGATCAAGTACGCGGGCGAACCCGTGCACCCGCAGACCCCGCTCGAGAACGGTCCCGACAGCGTGCAAGGCGCCAGTCGCTTCGCGCTGATCCCCGACGCCGGCGATCAGCTGGCGGTGGCCCGCCAGTTCGATGCGCGACCGCTCGTGGGGCATCCGGCGTCCGCATCGTCGACCGAAGGTCGGATACGACCACGCGACTGCGTCGGCTGACGACGGGTTCCTCTCCATCTCGGTCGACCGCAAGGGCGACGACCGCGTCCTGCGCGGCTACCTGCTGCGCGACGGCCAGCGGGCACACCTGGTCGACGGCACCCGCACCGTCGAACGCGACGACGAGTGCCGGCCGGCGCGCATCACCATCGACGCGGTCGACGACCGCGGCCGCACCCTGCACGCGGTCGGCGAACCGGTCAGCCGGTGCGTCTTCAACTCCTACCCCCACATGTTCAACTGGACCAGCTTCACCCGCTGGGAGTTCGACGGCGTGGAGGCCTGGGCGAGGACCAGGACGTCTGGCATCCGGGCAAGTGGCGGTGTTTCGTCCTGGAGCACCGCCAGTTGTCGTGACCGGCGCGTAACGTCAGTGCACCGGAATCGATCCAGGGGGACCGAGATGAAGACGAGACTCGCCTGCCCGTGCGGAGAGATGATTCGCGGCGACGACGAGGACGACCTCGTGGAGAAGGCATTCGCCCACCTCCGCGAGAAGCACCCCGACCTCGCTGACGAGTACCAGCGCGAGCACATCCTCTTCATGGCCTACTGAGATGGCCGCCGACCCCGCCGCCTTCCGGCCCACCCCCGAGCGCCTCGGTCCCGAGCTCTCCGAGCGCGAGCAGATCGTGCTGCTGGCGCGGGCGCTGTGGCACGAGGGCTACGACGACCACCTCGCCGGTCACATCACCGTGAACCAGGGCGACGGCACGCTGCTGTGCAACCCGTGGCTCCTCACGTGGGAGGAGTTCGGCCCCGACGACGTCATCCGCATCGACCTCGAGGGCAACGTGCTCGAAGGCGACTGGCCCGCGCCGCTCGGCATCCCGCTGCACCTCGAGCTGCACAAGGCGCGGCCCGGCATCGGGTGGGCGCTGCACCACCACTCCCGCTGGGGCACGGTGTGGGCCGACATGAAGCGGGTCCCGCCCATCCACGACCAGACCGCCGCGGGCGGCGGTGGTCAGCTCGTCCTGGTCGACGAGTACGACGGCAACGTCGGCGACAGCAACGCGGCAGCCAAGGCGGTCGAGAAGATGGGCGACGCCGACCTCGCGTTGCTGGCCCACCACGGCGTGTTCGTGCTCGGCGTCAACGTGAACGCGGTCTACTGGCGCGCCGCGTCACTCGAGTGGCGCTGCCGCAACGCGTGGCTGGTCGAGCAGGGCGGCGGCGGGCCGGGCGTGCCCCAGGTGGTGCACGACACGTTCGGCAAGAGCGACGGCACCCGCTTCACCGGCTACTGGGAGACCGCGGTGCGCCGGGAGCTGCGCCGCGATCCCGCACTCGCCGCGCAGATCGGGATGGCCACCACCGCGACCTGACCGAAGTTCCACCCGCGCGACACGACGGCGGCCGGCCCCGGGGGGAGCCGGCCGCCGCTCGCGCTCGGGTTCGAACGAACTGTGCGTCAGCCGCTGACCGCGAACTCCACGCTCTGACGGTTCGACGGCGTGCAGTCGAACGTGCCCACCTTCTTCGGGTACTCCCGCACGTACTTCGAGCCGTCGAAGTCGAGGATCATGAAGCAGGGCGAGTTGGCCTTGGCGCCCGGGTCCATCTTCCCCCACATGCCGCCGGCGTCGAAGGAGTGCGTGCCCTGCAACGCGGTCAGGAGGTTGGCGCGGGTGAGACCGTTGACACCCTGGTCCTTCACCACCTGGTTGGCCGCCTGCTGGAACAGCAGGGTGGAGACCCATCCCCACACCGCGAAGCCGCTGGCGTTGTCCTCGCCGCCGATGTACTTCACGAAGTTGGCGAGCGTCTTGTTCGCCTTCTTCTCGGTGTACGGGAGGAAGTTCATGACGATCTTGGTGTTCGCCATGACGTCGCCCGCGTCAGTGGTCTTCTTGTCGTAGCACTGCACCTGGCAGGTCCACACGAACTTCGGATCGGTGAGGCCCTGGAGCTGCGCTTCTTGACGCATCGAGATCACGTTGTCGACGGGGGCCCCGGTGAGGTTGTAGTTGTCGCCGTCGTTCTTCATCTGCTGGATGACGGGCGTGTACGCGCTCTGCGGGTCCTTGCTCGCGATCGGGATGGTGTTGGTGATCGTGATCCCGCCCTTCTCGGCGAGGAGGCCGAGCACCGCCGTGGTGTGCGCAGTCGCGGCCGAGTCGGAGCTCACGATGATCGGACCCTTGAGCTTCGGCCCGTACGTCTTCACGTAGTACTTCGAGTCACCGGTCTGGCCGGTGAACGTCTGCGGGTCCTTGTCGACCGTGCTGCAGTCGAGCAGGCTGCCAGCGGGCGCGAAGGTGACCGGCGAACACGCCTCCTTCGAGTTCGTCGATGTCGCCGGCATGTCAGGGAGACCCGTGGCCTGGCCCGCCTTGTCGACGCAGTTGACGGTGTCGTCGAAGCTCCCGATCAAGAACGTGCCGTTGCCGACCATCGCGTAGTCGTTCTCGCACGCCTGGATGAAGCCGTTGCGGGCGTCGTTCGGGTTGACGTGCGAGTCGATGAAGTCGAGGACCAGCTTGCGCCCGCCGATGCCGCCGTTGGCGTTGATGTACTTCACCGCGGCCTTCACCCCGTCGACCCCGCCCTGGAAGAGGCCGGGGGCGAACGAGTTGTCGACGTCGGCCACGGTGGCGATGTGGATCTCCTTGGCGTCGACCCCGATCTCGGTCGCAGTCGGCTTCTCGTCGGCCGCGCCACCGACGGCGGGCAACACGCCGATCGTCACAGCGAGCACCGCCAGCGCCACGGTCGCGCGGACAATTCGGGTCGTCGGTCGCACAGTTCCCCCCAGAGATGTCATACGTATGATCTTTCGGGGGGTCAAGATGTCAGATATTTCGACGGACGTCAACGCGGGCGGCACACCTGTCCCGGTAGGGTCCCGGAGGCGCACCCGACGTGGGCGGAGTCGATCGACGATGTGCGGGAGGCCGCGCGGCATGCCCGAGGTGACGACGCAGTGCGCCGGCGCCGAGTGAGGGACGTCAGCTTCAGCCGAACTGGATCAGTTCGAACGAGACTCCGCCGGCGACGACCTCGGCGATGGTCGCGCCGTGTTCCCCCGCGCTCGTGACCGTCAGTGGACCCCGGACGTCGAAGCCTGCAGCAGTCGCGGCGTCGGCCACCGCGGCGACGTCGCGATTCGCGACCGCGAGCAGGCGCACACCGGGCGCGACCGTACCGCGCAGCGCGACCGGGATCTCGACGACTTCGAGCATGCCGGCGCCCTCGCCCACGAACGCGCTCCGCGTCGCGGCCTGCTCGAGGGGCCAGCCGAACACCAACGAGTAGTCCTCGGGCGCGCCTTCGGTCACCGGGCTCGTCGGAGAAACCTTGGCGATGTCGCTCAGAAACCGGAGCGTGGTGTCGAGGTCGTCGGTCAGGACGACTGCGTGTGAGAGCGCTCGAGGCATCAGTCGACCTGCATCTCGGCCATGCGCGACCAGTCGCGCGCGTGCTCGATGGTGGTGTTGATGATGCGGGGCGTCTCCACCAGCGCCTGCGGCAGCTGCTCGATCGCAGCCTGGAAGTGGTCGCTGTTCACGTGCGGACCGGCGGCGTCGTCCTCGAACGCCTCGACCAGGATCCACTCGTCGGGATCCTCGACGTTGCGCGACCAGTCGAACCACAGATTGCCGGGCTCGGCGCGCGTCGCCTCGGTGAACTCACGGACGTGTTCCATCCACCGTTCCGACCAGTCGGGCTTCACCTTGAACTTCACGACGATCAGGATCACGCGCCCAGCCTCGCGCGCGGGTCACGACCAGCGTGAGGCCACGCCGCGCGCGCGGCATGGTCGAGATGGTGCTGCGGATCGTACGATCCTCGGGCGCACATCTCGACCGGGAGCTGACATGACCACGATCGTCCACGAAGCCGACGCCACCCTCGATCCGCTGCGAGGCGCGCGAGTCGCCGTCGTCGGCTACGGCAACCAAGGTCGCCCCTGGGCCCTGAACCTCCGCGACTCCGGTGTCGACGTCACCGTCTGCGTGCGGGCCGACGAGACGCGTGAGCGGGCGAAGGCCGACGGCTTCGCCACCACCGAGCTCGACGCCGCGTCGGAGTTCGACGTCCTCTGCATCCTCATCCCCGACGACGTGATCCCCTCGCTGCCGATCCAGCCGCGTGCGGACGCGCTGGTCGTCGTGGCCAGCGGGTACACGCTCGCGTTCGACCGGTTCGACCCCGCCTGCGACGTGGGAATGGTCGCACCCCGCATGTTGGGCCCCGAGGTGCGCCGCTGCTTCGAAGAGGGCATCGGGTTCATCACCGCCTTCGGCGTCCACCGCGACGCGACCGGCACGGCCCGGGCGCGCACCCTCGCCGTCGCCAAGGCCATCGGTGGTCTCCTCCAGGGTGCGATCGAGCTGACCGCGCGCCAGGAAGCGGTCCTCGACCTCGCGGTGGAGCAGGCGCTCTCACCGGCACTGAGCCGCGTCTCGCAGTCGTTCACGCAGGTCATGCTCGAGCACGAGATCCCGGTCGAGGCGATCATCACCGAGCTCGTGCTGTCGGGTGAGGTCGAGCGCACCTACCGCCTCATGCGGGAGGGAGGGTACGCGGCGCAGTTCGAGCACCACTCCCCGACCAGCCAGTACGGCCAACTGTCGCGACGCGACCGCTTCGACCACTACGACGTGGCGGCGACCATGCGCGAGATCGTCGACGGCATCGACTCGGGCGCGTTCGCCGACGAGTGGGATGCCGAGCGCGACGCGGGCTACCCGGAGCTGAACACGATGAAGGCCGCGGCCGCGGGTCCGGAGGTCGCCGCCTTCGAGGCCGAGCTGCGCACTCGACTCGGCGAGGGCGCCCGGCCCTGAACTTCTGAACTTCTGAACCGGGCCTATGCGGGCACGGGTTGCAGCTTCGCGAGCTCGTCGAGGTCGAAGCCGAACACGCGGGCGGCGTTGCCGTTGACGATGGCGTCGAGGTCGTCCTGGTCGACGCCGTCGAACTGGTCTTCGTTGACGCGCTGTGATTCGGGCCAGGTGCCTTCGGGGTGCGGGTAGTCGTTGCCCCACATGAGCGTCTCGATGCCGGTGGTCGCACGGTTGTTGATCGCGACGGGGTCGTACATGAACGTCGCCGAGCACTGCCGACGGATCAGCTCGCTGGGCTTCAACGACAACTTCGGCTTCGCGTACATGCTGTGGTCTTCGTAGATGGCGTCGGCCTGGGTCATGATCCACGCCAACCACGACGCACCGGTCTCGACGGTCACGACCTTCAGGTCGGGGAACCGATCGAGCGCGCCGCCCGCGGCCATGGTCAGGATCACCATCGGCCCGTCGAGCTGCGCGCCCATGAGGTAGTTGATCACCGCGCCGCCCGGCCCGCGCACGACTCGCGGTTCGTGGCCGGTGCCGGAATGGAACGTGAGCGGCAGGCCGAGGTCCTGCGCGACGGCCCAGAACGGGTCGTACGCGCCGTCGTTGTACATGCGCGACGGCACCTGCGCGGGGAGGAAGAGGGCACGGAACCCCTGATCGGCGACGGCCTTGGCGTCTTCGATGGCGCCGTCGATGTCGAGCATCGACACCATCCCCACCGGCAACAGGCGGTGGTCGTCGAACACCTCGATCGCCCAACTGTTGTACGCGCGGCACAACTGGCGTTGGAACTCCGCGTCGTCGGACGCGTAACAGGCCTGCAGCGCGAACGTGGGGAAGATCACCTCCGCGCTCACGCCGTCGCGCAGCTGGTCGCGGAACCGGTCCTCGGCATCGAAATCACCGACAATCGCGACCTCACGCTCGGACGCCTGCATCAGCTTGCGCGGCCCCAGACCCTCGATCAACAGCGTGCGCCAGTCGCCGACGGTCTCGATGCGCGGCACCCGGCCCCGGAACGCGGCGTCGACGCGCTCGCCGTACACCTCGATCGGCTCCGTCACGTGCGAATCGGTCGAGATGTAGATCGCGTCGCGGTACGTCATGGCGCCTGCTCCTGGGGGTCGGGCTCCTGGTCCAAGAATTTGACACTCTACTGGCACAATGCTGGGATGCGCCACGTGCCCACCGCCCAGTCCGCCGAGTCCGCCGAGTCCGCCCAGTCCGCCCAGTCCGCCCAGCCTCGCCCCCTCGACGGCCTCCGGGTCGTCACCACGGCCAACGCCCTCCCCGCCGCGATCGTGGGTCAGGTGCTCGCCGATGCCGGCGCCGAGGTCTGGCTGTTGGAACCGCCCGAAGGCTCCCGCCTGCGGTCGCAGCCAGCGTGGAAGTTCTGGGCCCGCGGGCAGCACAGCCTGCGGGTCGACCTCACGAGCGACGACGACCGTGCGCTCGCGCGTGCGCTGCTCGACCGGAGTGACGTGTTCGTCGACGGGTGGGGCACCGGCGTCGCGCGCCGCCTCGGACTCGCGGCCGACGAGTTGCGAGCATCGAATCCGCGGCTCGTCCACGCGCGGATCAGCGCGTTCGGCGACGACTCGCGCCTCGCGTCGTTGCAAGGGTGGGAATCGGTCGTGATGGCGGCGATCGGCGGCTGCACGTCGTTCTCGCTGCTGACGTCGCGAGCGGGGCCTGCGTTCGTGAGCGCGCCGTTCTGCTCGGTGAGCGCCGCGCACCACGCGCTGCAGGGCATCCTCGGCGCGCTCGTCGAACGCGAGCGCAGCAACGTCGGCCAGGCGATCGAGGTGTCGCTCGCACACTCGTTCCTCGCCTACGACACGTGGAACTGGCTCCTGCTCGTGCTCGCCGATCGCTACGACCAGGCGTTCTCATCGGCGCCACCGTTCGACACCGAGGCGCTCGTCCCCAACACGCCGTTCGTGTTCCGTCTCCTGGTCGCGCTCTCCGCCGACGGCCAGTGGCTCCAGTTCTCGCAGACCACCGACCGGCTCTGGGAGGCCTTCCTCCGCACGTGCGACCTCGATCCCGACGACCCCGCCGTGCGCGACGCGCCGCTCTCCGACGACCCCGCGGTGCGCGTCGAGTTCTGGGAGCGGCTCCTCGGCGCCGTGCGGTCGCGCACGGTCGACGAATGGCTCGAGGTGTTCGACCACGAACCCGACGTGTGGGCCGACACCTTCCGCGCCGGTTCGAGCGCGCTCACGCACCCGCAACTGGTCGCCGACCGTCGGGTCGTCGCCGACGAGCACGGCCATCTCCTTCCCGCCGAGCTCGCGCAGTCCGACGCGTGGTCGGAGTTCGTCCTCGCGCCGCCGCCTGCGTTGGGTGCCCACAACGACGATGCCGCCACGCTCACCACGTCGCCGATCCCGCACCCTCCCGAGGGCGAGCCGGCTGGCGACGAACCCGCGCTGGCCGGCGTCATCGTCGTGGAGCTCGGGTCGTTCTTCGCCGCGCCGTTCGGCGCCACGCTGTTGGCCGAACAGGGTGCCCGGGTGATCAAGGTCGAGCCCCCCGACGGCGACGCCATCCGCAACCTGATGCCGTTCCCGGACCTCGCCGGGATCAAGGTGCTCCACGGCAAGGAGTCGATCGTGCTCGACCTCGACGTCGCCGCTGACCGTGCCGTCCTGGACGCGTTGGTGCGCGGCGCCGACGTCGTCCTCCAGGGCTACCGCGCCGGCGTCGCCGAGCGCATGGGCGTCACCGCCGACGACCTGCACGCGTTGAACCCCGAGCTCGTCTACGTGAGCTCACCCGGCTACGGGAGTGGACCGCCGTGCGGTCGCAAACCCGCCTTCGCGCCGACGATGGGCGCAGCGTCGGGCCTCGCGGTGCGCGACATCGGCGGCGCCGGCAGCCTCCCCGTCGGCACCGACCTCACCCTCGACGAGGTGAAGCGCAGGCGATCCGCCTCGCCGCCGGCGCGATGGGCCCGGGCAACGCCGACGGGTTCGCCGCCCTCGGGGTGGCAACCGCGCTGCTGCTCGGGCTCGTCGGTCACGTTCGCCACGGCGGGGGCAACGAGCTGCGGACGTCGATGCTGTCGACGGTGGCGATGGCGCTGGCCGACAGCAGCGTCGACGACGGCACGCAGTCCGGCACCGACGTCGACTCCGAACTGCTCGGGATCAGCGCGTGGCACCGCCTGTACCCCACCGCCGACGGTTGGTTGATGGTGGCGGCACTGTCGTCCGGCGAGCGCGACGCGCTGTCGGCGCACACCGGTGTCGACCTCGACGCCACCGCGAGCACGATTGCGTTGGAGCAGTTCTTCGCCGGCGGGTCGGCGCGCGAGCACGAAGCCCAGCTGCGCGCCGCGGGTGTCACCGCCGTGGAGGTGGCCGACCAGGCCGCCGACCGCTACGTCACCCTCGGCGCGTTCGGCGCCGAGCACGGGTGGGTCACCACCGCGCAGCACCCGACCCTCGACGAGTACCCGCGCGTCACCGCGTTCACCACCTTCTCGCGGAGCAGTTCCGTGCTCGCGCCCGCGCCGACGCTCGGGCAGCACACCGACACCATCGTCGCCGAGTTCGCCGCGGCCACGTCGAAGGACGACCATGTTCCCGCTGCGTGATCCCGACGCGAACGCCGACGACGATGCGCCCCGCGGACGGCGCGAGCAGAAACGACTCGACACGCGCCGCGCGCTCAACGATGCCGCGGTCGAGCTGTTCGCCACCAAGGGCTACGAGCACACCACCGTCGACGATCTGTGTCGTGAGGCGAACGTCTCGTTGCGTACCTTCTTCCGCTACTTCGAGAGCAAGGACGACGTGCTCTTCGCGCGAGAGATGGACATCGCGCCGTTCCTCGCCGCCATTCGCGCGGTCAGCCCCGAGGTGCCGCCGTTGGAGGCCTTCCGGCGCGCCTACCTCGCGCAACCCCGGATCAGCGCCGCCGACGCGGCCCAAGCTGTGCGGTTCCAGCGCGCCATGGCGAGCAGCACCGCGCTACAAGGCCAGTACGTCGTCGGGATGGAGTACTTCCGCGGTGAGGTCGCCCACGCGCTCGCCGCACGCGAAGGGCGTCGGACCGCCACCGACGAGGACCTCCTCGCCGCCACCGTCGGTCAGGCCACGCTCGACCACGCATACCGCAGGTGGCTCGACCGTGACGGACGGGGCGACCTCCGCCCGATCGTGGAGCGCTCGTTCGACCTGGCCGCCGGACTGTGCACCAGCCTGACGACCGCGGCGCCCGACGGCGTCTGAGGTCTGCGACGACCTACAGCCCGCTCCAATCGTTCTCCGACGAGAGCTGGCGCGTCGGCGAGATCGAGCCCGTCTGATCCGGGGCGCTCGTGTCGCGTCGGTGCGAGCGTTGCACCACACCTGGGAAGGTGGGAGGCTCGAGGTCTCAGAGCGGGAGGGCACCAGATGCACCGAAGGTTGCTCGGCGCTTTCGTGCTCGTCGGCGTTGTCCTCGCGGTGTCCGCCGCTCCCGCTGCAGCAGCGCGAGACGGATCCTCGAGCGACGACCGACGCATCAGCATCACCGGCGCGGTCGTGGTCGCTTCGAGCGAAGTCGTGAACGGTCCTGTCGTGTCAGCCGATGGTCCGGTCACCGTCAACGGCACGGTCAACGGCCGCGTCTTCGTCGGTGACGGTCGGGTCACCATTCGCGGACGCGTCACCGGCAGCGTCCTCGTCGTCCACGGCGATGTCCTGATCACCGGCACCGTCGGCGACGACGTCGTCGCGCTCGACGGACGCATCACGACCCGTGACGGCGCCCACGTGGATGGTGACGTCAGATCGAGGCAGCAACCGGACGTCGCCCCGGGCACCGTCACCGGGACCGTCAAGAAGCTGAACATCAAGAACCTGTTCAGCGGGATCCTGATCGTGTTCCTCATCTACCTCTGGATCGCGGTCACGCTCTCGGTCGCCTTGCTCGGCTTCCTGTTCGTCACGCTGTTCCCCCGCGCCGCGGACGCCACCGCGACCGCCGGGCGGAGGTTCTGGCCCACGGTCGGGTGGGGTGCGCTCATCGGCATCGTCGGCCCGATCCTCGGCGTCGTGGTGCTCGTCACCATCGTCGGAATCCCGTTCGGTCTCGGGATGCTCTCGGCGCTCAACGTCCTCGCGCCCCTCGGATACGTCGCGAGCTCGCTCATCTTCGGACGGGTCATGGTGAAGGGCACGAGCACGGGTGCGCGCATCGGCGCGTTCTTCGCCGGGTTCGGCATCCTGCGCGCCGTCGCCCTGATCCCCGGGATCGGAGCCATCGTATGGATCCTGGTGTGCATGTACGGGCTCGGCGCACTGACCCAGGCGGCATGGCGGGCAGGGCGACAGGCTCCCGCGGCGCCGGCGCCCGAGACAGTTCCGGCATCGCCCGCTCCCCCGCCTGGAGAACCCGCACCGGCGCTCGAGACCTGAACCCGCGCTCCAGCTGACTACGGGATCAGGCGGTAGTTCCCACCTTCGATGCGGTACATCCAATACCGACCTCCGACGAGCTCGTGATGCTTGTCGAAGGCGACGGGACTCCCGAGCAGCGTGGTGGGGAGCGCGACGTCCGGAAGTCCTTCGGCGACTCCTTCTCGCGTGGCCTGGCCGTTCCGGCACGTGTCGAGCGCTGCAGTGGCGACCGTCTCCATCGCCACGTAGGCAGTCGCGGCGAAGGGAGCGAGATCCCCGAAGATCTGGCTGTACAGCTTGACCGTCGCGGCTCCGTCTTCCATCTTCGAGACGTCCGGTGCGTAACTGGGGACGTAAGCGCCGTGGGCGTCGAAGTCGTTCAGCGAGAACATGGAGTCACCGCCGACGATGATCGGGGTCTTGCCCGCGGCGTGGATCTGGTCGACGAGGCGTTGCGCATCGTCCGGATCGAGCAAGGGCATCACGATCACATCCGTCGACGGTGTGATCTTCCTGACGACATCTGCGTAGTCGGGCTGCCCGGCGTCGACCGATGCGGTGTCGAAGTCGATGCCATGCTTCTCGAATCCTTCGACGACGCCGGCCGTGAGGTTGGTCGAGTAGACCTCGCGATCGTCGACCACCAACACGGTCTTGGGATCCAGCGTCGTGGTGACGAGGTGCACGATGGCCTCGGCTTGTTCGTCGTTGTTCGCGACGACCCGGAAGAACCGCTTCAGGTGCCCATCGGTCAGGGACACGGCAGTCGCTGACGGCGAGACGTACGCGAGACCGGCGGCATCGAAGATCGGGCCGGCGATCTCGGTCACGGACGACGAGACGGGCCCGACGACCCCGACCACCGTCGCATCCGCGGCCAAGCGTCGTGCCTCGGGAGCGGCGCGGTCCGTCTGGTCGTACACGTTGCTCGCCTCGATGGCGAACGACGAACCGTGTTCGGCATTGAAGGCGTCGAGAGCCACGCGTGCCCAGTTCATCTGAGCCGGTTGGGTCTCGTCGGCCGAACCCGCAGAGGCCATCACCGCGATCGTTCCCGAGCAGGACCTCGTGTCCGTTGCCGCATGTGCGGGTTCCGTGTCCTCGCTCGATCCACATCCGGTCACGAGCAGCATCGCGAGCAAGGTTCCACTGACGCCGAGCACCAGCACCTTGTTGATCCTCACCACAGGATCGCCAGGCCGACCATCGAGAGACTCAAGACCGCGACGCTGACGCCGAGCAGCATCGATTGGGCGGCGCGGGACTTCAGCGTCGCGGTCAGGCCACCGGTCAGGAACGCGATCGCGATCATCGCCTCGAGCAACTCGAGATTGTGCGAAGCGTGGATCTCCTCGTCGGCTGCCGCGAGCATCGCAACCGACTCGTCGAGCGCAGCACGGGCATCGATGATCCTCCGGGGCGTCGTCCACTCCGGATTTGCCGCCGAGAACGGAGACTGAGGACGGGACTCACGCGACTGATCCGACCACCAGTCGATCGCTCGCAGTGTCGGCGGGCCCATCAATCCGCGCGCATCCGCAATCCGAACGGGATCCTGGTCCGCCAGCGCGCCTTCGTACGCGATGAAGAGGCTGCGCTCGTCCGTCGCGGCTTGCGAGGCGTTCTGTTGCAACGCGTTGGCGTCGTTGAGAGCCTGCGTCGAACGAGCGAACTCGCCCTGAGCCTCCCCGGAGTGCGCGGACGCCCGCCACGCCGTGAGGCCAGCCACCACCGCAGCCGTGCCGAGCAGGATCGCGAGCACCATCGGGAGCCATTCCGGGCCCGAGAGATGCAGGCTGTGATCGGAATGGGGCTGGTGACCGTGCGAAGCCATCTGGACGGGTGACCCTATGTCCTGCGAGCCGCCCTACGTGGCTGGGCCCTGCGTCGCATTCGGACATGAGGGCAGTGTTCCTGACCGCGATCGTGCACACGTGGTGGACAAGTGGAGGACAACAATTGGGCCCTCGCCGAAGCGGGGACCGCGAGCCTTGTGCTTGTTCATCGTGAGCTCCACCGCCTGCAATCCCCTCGTCGGGCGAGTCAGTGTGACCTCGGAGGAGGGACCGTCCCGGTCAGCCCGAGTCGGGGCCGTCGGCGGTGAACACCGCACGGACCTTCTCGAGGAGCGCCTGTTCGCTGAACGGCTTCTGGATCAACGCGACGCTGCCGTCGAGTCCGCGTTGGGAGCCGAGCACACCGCGGCTGTAACCCGACATGTAGAGCACCAGGAGGTCCGGATGCCGCGCGTGGGCCCGTTCGACGAATTCGTGCCCGGACATCTGCGGCATGATCACGTCGGTCAACAACATGTCGCACGCGTGGTCGTCGAGGATCGCCAGCGCCGTGTCACCGTCGGCCGCGTCGAGCACGCGGTACCCGTTCCGCCGGAGGATGCGGACCGCCACCTCACGCATCGCCTGCTCGTCCTCGACCACGAGGATCGTCTCGCCCGCCCCGGGGCGCACGGTCGGGGCTGCCGATGGTGTCGCCGTCAGCGCCGGTTCGTCCGCCGCCGGGAGCGAGACGCGGACCGTCGTGCCGAGATCGCCTTCGGAGTAGAGGATGACGGTGCCACCCGCTTCGGTGACGATGCCGTAGACCGTCGCAAGACCGAGGCCGGTCCCCTCGCCACTGGGTTTGGTCGTGAAGAAGGGTTCGAACGCGCGCTCGAGCACCTCCGGGCTCATGCCGAAGCCTGTGTCGCTGACCGTGGCGGTGACGTACCGTCCGGTGGGCAGACCTCGGCGAGCCCACATGTCCTCGTCGTCGAACACGAGGGTGCCGGTCTCGATCGTCAGGACGCCGCCGTCGGGCATCGCGTCACGCGCATTCACCGCAAGGTTGACGAGGACCTGTTCGAGCTGGCCGCGATCCGCTCGCACCGGGGGAAGATCGCGTCCGGCATCGACCACCAGCTCGACGTGTTCGCCGATGGTCCGCGACAGGAGCGTCTCGACCTCGCGGACCACCGCGTTGAGGTCGAGAGTCTCCGGTTGGATCATCTCGCGTCGCCCGAAGATCAGGAGCTGGCGGGTGAGCCCGGCGGCACGCTCGGCCGCGATGCGAATCTGCTCGACATCAGCACGAGCCGCTTCGTTCTCGGGAATCTCCTCGGCGACGAAGCTCGCGTAATTGAGGATCACCGCGAGGAGGTTGTTGAAGTCATGGGCGACGCCGCCGGCGAGCAAGCCGAGGCTCTCGAGCCGCTGCGACTGGTGGAGCCGCTCCTCGAGCGCTCGGCGTTCCACTGCGGCGCGCTTCTGCTCCGTGACGTCGCGTGCGATCGTGGACACGCCGACGACGAGCCCCGCGGAATTTCGAATCGGTGAGATCGTCAACGCGACATCGACGGCTGACCCGTCGGCGCGAAGGCGCACGGCCTCCCACTCCGGGATCGTCTCACCGTCCGCGGCGCGGGCGACCACGGCGCGCTCCCATTCCCGCTGTTCAGGGAGGAGAAGGAAGTCGATGTTGCGTCCGAGCACGTCGAGAGCCTCGTAGCCGTACATGCGTGTGGCCGCCGGGTTCCAACTGGTGATCGTCCCGTCCAGCGTCTTCGAGACGATGGCGTCGTTCGAGCAGCTGATGATGGCGGCCTCGCGGCGATCGGTGCCGTCACGGATCGCTGCGGAGACGAGCAGGCCGTCCTCGACCTCGATTGCCGAGAGCGAGATCTCGGCGGGGAACTCGCTGCCGTCCTGACGTCGCCCCGCCAACTCCACGCCGGCTCCCATCGGACGCGGGTGGGGCTCCGCGATGTAGCGCGACCGCAGTGCCGGGTGGACGCCTCGGACCGTCTCCGGCACGAGCATCTCGATGGTCTGACCGACCAGTTCGTCGCGCCCGTAGCCGAAGAGGCGCTCGGTCTGGGCGTTGACCAGGACGATCACGCCTTCCGCGTCCACGACGATGATCGCGTCGGGCGCGGTGTCCAGGATCGCCTTGTCGAGTGTCGTGTCCAGCGGTTGGCTCACTCGATCACCGACTGCGGCCGAACTCATCGCGCGGGTTCCCGACCGGAGCGATCAGTCCCAGTCGCGTCGCCACCACGACGGCCTCGAGCCGCGACCGGACCTGCAGCTTGCTGAGCAGGTTCCGGATGTGGTTGCGCACCGTGTGGATGCTCAGGAACAACGTCTCAACGATGTCCGTGGTCGACTTCCCGGCCGCGAGCAGCACGAGCACCTCGTGTTCGCGCGGGGTGAGGTCGTCGCCGAGTGAGAGCGGTCGGGGTCGCAGGTGGTTGGCAAGGTCCTGCACCAGGGCGGAAGGCACCCGCACCTCGCCGGCGTGCACCGCTCGGATGGCCTCGATCAGCTCGGTGAAACGATCTTCCTTCGAGACGAACCCGCTGCAACCGGCCTCAAGTGCGTCGGCGAGCGTGACGCGGTTCGACAACCCGGTCAGGACGACGATCTCGATGTCCGGCTGCTCCGCCTTGAGCACGGTGGCAGCTTCCGCGCCGGTGCCATCGGGGAGGCGGTAGTCCATGACCATCACGTCGGGAAGGAACACGCGCGCCGCCTGCACCGCGGTGACGACGGAGTTCGCGCTCGCGACGATCTCGATGTCCGACTCGTCACCGAGGGCACGGCGAAGCGTCTCCGCGACCAGATCGTGGTCGTCGACGATCACGACGCGAATGGGATCCGGAAGTCCCTCGCGCATCACCGCCGACCTTTCTCCGGTGTCCGTCCGCACCCGGCTGCGCTTCGACTGCGTGCACTGTGCGCACGACGACCAAGCGCTGTCATCACCCGAGTGAGTGGTTCTACGCGGCCCGTGCGGGTGGCCACACCACCCGGCTGGTGGGTCAGAAGAGGTCCTCTCGCGTCGCCCGGATCGCGGCCTCCACCCGGGTGCGCACCCCCAGCTTCCGGAAGATCTCCTGGATGTGGGACTTCACCGTGTTCTCGCTCAGATGCACTCGGCTCGCGATCTCACGGTTCGAACAGCCTTCGCTGATCAACCGCACGATCTTGCGCTGCTGTTCGCTGAGCAACTCGCAGACCCGGCCGCCGGCGTCTCCCGATCGCCCGGCCGGCTCGCCGTCGGCATCGGCGCGGTCGGTCAGCCGCGCGCGGATCCTGCGCGCGACCTCCTCGAGTGCGTCTGCGACGGTGGCCGCGTTGCCATCGCCGGGGAGCAGCACGATCTGGACGTCGGCCGATGGCGCCTCGATCGCGCCCGCCTCACGGCTGTCGAAGATCAAGATGCGGATGGGATCCGCTCCCCCATCGCGCATAGCTCGACGACCCCTCCGTTCATCGGTTCCGCCTGGCGCACGCGGAGGCGTGCGCCTGAATGCACTCTGACCCCGAGCACCAAGAGTTGTCATCACCCGGGCGAGTAGTTCTCGGGTCGACAGATGGGTGGGCCGATCACCCGATCGACATCAGACGAGGCCGTCCCGGGCTGCCCGGATCGCGGCCTCCACCCGGGTGCGCACCCCCAGCTTCCGGAAGATCTCCTGGATGTGGGACTTCACCGTGTTCTCGCTCAGATGCACTCGGCTCGCGATCTCACGGTTCGAGTAACCCTCGCTGATCAGCCGCAGGATGGCGCGCTGCTGATCGCTCAACAGGTCGTAGACGGGACCGAACGGTTCCGGGGGACCCCCCGCCGATGCCCCCTGCGACGCGTCGAACTGCGCTGGCCGTCGCCGCCGCGAGCCTCCCACGACGGATCCGGATGTGGCGAGGTCGACGACCGACACCAGGCGCGTGATGAGCTCCCGTTGTTGCTCGTAGAGGCGGGCATTGTCGATTGCGATCGCCACCTGGTTGGCGAAGGTCGACAACAGTCGCTCGTCGTCGGCCTGGAAACCTCCGGGCTTGTTGGCGACGCCGAGCACCCCGATGAGCATGGCGCCGACGCGAAGCGGAACGCCGAGGAACGAGTGGACCGGCGGATGGCCCGGCGGTTGGCCGACGCTGAGGGGATCGTGCTCGACGTCGTTCGAGCGGTACGGCCGGTCCTCGACGATGACGACACCGAACACGCTCAAGCGCACCGACATGAAGCGGTAGAGCTCGACGAACCCAGGAGGAGAGGACACGCCCCGGATCGCGTCCACCACCATCTTGTCCCGGTCGATATCGTCGAGGAGCCCGATGAAGCCGAAGGCGGAGCCGGTCAGGTCGAGGCAGTATGCGAGCGCCCGATCCTCGACCTCGGCCAACTCGCGCGCCGATGCGATGTCCGCCGAGATCTCGAGCAACGAGTCGAGCTGGTTCCCGAAGTCCTCGGTCCGGTCCATCCCGGCCCCCTCTCACAGGCGAGCGCGCGGCCGACCGACCAGGCACGAGTGACACAAGTAGGGCTCCTGCAGCCACTCATCGTGATCTTCCTCACGCTGCGCCCGAGTCCGAAGATGGGTCCATGCCCACCGAGGTCTCGTCGCCGTCCCCGACCCGCCCCGTGTTCTCACGTCAGGAGCTGCTGCGAGCGCTCACGCAGGACGAACTCGTCCTCGCCTACCAGCCGACGGTGAACCTCGTCGACGGGACGGTTACTGGCTTCGCGGCCCTGCTCCGCTGGGCGCACCCTCGACTCGGGCTCCTCGGTGCGTCGCGATTCATCCCGCTCGCCGAGCGTTACGGGATCATCCCGCAGATCGATGACTGGGTCTTCCGTACGGCGTGCCGGCAGCTGGCCACCTGGCAGGAGGATGCGCTGGTGAGCCGCGACTTCCGGATGGCCGTCAAGGTGTCGGGCCGGGAAGTGGACGGCCAGCATCTGGTACATCGACTGGTCGAGGTCATCGGCGACACTGGCGTCGACCCCCGCGGCCTGATGATCGACGTCACCGAGACGTGTCTCATCAAGAGCCTCGAAGACGCCCGGCACACCGCCGACGGTCTCCATGCCCTCGGCGTCAAGCTTGCGCTCGACGACTTCGGGATCCAGTACGCGTCGTTCCGGCGCCTCCACGCGTTGAAGTTCGACATGCTCAAGATCGACCGTGAGTTCGTCATCAACGTCGATACCGACCTCGGGCGCGCGTTCATCCGGACCCTCGTGGAGCTCGGCAACAGCCTCGGCGCGCTCACCATCGGAGAAGGGATCGAGACCCCGCTGCAGGCAGCACAGCTGCACACGATCGGCTGTCACGAGGGCCAGGGGTTCTGCTGGGCGCCTGGCTTGTCGGTGCGACAGGCCGAGCAGCTGCTCTCCCGCGGCGAGTGGCCCCGGCGCGACACGTCGACGGCGTGGTTTCCCAGCTTCTCGAGCCTCGCGTGAACACCAGTGCGCGCCCCAGCCGGAGCCTCGGGCCCGCACACGGGGACGCGGTTCGGGAGGCGGAGCTTGTGAACCGCCGGTGCGCCACCTGTCCGCCGACCTGCGCCCGCGCCCGGAGGAACGCCGTAGACCCGAGCATGGCTGCGAACGCGGATCGCACGGCTCATGGCGGGTTGGGCACCCGCCGTGCGACGAGGAGCTCGTGCACCAGCCGGACCGCCATGGAGCCCTCGCCGACCGCGGCAGCGACTCGCTTGATCGAGCCGCTGCGCACATCGCCGACCGCGAACACGCCCGGCCGTGAGGTCTCCAACGGCAGAGCTGCCCGGCCCACTGTCCAACGGTCGCGGTCCTTCTCGTTCAGGAGTGCGTCGGGCCCCGTGAGCACGAAGCCGCGGTCGTCCAGCGCCACCTCGTCACCGAGCCATTGGGCGTGCGGGTCCGCTCCGATGAAGACGAACAAGGCACGGATTGCCAGCGTCGACCGCTCGTGCGTGTGGGTGTCCTCCACCACTATTGCTTCGAGCTCCGGCGCGGCAATGACGTCGCGGATTTCTTGGTGCAAGCGGATGTCGACGTTCGGATGGTGCGCGATCCGATCCGAGAGGTATCGCGACATGCTCTCGTCGAGAGTGTCGGCGCGCACGACAAGGGAGACGCTCGGGACACGGTCGGCGAGGAAGAGGCACGCCTGCCCGGCCGAGTTCCCGCCCCCGACGACCGCCACCGTGTGCGCCGCGCATGTCTGCGCTTCAATCTCCGTGGCCGCGTAGAAGACAGACGTCCCTTCGAGGGATTCGAGTGCCGGGATGTTCAGCTTGCGGTAGCGCGCGCCGGTGGCGATCACGACGGTACGGCCCGACACCTCCGAGCCGTCGTCGAGCACGACGTCGTAGTGGGCGGCGCGCGCGACGAGCGCAGCACCTTCGGCGGGCACGTTGAGCCGAGCTCCGAATTTTCGGGCTTGGACCTCGGCCCGCTCTGCGAGCTCTCCGCCCGAGATGCCTGCGGGGAACCCGAGGTAGTTCTCGATGCGCGACGCGGTACCGGCCTGACCGCCGGTGGCAACAGCGTCCACCAAGATCGTCTCGAGGCCCTCCGAGGCCCCGTAGACCGCCGCCGCCAGACCCGCCGGTCCGGCGCCGACGATGAGGAGGTCGCACACCGTGCCCGGCGGGTCGGGCGCTGCGAGACCGAGGGCCCGGGCCAGCTCGGCGTTGCTCGGGTTGCGCATGATGCGATGACTCCCCCAGAAGACGACTGGGGTCTCTTCCGGTTGCACGCCGAGCCCTCGGAGCAGGGCCTCCGCTTTCGGGTCGACCTCGAGATCGAGGAGACGGTGCGGCAGGCGGTTCCGGCTCATGAACTCGCGTAGACGACGAGTGTCGGGCGAGAAGCGGGAACCAATGATCTTTACCCCGGTTCCCGCCTCGACCAGCGCCGACCGCCGCTGGAGATAGGCGCGCAGAATGATGTCACCGAGGACCGTGTCGCGCGCGACGACCGCGCGCAGGTGGTCGGCCGGCAACACGACCACTGAGCCAGCTTCACGCACGATGGCGGTCGCGAACATCACCTCGCCGGTGAGGAGGCCGAGCTCGCCCAGGAAGCGGCCTGGCCCGTGCACCCCGAGTACGCGGTGGTCGCCGTCGAGCTCCTCCACCACCTCGACGAGACCGGCCACGATCACGTAGAAGGCGCACTCCGGGTCACCAGCCCGGTACAGGACCATGCCGGGGCTCGTGTCCCGCGTCTCACCGTGCCGGGCAAGGGCATCGATCTGCTCGGCACTGAGACGCGGGTACGCACCATGCAGGTCCGGCGTCTCCGCTCGGGCACCGGGCGGGTCGACGACAGCGGGGTACTCGGGCGGGACGGTGTCGATGTACTCCGCGGCCTCGTAGCCGGTGGGCCGGACGTCGGGGTTCGGGAGGTAGAACGACACGTCAGACGCCTTCCGGCGCGTGCGCACGCCGGTCGAGCTGCGCCAACGCGTCGCGCAGCCACGAGCGCAGGGCGACTTCGCCGGCGGCACCGGTCTGACGCGCGATGACGTCTGCGCCCCGCACCACGAGCAGCGTGGGGATCCCCTGTACGCCGAACTGCTGCGCGACGCGCGGTGACTCGTCGACGTTCACCTTCACCAGCTTCACTCGTCCCGAGAACTCGTGCGCGAGGTTCTCCAACGCGGGGCTCACCATGCGGCACGGGCCGCACCAGGGGGCCCACAGGTCGACGAGCGTCGGAAGGGTGGCGGCTTCCACCACGTCGGCGTAGTCGTCGTCGCCCGCATCGGCGATCCACGCCAGTGGCGCATGGCAGTTCGAGCAGTGCGGCACGCCAGTCGCGACGGCCGGGACGCGGTTCTTCTTCCCGCAGTTGTCACAGACGACGATCGTCACTGACGTCGCCGGTGCTGCTCACGCGACTGCACCTCGAGGTTCATGCCGCCTCCTTCGCGGCTTCGTCCGGATTCTCGTACTCGACCTCGAGCGCGCCGTGCCGCAGGTGCACGCGGATGGTGGCGCCGTCGAGCACCTCGTTGCCGAGCAGGGCTCGCCCGATGCGGGTCTCGACTTCGTGGGCGATGAAGCGCCGGAGCGGGCGGGCGCCGAAGACCGGGTCGAAGCCCTCCTCGGCGATGAAGCGGCGAGCGGCCTCGGTGACCTCGAGCATGATGCGCCGGGGGGCGAGCCTCGAGCGCAGGTCGTCGAGCATGAGCTCGACGATGCGCTCGATCTCGGGCTCGGTCAGTGCTTTGAACAGCACGATGTCGTCGACGCGGTTGAGGAACTCGGGTCGCAGGTGCATCCGGAGCTCAGTCATGACGAGTTCGCGCGCGTCCGGCTTGATCTCGCCATGCGCGGTCACGCCCTCGAGCAGGTAGTGGGATCCGAGGTTCGACGTCATGATGACCACGGTGTTGCGGAAGTCGACCGTGCGTCCCTGGGCATCGGTCATGCGGCCATCGTCGAGGATCTGGAGCAGCGCATTGAACACGTCGGCATGCGCCTTCTCGAGCTCGTCGAAGAGCACGACCGAATACGGCTTGCGCCGCACTGCCTCCGTGAGCTGACCGCCTTCCTCGAAGCCCACGTACCCGGGCGGGGCGCCCACCAGGCGGCTGACGGTGTGGCGCTCCTGGTATTCACTCATGTCGAGCCGGATCATGTTGTCCTCGGTGTCGAACAGTGAAGCCGCGAGCGCCTTGGCCAGCTCGGTCTTCCCCACTCCGGTCGGACCCAGGAAGACGAACGACCCGATGGGGCGACGCGGATCCTTGATGCCCGAACGCGCCCGGATGATCGCGTCCGCGACCAGCTGGACCGCTTCGTCCTGGCCTATGACACGTTCGTGCAGGATCTCGTCGAGGCGCAGGAGCTTCTCGCGCTCACCTTCCATGAGGCGCGAGACGGGAATGCCGGTCCAGCGGGCGACGATCTCGGAGATCTCCTCCTCGGTCACCTCCTCCTGGAGCAGAGGACGGTCGCCCTGCTTGCTGGCGAGCTGCGCCTCCTCGGCGTCGATGCGGCGTTCCAGCTCCGGGATCTTCCCGTGCCGCAGTTCGGCGGCGCGGTTGAGGTCGTAGTTGCGCTCCGCTGCGTCGGCGTCGGCGCGCACGCGTTCCAACTCCTCGCGGAGGGACTGGAGACGGTGGATGGCCTGGCGCTCGGCTTCCCAGCGTGCCCGCATCGCGTCGGCGTCGGCGCGCGCGTCGGCCAGCTCCTTCTGGAGCTCTTCGAGCCGCTCGCGGCTGGCGGCATCCCGCTCCTTCTCGAGCGCGTTCGCCTCGATCTCGAGCCGCACGACGCGCCGGGTGACCTCGTCGAGCTCCGCGGGCATCGATTCGATCTCGGTGCGGAGCATCGCGCACGATTCGTCGACGAGGTCGATCGCCTTGTCGGGGAGGTAGCGGTCAGTGATGTAGCGGTGGCTCAACACTGCGGCGGCGACCAGCGCGCTGTCCTGGATGCGCACACCGTGGAACACCTCGAAGCGCTCGCGGAGGCCACGCAGGATGGAGATGGTGTCCTCGACCGTCGGCTCTTCGACGAGGACCGGTTGGAAGCGACGTTCGAGCGCGGCGTCCTTCTCCACGTGCTTGCGGTATTCATCGAGCGTCGTCGCGCCGATCAGGTGGAGCTCACCACGCGCGAGCATCGGCTTCAACATGTTGCCGGCGTCCATGGAGCCCTCGGCCGCGCCGGCCCCGACGACGGTGTGAAGCTCGTCGACGAAGAGCAGGATCCGGCCCTCGGCCGCCTTCACCTCGGCGAGCACGGCCTTGAGGCGTTCCTCGAACTCACCTCGGTACTTCGCGCCGGCGACCAGTGACCCCATGTCGAGTGCGAAGATCGTCTTGTCCTTCAATCCCTCCGGGACGTCACCACGGACGATCCGTTGCGCCAGGCCCTCGACGATCGCGGTCTTGCCGACACCGGGATCACCGATCAGGACCGGGTTGTTCTTGGTCTTCCGGGAGAGGATCTGGATCACGCGCCTGATCTCCGAGTCGCGTCCGATGACCGGATCCAGCGCACCGGTGCGCGCCCGTTCGACGAGATCGATGCCGTACTTCTCGAGCGCCTCGTACGCGACCTCCGGGTTGGCCGAGGTGACCCGCTGGTTGCCGCGCAGCTCGGCGAGGACGGCGAGGAACTTGTCGCGGCTCACCCCGGCCGTGTCGACGACACGCCCGGCCGCGGTCGACGAACCTTCCTCGAGCAGCGCGAGGGCCAAGTGCTCGACGGAGACGTACTCGTCCTTCAGGCGCTTCGCCTCCGCCTCAGCCGAGTCGAGCAGCCGTGAAAGTCGCTGGGTCACGAGGACCTGTCCTGGTGCCGCACCCGGCCCGGTGACGCGCGGTCGCCGACCCAGCTCCGCTTCGAGGTCGCGCCGCACGGTGCTCGGATCGGCACCCACCCGTTCGAGCAGCCGGGGCACGAGCCCCTCCGGCTGGTCGAGGAGTGCCAGCAACAGGTGCTCGCCGTCGACCTCCGTGTGGCCGAATCGCAATGCCTTGGTCTGGGCGTCGTGCAGGGCCTCCTGGGACTTCTGGGTGAGCTTGTTCATGTCCATGAGCGCGTCGTTCCTCTCTCGGGACCGGGACGGTGGCGCAGCGCCGCCTCGAGCACGTCGATGCGGTCGAGCAGATCGAGGACGAGGCCGAGGGCCGCGTAGTTCACCTGCAATCCGCCGTGGAGGCGTTCGATGCGTTCGGCGCGGCGGACCTCGCCGGGCGCGAATCGCAGCTGCCCGCGTACGTCGGTCGTCGCGTCCAGCAGTCCGAGGTTCACGAACCGGACCACGAGCTCGGGATGTAGACCACTCGCGCGCGCGAACGCGTCGAGGCTCAGGCTCGACGGGCGCGCCGGCGCGAAGACGACAGCTCGCGTCGTCGTGGTCATCGCTGCTTCCGGGGGTCGAAGTCCGACGCCCGCGCGAGCTCCTCGAACAGCTCGCGCTCTCGGTCGTGCGGTTTGCGGGGCACCATGATCTTCACCTCCGCGTAGAGGTCCCCGGGCTTGCCCTTGGGGTTGGGCAGGCCCTTGCCGTGCAGCCGCAGTCGTCGTCCCGACGACGAACCCGCGGGCACCGTCACCTTCGCCTCACCGCCGGGCGTCTCGACCGGGACCGGTGCACCGAGGGCACCCTCCCATGGCGTGATGGGAAGGTCGACGGTGACGTCGCGACCGTCGAGGCGGAAGCGCGGATGGGGCGCGATGGACACGACGAGGTAGAGGTCCCCGGCGCCGGCTTCGCCTTGGGCACCCTGGCCGGCCAGGCGGATGCGTTGCCCAGGCGTCACCCCCGCCGGGATGTTGACGTCATAGCCACGGGGCCCGTCAGGCCCGGGCAGCGTGATGCGACGGCGCCCACCCGCGTACGCGTCCTCGAGCGAGAGCACGATCTCCACTTCTTGATCGGCGCCACGCACCGGACCGCGACGGCGCCGGCCGAACATCCCGCCGAGAAGATCGTCGAAGGCGACGTCCCCGCCGAAGACCTCGTCGCCCGAGACCGTCCTCCAGCCCTCGAAGCCGGGTGCTCCGGCACCGCCCGACCGGCGCGCTCGCCCGGCCCCGCGCCCGCCGCCGCCTTGCGCAGCGGCCCACAGATCGGGATCGACGTCGTCGGGCACCTGGCGGAATTGCGGCCCGAAGCGGTCGTACTTGGCCCGCGTCTCCGGGTCGGACAGCACGTCATAGGCCTCGGAGATGTCCTTGAATCGTTCCTCTGCGCCTGGGTCCTTGTTCACGTCGGGGTGGAACCGGCGCGCAAGCTTGCGGTAGGCGCGCTGGATCTCATCCGGGGTTGCGTTGCGTGAGACGCCGAGGTCCTCGTAGAAGTCGCGGGTGGTGGTAGCCACTACTGCCGCCCCGTCGACACCACCACCGAGGCCGGCCGGAGTTGGCGGTTGCCCTCGCCGTAGCCCGGGCGAACGACGTTCACGACGGTCCCCGGCTCGGCGTCGTCGACGTGGATCGCGCCGACCGCTTCGTGCCTCGCGGGATCGAACGGCTCCCCGACTTGATCGATGCGCGGGAAGCCGAGGCGGCGGAGCACCTCGATCGCTTCGGCGAGAACATGGTTCACGCCCTCGACGATGACGCTCGGTTTCACATCAGCATGGCCGAGCGCCAGCTCGAGGTGGTCGACGAGGGGGAGGAACTGCTTCGCCACGTTCGCGCGTTCGTCGGCCCGCGCCTGCTCGAGGTCGCGGGCGTGACGCTTGTGCGAATTGTCGAGGTCGGCCATCGCGCGCCGCGCCTGGTCCTCGAAGATCTCGGCGAGGTGCTCGAGCTCGGCGACTCGGTCGCCGTTGCCCTGACCGTGACCGGCGTGGTCGTCGCCCTCGCGTGAAGTGGGGCCCCCCTCCTCGGCGGTGCCGGGAGGGGGAGCCGCCGGGCCACCAAGCCGATCGGTCGCCACGGTCTCAGTGGGCGGTGAACTCGGCGTCGATGACGTCGTCGTCCGCTGCGCCGTCGCCCGATGACGCACCACCGTCACCTTCACCGCCGCGGGTCGCTCCGAGCCCCTGGTAGATGCCCTGGAGCTCGCCGATGAGGGTGCGGATGCGGTCGAGCGACGCCTCCTGGTTGACGGCCTCCCGCGCATCCGTGACGAGCATCTCGGCGCGGGCACGTTCGTGCGACGGGACCGCATCGCCGAGCTCGTTGAGGCGCCGCTCCACCTGATGGGCGAGCGCGTCGAGCTCGTTGCGGTTGTCGACCAGCTCGCGGAGCTGCGCGTCCTCGGCGCGGTGCTGCTCGGCGTCGGCCACCATCCGCTCGACCTCGGCCTGGTCGAGGTTGGACGACTCGCTGATCGTGATCCGCTGCCCGGCGCCCGTGTCCTTGTCGCGCGCAGACACGTTGAGGATGCCGTTGGCATCGATGTCGTAGGTCACCTCGATCTGCGGGGTGCCGCGCGGCGCGGGCCGGATGTTCTCCAATCGGAAGCGACCGAGCGTCCGGTTGTCGGCCGCCCGCTCGCGCTCGCCTTGCAGCACCACGATGTCGACCGCGGACTGGTTGTCCTCGGCGGTCGAGAAGGTCTCGGTGCGACGCGCAGGGATCGTGGTGTTGCGCTCGATCACCTTGGTGCTCACCCCGCCGAGGGTCTCCACCCCGAGCGACAGCGGGGTGACGTCGAGGAGCAGGACATCCTTCACCTCGCCCTTCAGCACTCCGGCCTGGATCGCGGCCCCGATGGCGACCACCTCGTCGGGGTTCACCGTCATGTTCGGTTCCTTGCCGCCAGTGAGCTTCCGAACAAGACCCTGGACCGCAGGGATGCGAGTGGAACCGCCGACCAGGATCACCTCGTCGATGTCGTTCGCCGACAGCTTGGCATCGGCGAGCGCCTGCTCGACCGGGCGCCTCGTGCGCTCGATGAGGTCGGAGCTGATCTGCTCGAAGGTGGAACGCATCAACGTCGTGTTCAGGTGCTTCGGGCCGTTGGCATCGGCGGTGATGAAGGGCAGGCTGATGGTCGTCTGCGTCACCGACGACAACTCGATCTTGGCCCGCTCGGCCGCCTCGAACAGCCGCTGCAACGCCTGGGGGTCCGTGCGGAGGTCGATGCCGTTGTCGCGCTGGAACTCGTCGGCGAGCGCGTCGACGATCCGCCGATCGAAGTCGTCGCCGCCGAGGTGCGTGTCGCCCGAGGTCGCCCGGACCTCGACCACGCCCTCGCCCACGTCGAGGATGCTGACGTCGAACGTGCCGCCGCCGAGGTCGAAGACCAGCACCGTCTCGTTCTGATTGCGCTCGAGCCCGTAGGCCAACGCCGCGGCCGTGGGCTCATTGATGATGCGCAGCACCTCGAGGCCGGCGATCGTGCCGGCGTCCTTCGTCGCCTGGCGTTGCGCGTCATTGAAGTACGCCGGGACGGTGATGACCGCTTCGGTCACCTTCTCACCGAGGAACTTGCCCGCGTCGTCGACAAGCTTGCGCAGGACCATTGCCGCGATCTCCTCCGGCGCGTAGAGCTTGTCGCGCACCTTGAAGCGCGCCATGCCGTCGGTCGCCGCGGCGACGTCGTACGAGACCGCGTTGATCTCGCTCTTCACCTCGTCATAGCGGCGTCCGACGAACCGCTTCGCCGAAGAGATGGTGCCCTTCGGGTTCAGGATGGCCTGGCGCCGGGCCAGCTGGCCGACGAGCCTTTCACCGTCGTCGGTGAACGCGACCACCGACGGTGTCGTGCGCGAGCCCTCCGAGTTCGGAACGACCGTCGGCTGACCCGCTTCCACCGCAGCGATGACGGAGTTGGTCGTTCCGAGGTCGATGCCGACTGCCTTTGCCATCGTCCGCTCCTCTGGGTCGTCGGTCGTAGATCAACTCACTCGTGGATCATTCGGTTCGGGCCGTGGGTGCGGCGTCGAGCCGCTCGAGCCCCTGCATGAGCGCGAGACAGGCGCGCAGCTGGCTGAATGCGAGGGCGTGCGTGATCTCGAGCTGTGTCATGTGCGGTTCGACTCGTGATCGCATCACCTGCTCCTCCCAGTCCTCCAGGCATTCGAGGAGCGCGCCGGCGACCGCCGCGCGTTCGAGCTCCAAGCGCGGGCGATCGCCGGCCGACTCGGTGAGGAACCAGCTGTCGGCCACCCCGGGGACGGTCGGCCGCCGCCAGCGGAGCGCGGCCGGATGCACCGGTTCCACCAGGTCAGGACGCGAGGCGACGCCTGCTGCCACCTCATAGATGCTGGGCCGGCGCCCGAACAACTGCTGGAACTCATCAGTGGCGCGCTCCACCGGCAGGAAGAGGTTGCCGATCGGCTGGTGGGGGCCGCGCGGCTCGGATGCCTCTTGAGCGTCATGACGCGCTTCATCCAGGACGGTCTCTGCCGCGATCCGCGCGAGGTCCGGAGTTCGGACGAGATCCGGGCTCGGGTGCGAAATGCCCAGCAGCGTGGTCGGCGTGGTCGGATGGTCCGGTGCGGTCATGGGAACTCCCTCGCCGATCAAGCGCCGTACGTCGGCAGCGTCGCGCCTGAGCGCTTCCTTCACATCCCGCGATCACGTGGGTCGGCCAACCGCCCCTGCACGAAGCTCGCGAGCTTCACCCGTGACGTGATCCCCAACTTGCGGAAGATCTGGCGGAGGTGGAAGTCGACCGTGTGACACGACACGAACAGCCGCCCGCCGGCCGCCGGTTGGTGAGTCCCTCCGCCACGACCTCGGCGACACGACGCTCGGCGTCGGTGAGGCTGTCCCAGCCTTCGATCGAGCGTCGCTGTCGCCGTCCGTGCTGACGGCGGACGCCGATGTCCCGCAAGCGGGCACGAACGCGTGCCGCGTCACGGACGGCACCCGCTCGCTCGTACTCGTCGAGCGCACGGTCCAGGAAGCCATGCGATGCTCGGGCGGCTCGGCGGTCGAGGAGGACTGCGCCCGCGTCCTCAGCCGCGCTCGCCCGTGCCCACGGGTGCGGATGACGTGTGACCGCGACCTCCAGCAGATCGACGTCGCCCAGGAGGATGCCGCGGGCGTGTGCCACCGCAGCCGCAAGTGATCTGACATCGGGGTTCGCGTCTGCCAGGCGTGCGGCGCGGGTGGCGACCGCGCGGGCGCGCGTCGCGTCTCCCTCGCTCAGGGCCAGACGAATGAGGTCGCCGGCTGCGGCCGGCACCTCGAGCAGGAGCTGTTGGTGGGCGTCCATGTCGTCGTAGATCACACGGAGCGACTCAAACGCGGCGTGGGCCCCATCGCGTGCGCCCACGATGCGGGCGTGCACCCACGCGTACGTGGCCCAGCCGACGCCCGCTCGCGGTGGAGGGGGGGCATCCCGGTACCGCGCCACCGCCGCCGCGGCACCGGCGAGATCGTCGTGGTCCAATGCGGCTGCCGCAATGGTCAGCCACGCGAGGGGGACGAACTCGCACGCGCCACGTTGCGCGTGATCGATGCCGGCGCGGGCGCTGGCTACCGCGTCGTCGATGTGTCCGCCCAAGAGTTGCACGCGAGAGCGGAAGATCGTGGGAGTGGCACGCCAGCGCCTGTCCGGTTCCTCGGCCACGAAGAGCTGGCACGAGTCGAGGAGGCGGTCGGCCTCATCGAGGCGGCCGAGGCCGGTGAGCATCGCCGCCAGCGCGAGCCGCGGGAATGCACGCCCCGCGCCGCGCGCCGTTCGGTCGGCCAACGCGATCGCTCGCTCGAGGAGCGCCGGCCCCTGGTTCGCACGACCGTCCTGCCAGGCGATGAGCGCGGCGACGGTCAAGCCGGCGGGGCCCGCGACGGGCATCGGGCCGGGAGAAAGGGAACGGGCGACGTCGGCAACGGTGTCGAGCTCTTCGGGCGTCCGCGCGTCGAGCAGCGTGAGCGAGTGAGCCACGCCGTCAGCGTGCGCCGCGGGGGACCTCGCGGACTACGGCCCGACGGGACCAAATCGAGAGCGTGACGCGCGGGAGGCACACCGCGTCCGTCGAAGTCGCGTCCACCTGAATTGAGCAAGACCACGCGCGAACGAGGTGGACCCATTTCTTTGGTCCTCGTGGGATCATGAGGCGTTGCGTGATCCCGGCACCTACGATGGCGCGGGGGCTTTTGGGAGGGGTCGTCACCGACAAGCGGGAGGCCCACCGTTGTCCGTCTCGGCACCATTCCGTCTTCGCGGCCTTGACCTGGTGCGACAGCCACCTCCGCGCATCGCCGCGCGAGTTCCACGACCTGCTGTTTCGAACCGGTTGCGGGCCCTCCCGTGACTGCGTCGGATCCGGACCCTGGCACGCGCGAGGAAATGTCGCGTCTGCAGAACCTTCTCGTGCTGGCGATGCTCATGATCGAGCAGAGCGACGAATCCGAGATCCTGCGCCTCGCGACGAAATCGGTCGCCTCGTTCGGCGAGTGCCGGATCGATGGTGCGTTCCTGTGGGACAGTGGCTGGCACGAGGTGAGTGGGTCGTGCACGGGTCTTCAGGTGCGAAGCGACGTCGAAGCTCAGTTCGCGGTACTCACGGAAGCCGGCGGCGCGATAACGATCCAAGGTGAGGCGTGGAGCTGGGCCTTCCCGCTGCGCACGGTGGAGGGTCAGCTCGGCTTCCTTGCCGTAGCCGCGGACGCCGAGCTGACCGAAGGCGAACAGTTTCTCCTCCGGGTGCTCGCACAGGAAACTGGGATTGCACTCGCGAACACGCGAAGCCACGCACGCGAACGCGCGACCGCCGCTCAGCTCCGATTGGCCGACGCGGCGCTGGCTGAGTCCCTGATCGCACTCGAGCGCTCCACTGCCATCCACGACCGCCTGTCGCGCGTCGTGTTCGAAGGTGAGGGCCAACAGGGCATCGCCAACGCGCTGCACGAGCTCACCAGTTTCCCGGTCGCGGTCGAGGACGCGTACGGCAACCTCCGCGCCTGGGCTGGGCCGAACCGGCCGGAGACGTACCCGAAGGAGCCACCAGCGCGCCGTGCCGAGCTGTTGCGGCGCGCCGAGCTCGAGGGCCAACCGTTGCGGGAGGGCGATGGCCTGCTGGCGACCGCCGTAGCCGGCGACGCTCATGGAGCGCTCGTGCTCCGCGACGAGGGGGCCGCCGGACCCCAGGATCGCGTCGCGCTCCAATACAGCGCGACGGTGCTGGCGATGGAGCTCGCACGCGCGCAGAGCACCGCCGAGAGCGACTGGCGCCTGCGACACGACCTGGTCGACGAGCTCCTCGCCGGCGTGAACGAGGAACGGGCGCTCGACCGCGCCCAGGCGCTCGGCTACGACCTGCACCGCGCCCACCGCGTCATTGTGGTGTCGTACGACCAGGGCCTGCCCGAAGACGAAGCGCTGTTCCATGCGGTGCGGCGGGCGGCGCGCGACACCGGCACCGGCACCCTCGTCGTAGCACGGGCAAGGACGATCGTGGTCCTCGCGGTCGCCGAAAGCGGCACCGCGGGCCACTGGGCGCGATTTGGCGCCGCGGTGCAGCGCGAGATCGGCAGTAACCGCTGCCGGGTCGGCGTCGGCGACATCTGCACCCGAGTCGACGAGTTTCCTGGTTCCTTCCGGCAGGCCCAGCTCGCCCTGCGCATCCAGGAGGCAGCCAGTGCCGAGAGCCAGACGACGGTCTTCGAAGACCTGGGCGTGTACCGGCTGTTCGGGGACCTCACCACCTTCGAGCTGCTCGAGGAATTCGTACAGCATTGGTTGGGTGCTCTCCTGGAGTACGACGCGGCCAAGCGCTCCCAGCTCGTGTTCACCCTTGACCGGTATCTCGCCGCGGGTGGGAACTACAACGACTCAGCCAAGGCGGCGGGGACTCACCGCAACACGCTGAAGTACCGGCTGAAGCGAATCCGCGAGATCTCGCGGCACGACTTGAGCGACCCGGACACGCTGTTCAACCTTCAGCTCGCCACCAGGGCGTGGTCGATGTTGCGTGCGCTCCGCAGCGTCTGACGCTGAGAGCGGCGGGTTCCTCCTGGGGAAGGGCGTCCGCACCGCGTGGTCTCCCGGCCCGTCGAACGCGGACGCACCACCGGGAGCCTGAAGAGCGGCCGCGCAGGGCGTCGACGCGTCGAGCCGGCGGAGACCACGCGATCACGGGATGCAGTGGTGCGGCGTCGAGCACAGGCTGTTCGCACACGTTCGTCAGAGGAGAGGAGCGCGCAATGACCCAGGTCGTACGACGCCAGGGCGCCGAGCCGATGACGCGCTGGGATCCGGCATCGGACCTCCAGAGCCTCAGCAACCTCATGAGTCGATTCCTCGAGGGTTTCGGCGACGTACCCCCGGTGCTCGACGGTGCGTTCGTTCCGGCGGCCGACATCGAGGAGACCGATGACGCCTTCGTCATCGAGGTCGAGCTGCCCGGCATCAGCAAGAAGGATGTCGACGTCTCGCTCTCGGGTCGCCGCCTCACCATCACCGGGGAGCGCAAGGAGAAGGAACGGACCGGAGTGCTCCGGCGCAAGGTCCGCAGCATGGGCTCGTTCCGTTACGAGGTGGTGCTGCCCGCCGATGTGGTCGATGACTCGGTCGATGCGCGACTGCACGACGGCGTCCTGACGGTCCACGTTTCGAAGCGCGCCGCCGACAAGCATCATGTCGAGATCCAATGAGCGGGAAGTGAGCGGGAAGGAGGCGCCCGACTTCACGTTGCCGTCGGGACCCGACAGTGTCTTCCACTTGGCCGACCTCCGGGGCCGTCCGGTCGTGTTGGCGTTCTACCCGGCCGACTGGAGCCCGGTGTGCAGCGACCAGCTCTCGCTGGATCAGGCCATCCTCCATGAGTTCGACGCCTACACGGCGGCGCTCGCGGCCGTCTCCGTGGACGGCACCTGGTGCCACCGGGCGTTCGCAGAGGCGCGTGGGCTCACGTTCCCGCTCGTGTCCGACTTCGAGCCGAAGGGGGCGGTCTCACGAATGTACGACGCTTATCGCAGTGAGGACGGCTTCAGCGAGCGGGCGCTCTTCGTGCTCGACCCCGAGGGGCGGATCGAGTGGCACGAGGTGGTGCCGCCCGAAGAGAACCCGGGCGCGGACGGGATCCTCCGCGCCTTGGACGACATGACGGCCCACAGCGTGACGTGACGTTCGGCGACAGACCGCCAACCGCGAGCGGATGAGCGTCGCAGCGCACCTTCCTCGTCAGGAAGCACCGGAGGGATCATGACGCTCGCCACACCTGTCCACCGACTGACGGTTCCCGTGACCGACCGCGATCACGTTCGGGGCGACCTCGGCGCTCGGTTCACACTCGTCGAGTACGGAGACTACGAGTGCCCGTTCTGTCGCGCCGCCCACCCGGTCGTCCAGGAGGTCGAGCACCGGTTGAGCGGACAGCTGTGCTTCGCGTATCGACAATTCCCCATCGTCAATGCACATCCGCACGCGGTCCGCGCTGCGCAGGCGGCCGAAGCCGCTGGCGCGCAGGGACAGTTCTGGCTCATGCACGACCGGCTCTTCGAGAGCTCGACGGGTTTCGCGGACGAGAACTTGGTCCGCATCGCGGTTCAGATCGGGCTCGACGCCCGCCGCTTCATCGCCGACCTCTCCGCGAACCGGTACCTCGACCGCATCCGCGAGGACATGGCGAGCGGGGCGCGGAGCGGCGTGAACGGAACACCGACGTTCTTCGTCGGCGGTGTCCGCTACGACGGCAGGCCCGATGCCGTTTCGTTGATCATCGCGCTGCAACGCAGCGCCGCTGCGTTCAGCGCATGACGGAGGCGAGCGGAGAACGATGACCCTCGTGATGCTCGCGCGAGCCCACGACCCTGATGTCCTCGCCGACGTCGCCGGCCTCGTCGAGTTCGCGGTGCAGTGTTCATCCGATCCCGATCGGCCGTCGGCGTCTTGTCACCTCGCCACTCGCGCAGGGAACCGCCGTCGTCTCCTCGAGCTGCACGACGTGTTCGCCGATCGCCTCCACCAGAAGTCGTGGGACTTCGACGCGACGCGCGGCCTCGTGATGACGATCAGCGCGCTGCGGCGTGTGAACCCAGCGACCGCCGACGACAGTCTCGGAGGTTGAAGTGCCGCCGTCCGCGATCGACCGCGCGCACAGCGTCGTCTGGGTGCGCCGGCCGTCCGAACTCCGAGGTCGAGTGGTACGGGTGGCATGGGACGGCGACACCGCAGTGTGCTTCGGGGACGGCGCGTTGGCCGACCTCGCGGACGGCGAGTACTGCTTCGTGGCCGTCGGCACCGGTAGCGGCACCTTGGAGCACGAGTTCGCGGCGCGCCTACGCGACCTCACGCCCGAACTCGTCAGCGACGAGTTGCTCCTCGAGCTCCTCGATCATGTCCCGCTCGGCCCGACCGTCGTCGAGGTGGAGGAGTCGCTCGCGCGACAACGTCAGCGACGTCTCGTGGTCCTCGCGGCGTAGGTGCGTCGAGTCGCGCGTAGGTCGAGAACCCCAGCACGTCGTTGTTGAACGGCCTACAGGATGTTCACTGCTCGAGCGACGACGAGGATCGCGAGCACGAGCGAGAGAGCGGACTCGAGCATCATCGCGAACTTCGCCCACCGGGTGAGTGGCATGACGTCGGTCGGGCTGAACGCGGTGGCGTTCGTGAATGACGTGTAGAAGTAGTCGAAGAAGACCGGCGCCCAGTGCATGCGCTCAGGTTCACCCGGATCCATCTGGTGTTGGGGAAACAGGAAAGAGCGTGGTGCGCGCTCTTTCAGCTCGAAGCGCGCGACGGGGCCCCCGCCGTCGAACAGCCAGTACACGAGTGCGAACACGATCACGTTGGTGAGCCAGATCGCAGCGCCTGCGAAGAGCAGCGTCGCCGGCTGGTGGATCCCCTCGCCAGCAACCAGGTCCCGCACGAGACGGCCCGCCGAGATGCCGTTCGCGACGGCCATGAGCGCCACCAGGAACAGCGTCAGCGACCGCAGCAATGTGCTCCGCTCATTGATCCGTCCCCGGTGACCGAGCACGATCAGCGAGACGAGCACGAGCGCCACGCTCGGGAAGACCCACCGCTGGTAGTGCGACACCCGATTCGGCAAGGAGTACTGGAGCGCGATGGCGAGCAGGATCGCCGTCGCGACGCCGAGCGTCGACTCCCCTTCGTCGGCGAGACGCTGGAGCCGAGGAACGACATCGCCGACATGAGCTCCCAGATAGCTCATCGGGTCGACGAGTCGACGCAGGATGCCGGGCCGGCGGGCAGGACCTTCCACAGGGCGCCAGTCTGCACCGCGCAACACGCCTGACGGTGCTCCCACCCAAGGACTGCGACCGGCTGCTCGCTTGTTGCGCGGAATGGGCTTGACCTAGTCGTCACCACTACGTGTAGCAATCACCCCCGGCGAGTCGCGATCACCTCGATGCACTGGAGCGAGGAGACGCCATGCGATCGCCACCAAGGTTGCGGAGCCAGTGCGCCTCGCGAAGACGACAGGCGTGGGCCCGGACCCGAACGCGAATCAGCGGCCCGTCCGGGCCGCTGACCTGCACTTTTGTGGAGCGGACGACGGGATTCGAACCCGCGACCCCAACCTTGGCAAGGTTGTGCTCTACCAACTGAGCCACGTCCGCGTGGGTGACGAGGATAGCGCGCGAGGCCCGCAGGCTCAGGTCCCGGCGAGGCGGGCGACGACGGGAGCGAACTGCTCGTACTGGTCGTCACCGAAGACCAGGTAGGACACGCCCCACTCCTCGCGGCGAGCCACGAGGGTGTCGCACACCTCGTCGACCGAGCCGGCGAGGACGGCGCCAGAACCGAGCGCTTCGTCAGGTGACACGCCGAACCCGGGCGCCAAGGCCTCGGCCAGGCCGCGGGCGTCGTCGGTGACCGCGGCCACGAAGTACCGGATCTGCAACTCGAGGTCGTCGAACCGCTCCCCCGCGCCTTCGCGGATCCACTCGACCTTGCGCGCGGTCGAGTTGCCGAGGGTGTCGCGTGCCGCCTCGGCGCCGATCACACCGGCGTGGAGGATGGGGTTGATCCCCACGATGTCGGCTTCTCGTCCTGCGAGGTGCAGCACCTTCCGGCCTCCGCCGCCCACGAGGATCGGCGGCCGTGGCTGCTGCACCGGCTTCGGCTGCGCGTCGTACCCGGTGATCGCGTAGTGGTCACCGGCGAAGTCGAACGGCCCGTTGCCCCACGCGCCCTTCACGACCTGCAGCGCTTCGTCGAGACGTTCGATGCGGATCCCGGGAGCGTCGTACGCCATCCCGAGCGCCTCGTAGTCGGCTGTCATCCAGCCGGCGCCGAGCCCGAACTCGAGCCGGCCGTCGGACAACACGTCGAGCGTCGCGGCTTCCTTGGCGACGACTGCCGGGTGCTTGTAGTCGTTGCCAAGCACCAGCATGCCGATGCGCAACGTGGTGGTCGCGGCCGCCGCGAACGACAGCGCGACCATCGGCGCGAACGGCGCGTCGACGAAGTGGTCGGGCATGAACAGCGTGGAGTAGCCGAGGTCCTCGACCTTGCGGGCCTGCTCGGCCCACTCGGTACCCGTGCGCGCGGCCGACGCCTGCACGCCGAAGCGGAACTTCCGTGTCATGTGGTCACACTCCCGTAGAGCCGAAGCCGAACGTGTCGCGCTGGGTGGTGTCGAGCGCGTCGACTTCCTTCCAGTCGACCACTTCGACGTGCTGGATCACGAGCTGCGCGATGCGGTCGCCCCGCTCGACGACGAACGGCGCCGACGGGTCGGTGTTGACCAGCAGCACCTTGAGCTCGCCGCGGTACTGAGGATCGATGAGGCCGGGCGTGTTGAGGCACGTGATGCCGTGCTTGAGCGCCAGCCCCGAGCGCGGCAGGACGAAACCGGCGTAGCCCGGCGGGATCGCGACCGCGAGCCCGGTGGGGACAAGAGCCCGTCCCCCGCCCGGCGCGAGCTCGACCCGCTCGCGCGCGTGGAGGTCGTAGCCGGCGTCGTCGGTGTGCTGCTGGCGCGGGAGCGGCAGCTCGGGATCGAGCCGCTGGACCTTGATCTGGACCGGCATCAGTCGGCGAAGTCGCCGGCGAGCTCGGCTCGCTGCGCGTCGGTGAGCTCCACCGAGACGCGGTACTCCGGGTGGTCGATCACGACTCGCGCCGGACCGGCGGCGAGGAGCTCGCGCTGCTCGGCGTCGAACGGGAAGTGGAGGTAGTGGACGGTCGACGTGATGTCGTCGCGCGTCAGTCGTTCCTCGTCGCGCGGGATGCCGACGACGCGCGACACGTCGCTCGCATCACTCGGGCCGAGGTCGAAGCGCACGTGGAACTCGACGTCGCGCAGCTTCGGCAACCACTCACGCAGCAACTCGTCGGTGGTGAGCTCGATGAAGAACGTGCACGAGAGCTCGCCCGGGTCCGGAACGAGCTCGTTGTAGGTGGCGACCTCGCCGGCGATGGCGTCGTCGGTGAGCATGCGCTCGGCGCGCGCCATCTCCTGCACCTGGAAGCGCATGGTGTCGGTGTTCTCGAACACGATCGTGATGAGGTCGCCGAGGGCGATGCGACGGCGCTTCTTCATCGCGATGATCTCGGCGCGGAACTCTTCGCGCTCGCGCTCGTAGGCGCGGTGGTCGACGATGTCGTCGACGGTGAGCTTCCTCACGGACGCTCCTCTCTCGTGGCAACCGCCCGTGCGCGCACGACCCCGGGGACGAACCCCGGGGTCGCACACATCACGAACTGCAGGGTGATCAGGCGTCGAGGGTCTCGAGGCCCTGGCCGAAGCGGCCGGCGTGGCTCTTCTCGGCGCGCGCGAGCGTCTCGAGCCATTCGGCGATCTCCTCGAAGCCCTCGTCGCGGGCCGTCTTGGCGAACCCCGGGTACATCTCGGTGTACTCGTAGGTCTCGCCCTCGATGGCCGAGTTGAGGTTGTCGGAGGTCGCACCGACGGCGACACCGGTCACCGGGTCGCCGACCTCGGCGAGGAAGTCGAAGTGACCGAACGCGTGACCGGTCTCACCCTCCGCCACCGAGCGGAACAGCGCGGCGACGTCGGGGTAGCCCTCGACGTCGGCCTTCTGGGCGAAGTAGAGGTAG
>DASXXX010000071.1:0-3320 GCA_036502765.1 Acidimicrobiia bacterium | reverse complement strand
AGCGACAACTGGCGCATCTCGGTGCGGGGCACCACCAACATGGGCCGCGACGCCTACGAGCAGGGTCAGTTCCGGTTCCACGACGGCGGGGTGCCGTACGCGAGCGACAACTTCGCCTGGGGCCCCGACGGCGGCTACGGCATCATCATGTTCGCCGACCGGCGTGGCTTCCCCATCCGACCGGTGAAGGCCGAGCTCGCCGAGCAGATGATGCCGGCGCAGGAAGTCGCCGGGAGAGCCATGGGCATCGACGTGCAGGATCCGTGCCCGGGTGCACCCGCGATCATCACGACGCTCGGTCCCACGACTCGGGCGCACCTCGACGGCGGATTCGACACCTCCGAGCAGTGGGACGAGATCGTGCCCGGTGTCCGCATGGCCGCCGGCCTCGCCGGCGAACCGACGTGCGGGCCGGTGCTCGTGTTCGTCGACTGCGCCGCCGGTACCGATGCGGTCCCCGCGCGCTCGATCAGTTCGGAGACGATCATCGCGCCGGTGTCGGGATCGATCGACGCCGCCGGCGTCACGATGAGCCAGGGCGACGTGCGCGTGGAGGAAGCCGATGTCGACCATCCTGCACTCGTCGCCGGTTCCGACGGCGCGCAAGTCGTGATCATCTTCGCCGATCGGCGCGAACTGCGATCGTCACTCGACGACGGGAGGATGTCCGGCGCGCTCGGCGCCGCGCTGTCCCCGGTGCTCGAGGACCTCCAGCGCCAGCTCGCCCTCGCTGACTCGGCGTCCTGACCCGGAGAGTTCTCCTCCTCGTCACGACAAGAGGCGACGCCTCGGTGCGCGGCGCACAGGAGTTCGTAGGATGGCGCTCGTGCCGGGCCGACCGGCAGGAAGGAGGGTCGCCGTGAGCGACCTGGGGATGCAGCGTGGGACCGTCGAGCTCCGCTCCGCGGGGCCGATCGCGTTCGGTCCGGACGGAGTGCTCTACGTGGCCGAGAACGCGTCGGCCACCATCCATGCGATCGAGCTCGGTGATGCGGGAGCGACATCTGCTGCGGAGCCCTTCGATCTCGAACACGTCGACGAACGGGTGGCGTCGTACCTCGGCGCCGCGCTGGGCGACGTGGCCATCCACGATCTCGCCGTGCACCCGGCGACGCACGCGGTGTACCTGTCGGTCCGCCGCGGCAACGGCGACGACGCGCGCGCCGTGCTGCTCCGCATCGACGGCGTCGACGGGTCCGTGCACGAGGTCGACCTCGCCGACGTCGCGTACGCGTCGGTGAAGCTCGACGACGCGCCCGACGAAGACGACGACCGCAGCGACGTCACGCTTCCCACCGACGGCAGTGGCGAGGAGCTCACGTTCGGCGATCGCACGATCCGCATCCTGAAGCGTCCCATCCGCATGGCGACCGTCACCGACCTCGCCGTCGCCGGTGACGCACTGCTCGTGGCCGGACTCTCGAACGAGGAGTTCGCGTCGAAGCTGCGCCGCATCCCGCTCCCGTTCGGGAGCGCGGTCGAGGCCAACAACCTCGAGATCTTCCACGTGTCGCACGGGCAGTGGGAGACGGCTGCGCCGATTCGCACGTTCGTGCCCTACGAGGGTGGACGGAGCATCCTGGCCAGTTACACGTGCACCCCGGTCGTGCACTTCGCGCTCGACGACGTCGAGCCCGACACGAAGGTCGTCGGTCGCACCGTCGCCGAGCTCGGCGCGATGAACCAGCCGCTCGACATGGTGTCGTGCACCATCGGCGGCGAAGAGCACGTGCTGGTGGCCAACAGCTCGCACGGGTTGATCAAGATCGCCACCCGCGACATCGACGACCAACCTGCGCTCACCGAGCCGAAGGAGCCGGTCGGCGTCCCGCGGGAGGTCGAAGACCTGCGGGGCATCGTCAAGCTCGACAACCTCGACGGCAGTCACGTCCTGGCCCTCCAGGTCGACGACGCCGGCGGTCAGCACCTGCGCTCGCTGAAGACGTCATCGCTCTAGACGACCGCCCTGTGTCTGCCGGGGACGTCGGCGTGACCCGCGTGTCGTGGTCGACGTGCGAGGACTCGCCGTGCCTCCGCGTGGGCGGCGCGCGGGCGGCGACGCTGGTCGCGGTCCGTCCTGTGTCGGCGCGTGGCGTGCGGGCGCGGCCTCCGACCGCGGGTCGTCTCGTCGCCGACGGCGACGACCTCTGCTTCGTGCCCCGCTTTCCGTTCCTCGACGGGACGGACTACGAGGTCGAAGTCGACGGGGCCATGGTCGGCACCGTGACGTGCTCGGCGCGTCCGCAGACACCACCGACGACCGAGGTCGTCGCGATCCGCCCGACGGGCACCACGGTGCCCCGCAACCTGCTGCGTTGCTACGTGGAATTCTCGGCGCCGATGCGCGAGGCGGGAGCCACCCGCGTGCGTCTGACCGACGCCGAGGGCTGGCCGCTCGTCGGTGCCCTGTTGGCGACGGAGTACGAGTTGTGGGATCCAGACCGGCGGCGGCTCACGGTGTTGCTCGACCCCGCACGCATCAAACGAGGTCTGGTGCCGCAGCGCGAGCTCGGATACCCGTTGCGGGAAGGCGCGTCGGTGACCCTGGTCGTCGACGCAGAATTCCCCGACGCCGCCGGCCGGCCGCTGCGCACGGGTGCGACACGAACCTGGCAGGTGATCGGGGACGAGCGCCGGAGGGTCACGCCGTCGTCGTGGGCGCTCCGACCCGGAACCGCCGGTACCACGGAGCCGCTGACGGTCACGTTCGACCGCCCGCTCGACCACGCACTCGTCGCGCGTTGTCTCCGAGTCGTGGGTCCCGCCGGCACGGTCGGAGGTTCGATCGACGTCGGGCGCGAGGAGCGCTCCTGGACGTTCGCGCCGACCACGCCGTGGCCCGATGCGGAGCACCGGCTGGTCGTCGGACCGGAGCTCGAGGACGTGGCGGGGAACTCGGTGCAGCGGGTCTTCGACCGGGACCTCACGAACGCGGCGGACGATCCTGGCGATGGCGGTCCGGTGGAGTTGGTGTTCCGCCCGACCTGAACCGCGTCAGGCCGGAGTGGCGGGATCATTGGTCTCGAGGTGCGCGAGGGTGCGGAGCGCGGCGATGCGCTCGTCGAGGAGCAGCGACTCCGACAGACGGCGCGTGGCGCGCGTCGACGACCCGGCCAGGACCTTCGCCGGGAACTCGATCCACAAGGGCGCGGTGGCGCGAGTGACGCGCCCGATCTCACTGGTGTCGGCGTCGAGCTTCTCGAGCGCGCGCAGCAGCGACGCGGGGTTGCGGGTGAAACGCACGGCCGCGCGGTCGCGCTCGGTGCCCTGGTCGCGCAACGCCCACACCTGCAGCCACTCGGCGACTCGACGCGGCACGA
>DASXXX010000070.1:0-1614 GCA_036502765.1 Acidimicrobiia bacterium | reverse complement strand
CGATGCGGTGACGCGAGCAGGGAGCGCGGCTTCGTAGGTCGCGCCGTAGGTGGCAGGGCGCGGGTTGTCGCTCATGCCGCCGTCGACGGCGACGTAGGTGCGCACGCCCGGGATCTGCTTGATGGTGCCGACGGTGTAGAGCGTGACCCCCGCGGGTCCGGCGATCGACCGGCCCGCCTCGACCGTGAGCGCGGGCACGGGATCGAGCGCGAACGTCGCGCACGCGTCGGCGAAGTTGGCACGCGTCTCGCGACCGAACTCGGCGATGGTCGGCGCGTCGAGCTCGTCGGCGGTGTACGGGATCCCGAGGCCGCCACCGAGGTTGATCTCGGGGACGGGCACGTCGGTGGCGCGCACGACGTCGGCGGCGAGACCCGCGACCACCGCGGCGGCGCGGGCGAACGACTCGAGCACGAGGATCTGCGATCCGATGTGACAGTGGAAGCCGGCGAAGTGCATCGCCTCCGACTTCACCACGCGCAGCGCGGCGTCGCGCGCGCTGCCGTTCGACACCGTGAAGCCGAACTTCGAGTCGTCGGCGCCGGTGGCGATGTACTCGTGGGTGTGCGCTTCGACACCGGGCGTGACCCGCACGAGCACGCGTGCGGGCGCGGTGGCGCGAGCCGACACGAGTGCGTCGATGCGATCGAGCTCGTCGAACGAGTCGGCGACGATGCGACCGACGCCGCGCTCCAGTGCGAGCAGCAGCTCGGCATCGGACTTGTTGTTGCCGTGGAACACGATGCGTGCGGCAGGGAAGCCGACGTGGAGCGCCAGCTGCAGCTCGCCGCCGGTCGCGACGTCGAGGTGCAGGCCCTCGTCGGCGACGAGGCGGGCCATCGCGCCACAGAGGAACGCCTTGCCCGCGTACGACACCGCATCGGGTCCGAACGCGTCGCGGTACTCAGCCGCGCGGGCCCGCAGCTCGGTCTCGGAGTACACGTAGAGAGGTGTGCCGTGCTCGCGCGCCAGGGCGTCGAGGTCGACGCCGTCGATCGCCAGCCGACCGGCCGAGTCGACGGTCGCGGTGCGCGGCAGCAATCGGAGATCGAGCGGATCGCTCACGACTCGGGCTCGTCGTCGTCGTCGAGCCGCGTCATCTCGTCGGGGGCGTTCACGCCGAGCACCGCGAGCGCGCTGGCGAGACCGAGGCGGCACGCTTCCGCCAACCAGAGCCGCGCCTGCGTGAGCGCGGCGTCGTCGGAGATGACCCGGCAGTCGCGGTAGAAACCGTGGAACTCCTTGGCGAAGTCGCGCACCCACGTGGTGACGCGGTGCGGTGCGCGTACCGCGGCCGCCTCGGCGAGCACCCCCGGATACGCCGCGAGCGCACGCAGGAGCTCGAGCTCACGTTCGTGCACGAGCGGCGCCAGCGAGGTGTCGAGCACCGGGAGGCGCGTGACACCCACCGCGACGGCCTTGCGACCGATCGACGCGATGCGCGCGTGTGCGTACTGCACGTAATAGACGGGGTTCTCCATCGACTGCGCGGTCACGATGTCGAGGTCGAACGTGAGGCCGGTGTCGATGCCCTGCAGCAGGAACGTGAGGCGCGCGACGTCGGGATCGACCTCGTCGAGGATGTCGGCGAGCGCGATCACGTCGCCGGTGCGC
>DASXXX010000069.1:0-3175 GCA_036502765.1 Acidimicrobiia bacterium | reverse complement strand
GTACTTCGGGTCGAGGTACTCGCGGTACGTCTCGTGGTTGGCGCCGGCGTGGGTGTCGGCCGAGATGATCGTGTAGTGGTCCTGCGCGCTCATGCGCACACCTCCTGGTTGGCGGGGTTGCCGGGGTTGCCGGTCTGGTCGTCGGACTGGACGAGGCCGACGGCGCGTCCTGCGCCGTCGAACTCGAGTCGTTGCAGGTCGTCGCGGAAGCGGGCGAGCGCGTCGCCGAGGGCGCGCTGCTCGTCGGTCGTCCACTCCGAGATCGCGATCTCGTACCACTGGGTGGCGACGTGCTGGAGGCGGTGCAGCATGTCGTCGCCGTCGGCGGTGATGGTGAGCCACGCCTTGCGGCGGTCGTCGGGGTCGGTCTCGCGGGCGACGAGGCCGTCCTCGAGCAACCGGTTGGCGGTGCGGCTGATGGTGGTCTGGTCGAGCTCGAGGTGCTCGGCGAGGCCCTTGAAGGTGACGGGACCGGCGTCGGCGACCGCGCGCAGCGCGGCCGACTCGGCCGGGGTCACGAGTCGCTCGGCGGCGCCCGCCACCCGTCGGCGCACCGCGTCGCTGGTGGCGAGGCGCGACACGTAGGTGATGAACGACGAGATCTCGTCGAGCGGGGCGGGAGCCAGGTCACTCATGAATGAATGTAAGCATACATCTATCTGGCGGCGGCTGCCAGCCGAGCCACCGGAAGGGTCCTTCTGCGGCGACCACGGTACGATCAGCCGCTAGGACGGCCTGCCCCGAGAGGGGGCGGACGGAATTGGCGGATTCCTTGCTCGAAGCAATCGACGGACCCGAGGCGCTGCGCCGGCTGGACGACGCCGAATTGCGCGCGCTCGCGGCCGAGATCCGCGAGGTCCTCATCGAGGCGGTCTCGGTGAGCGGCGGCCACCTCGGGTCGAACCTCGGGGCGGTGGAGCTCACCCTGGCGCTCCACCGGGTCTTCGACTCCCCGCGGGACGCCATCGTCTGGGACACCGGGCACCAGTCATACGTGCACAAGCTGGTCACCGGCCGGCTCGACGGCTTCGGGCGCCTCCGCCAGGGCGGCGGGATGTCGGGCTACCCCTCCCGGGCCGAGTCCGAGCACGACCTCGTGGAGAACAGCCACGCGTCCACCGCGGTGAGCTACGCGTACGGGCTCGCGGTCGCGCGCGACGCGACCCTGACGAACGGCGGCGACGACAACGCCGTGGTCGCCGTGATCGGCGACGGCGCCCTCACCGGCGGGCTCGCCTACGAGGCACTGAACAACTTCGGCGCCACCGGGCGGCGCGCGGTGATCGTGCTCAACGACAACGGCCGTTGCTACGCACCGACCGTCTCGCGCCTCACCGTTGCCGGGCACGCGAGTGGCGAGACCGGCGATCCGGCTGCGTTCTTCACCGCCCTCGGGCTCGACTACGTCGGCCCCGTCGACGGCCATGATGTCGCTGCGCTCGAGCCGGTGCTGCGCGACGCCGCCACCCGCGACCGTCCCGTTGTCGTGCACGTGCTCACGCACAAGGGTGAGGGGTACCTCCCCGCCGAGACCGACGACGAGAAGCGCCTCCACGACATCGGCGCGTTCGACCCCGAGACGGGCGTGCCGGTCGGTGCGAACGGCTCGTCGTACACCGCCGCGTTCCGCGACGCGCTCATCGCGCTCGCGCAGGAACGGCCCGAGATCGTCGCCATCACCGCGGGCATGCCCGGCTCCACCGGGCTGCTGCCGTTCTCGGAGCGCTTCCCCGACCGCTGCTTCGACGTCGGCATCGCCGAGCAGCACGCGGTCACCGCCGCGGCGGGCATGGCGATGCGGGGGCTGCGCCCGGTCGTCGCCATCTACTCCACGTTCCTCAGCCGGGCGTGGGACCAGATGGTCTACGACGTCGGCCTCCACGGCCTGCCCGTCGTGTTCTGCATCGACCGCGCGGGCATCACCGGCGACGACGGCCCGAGCCACCACGGGCTCTACGACCTCGCGCTCCTCACCAAGGTGCCGGGACTCACGCTGTTCGCGCCGTCGTCGTACGAGGAGATGACGGTGATGCTCGAGGAGGCGTTGCGCATCACGTCGGGCCCGGTCGCGTTGCGCTGGCCCAAGACGGTGGCGCGCCACGTGATGCCGGGTGCGGTCGGCACCGGTCGGAGCGCGCGCCGCGTGCGCACCGGCGACGACGTGTGCATCCTCGCCCTCGGGAAGATGGTCGAGGCCGCGGAGGAAGCGGCCGAGCTGCTCGGCACGCGCGACGTGCACGCGACGGTGTGGGACATCCGCACCATCCCCGCCGACCCGAAGATGCTGGCCGACGCGCGCCGTCACCCGCTCGTCGTCACCGCCGAGGACGGCATCGCCGACGGCGGTGTGGGCGCGTTGCTCGCGGCTCAGGTCGGCGCGTTGGAGACGGGTTCGGCCGCGCCGCCTGTCGTCGCGCTGGGCACACCATCGGCCTACATCCCGCACGGCAAGCCCGCCGCGCTGCTCGCCAACCTCGGCCTCGACGGCCCCGGCATCGCCGCCACGGTGGCCAAGCTCCTCGAAGACCGCTGACACCCTCCAACTCCGAGGTTGCGTCACCTGAGCGCGTATGTCGCGCTCGAGCGACGCAACCTCGTGAATCAGAGGGTGATGCCGGCCAGCGGGGTGGGGTTGCCGGCGAGGACGTCGCCGGGGGCGACGCCCATCCATTGCGCGAGGGTGGCGTAGTACTCGCCCATCGTCACCGTGCACTTCAGGTTCTCGTTGGTGTCGAGGGTCGTCCAGTTGGGGTGCGAGCCGTACACGCCGGCGTGGATGGCGCCGGCCATGAGCCCGACGGTCGCGGTGCCGTGGTCGAGCCCGTTCGAGTTCTGATCGGCCCGGCGGCCGAACTCGCTGGTCGTCGCGAGCAGCACGTTCTGCGTGAGGTTCAGCGCGGTGAGCTCCTGGAGGAACGCGTCGAGCGCGCCGTCGAGCTCGGTCATGAGCTCGTTGTGGCGCGAGAGGTGATCCTCGTGGGTGTCGAAGTCGCCGCTGAACGGGATGTGGATGACGCGGATCCCTGCGCCGGCACGCAGCAGGCGGACCGACGCCGCGAGCTGCGCACCGAGCGTGGTGTCGGGGTAGGCGACGGTCGAGTCGGGGATGGCGGTGAGCAGGTCGCTGAAGCGCAGCGCGGTGCGGATGCCGGTGCGCCCGGCGAAGAGCATCGTC
>DASXXX010000068.1:0-2648 GCA_036502765.1 Acidimicrobiia bacterium | reverse complement strand
GCGTCGAGGTACTCGGGGAAGGTCTCCCACCCCCACGTGATGCCCTCGTTGAGCGCGGTGCCCGGGATGTCCTCGACACCCTCCATGAGCTGGATGAGCCAGTCCTCCTGGCCCGGCCGCACCGGCGCGAAGCCGACGCCGCAGTTGCCCATGACCACCGTCGTCACGCCGTGCCAGCACGACGGCGTCAGCAGCGGGTCCCACGTGACCTGCCCGTCGTAGTGGGTGTGGAGATCGACGAACCCGGGGGTGACGAGCAGCCCGTCGGCGTCGACCGTGCGGGTTGCCGACACGTCGTCGAGCTGCCCGGGTGCGGTGACCTCCGTGATCCGGCCGTCGTCGATCGCGATGTCGGCGGGACGGGCGTCGGCGCCGGTGCCGTCGACCAACGTGCCACCACGGATCACGAGCTCGTGCATGGGTCCCCCAGGATTGCGTGCGTCGGATCGGTCCGTCCATCATCGCACGCCGCAAATGTGCAGCACAATGGTTGCAATATTCGAACGACGAGGCCACACTGCTGGCCATGCCGAGGACGTCGCCGCCGACCGAACGGGTCGTCGCCACCATCGCGCTCCTGGCCGAACGACCCGACGCGTCGTTGTCGTTGGCCGAGCTCACCCGGCGCCTGGGCGTGAACAAGTCGACCGGTCACGCCATCCTCACCAGCCTCGTGGCCGCCGGCTGGGTGCTGCGCGACCCCACGAGCAAGACCTACCGGCTCGGTCCGGCGATGGTGGCGTTGGGTCGTCAGGCCGGCGCGTCCTTCCCCGCCCTCGACTTCGCCCGGCCCGCGCTGGTCGACCTCAGCCGCGAGTTCGCGGCCACGTGCGCCGCGCTCGGGGTGGGCGACGACGCGGTCACCGTGCTCGACCAGGTCGCTGACCCGCGCGCCGCGGCGCACGCGTTCCGAGTCGGCGCGTCCTTCCCGTTGCGGCCGCCGCTCGGCGCGGCCGTCGTGGCGTGGGCATCCGAGGCGGTGCGCGACGACTGGCTCGGTCACGTCCCGGCCGAGACGCGCGGTCACTACGCCGACGCGCTGGCGGCCACGCACGACCGTGGGTTCGCAGTGGAGATCGCGGCGACGCCCGTCGCCCGCGTCCGCGAGCTCGCGGGCATGCTCGGCGACGACCCGTCGGCGCGCGCCGCGCTCGACCGTCTCGCCGACGAGCTCGCCACCCATGAGGAGTTCCTCGCCGTCGAGCTCGATGCCCGCCGCGAGTACGCGGTCAATGTCGTGAACGCGCCGGTGTTCGACCACACCGGTCACGTCACGCTGGTGCTCTCCCTCACCGGCTTCGCCCGCGCCCTGCCCGGCGCCGAGGTGCTCGCCGCCGGCAACGCGCTCCTGCTCGCGACGCGGCGGATCACCGACGCGCTGACGCCGACGTCCCCCACCCGCGCCCGAACATCTCGGAGTTGACGGGGTTCTTGCACGGCGAACTCCGAGATGTTCGTCAGGAGAGGGGCGCGGTCCGGGTGTCGCGGCCGCTGCGGAGCAGGGTGCCGGTGCGGGCGTCGGTGAGCGCACCGTCGCTGACGATGGGCGTGCCGTTCACGAGGACGTGGTCGATGCCGTCGGCCTCGGCGTAGAGGCGACCGGCGCCGCCGGGCAGGTCCATGCGCATGCGGACGTCGTGGCTGCCGATGGTCTCGGGGTCGAGCACGACGACGTCGGCCTTCCACCCTTCCTCGATCCGGCCCCGATCGCGCAGGCCGTAGAGCTGCGCCGGGGTGTCGGTGATGAGGTTGATCGCCTCCTCGAGCGGGAGCATCTTGCGCTGGCGCACGGCCTTGCCGAGCACCTCGGTGGCGTAGTTGAACGAGGCCAGCAGGTCGAGGTGCGCGCCGGCGTCGGACGCGCCGATCAGCGCGCGCGAGTCGCGCCACACCTGGATGCGTGCCTTCCAGTCGTCGTCGGTCTCGGGCGCGGGCACGGTGCCGAAGCTGGTGTTGAGCTCGTCGGCCCGGGCGACGGCGACGAGCACCTCCCACGAACTGCGGCCCTCTTCCTCGGCGATGTCGCCGATCATCCGGCCGCGGTACTGCTCGTTCTCGGGCGCGACGACGTCGTGGATCTTGAGGTTGCTCCAGTTGGCGAGCATGCGCATCGGGTTCTTGTCGCTGCGCGACTGCTCGTCGAGCTTCGCCAGCGCGGCGTCGTCCTCGAACAGCGCCAGCTTCTCGTCGAGCGGGAGGCCCATGGCGTCTTCCCATCCCGGCATCGCGTCGAGGATGAAGCCCGAGCGGAACGAGAGGTAGACGGGGAAGCTCATCGGCACCGTGAGCGCCACGACGCGCCCGCCGTGCTCTCGCGCGTAGGTGCCGGCTTCGAGCTTCTGCTCGACGTCGGCCATGTTCTTCCCGTTGACCCCGAGGACGTTCCAGTTCAGCGGTCGTTGCGCGGCGGCCGACATCGCCGTCATCAGCTCGACCGCCCATGGCTCGAACGGCCCGACCATCGGGATGAACTCGAGCGACGTGCCCTCGAACTCGCCGACCGTGGAGCAGAGGTCGACGATCTCCTCGCGCGACGCGAAGCGCGACGGCACCATGTGGCCGTCGGCGTCGTTGTGCGTGCGCGCCCACGACGACGAGAAGCCCATGCCGCCGGCCTCGAGTCCGGCGCGCAGCAGCGCGCGCATCGC
>DASXXX010000067.1:0-10655 GCA_036502765.1 Acidimicrobiia bacterium | reverse complement strand
CGAGGCAACCTCCACCGCACCGACGTGGCGATGGAGAACGCGATCTTCAGCTTCGAGTTCCTGTCGGACTACTTCGGGATCCCCTACCCGGGCGACAAGCTCGACCACATCGCCGTCCCCGACTTCGCGTTCGGTGCCATGGAGAACGTCGGGCTCATCGTCTACCGGGCCGCCAGCCTCGTCATCGACCGCGCGAACGCCAGCCAGAGCGAGCTCCAGACCTCGGTCGACGTGATCGCGCACGAGGTCGCGCACCAGTGGTTCGGCAACCTGGTGACGATGGCCTGGTGGGAGGGCATCTGGCTCAACGAGGCCTTCGCCAACCTCATGCAGATGAAGACGACGAACGCCCATCGACCGGAGTGGAAGCGGTGGCTCGCCTTCGCCAACGTCGAAGTGCCCTGGGCGATGAACATCGACCAGCTGGTCAGCACCCGGCCGGTCGAGTTCGAGATCGCGTCCCCGGACGAGATCGACCAGATGTTCGACGCCATCACCTACGGCAAGGGTTCGGCGGTCCTGCACATGGTCGACGAGTTCGCGGGTACGGACAGGTTCCGCGCCGGGGTGCGCGACTACCTGCATGCCCACGAGTACGCCAACACCGCGACCGCGGATCTGTTCGCAAGCCTCGACGGGGCTTCGGACTGGCCGATCAGCGAGATCATGCGCGATTGGATCTTCCAGAAGGGCTTCCCGCAGATCGAGGTGACCCGGGTCGCGGGCGGTGCACGACTCGCACAACGCCGCTACCTGGTGATCCCCGACGCTTCCGATGCGACAACGTGGCCGGTGCCGATCGAACTGCGGGGATCCGCAGCCGGCGAGCGGTTCTCCCGGAAGGTCCTGCTGACCGCCGACGAGCTGGTCGTCGACGCCGGCGACGTCGACTGGATCGTCGCCAACGTCGGCGGTCACGGCTTCTACCGGACGCACTACGCCGACGACCTGTTCGCCGACCTGCTCGCACACCGCGACGAGCTCGACGACCTCGAGCGCTACTGGCTCGTGTCCGACACCCTCGCGCTCGTGCGCAACGGCGAGGTCGACGCATCTGCCTTCCTCGACCTGGCCGTCGAGTTCGCGGCGGAGCCGGAGCAGGCGATCTGGTCGGTGATCACCGGCGGTCTCGGCATGATCGAGCACCACGCGTTGGTGCCCGCGGCCCGTCCCGCGTTCGAGGCGTACGTCCGCTCCGTCGTCGCGCCGCAACTCGACCGTCTGGGACCGGATCCGTCTGACACCGAGACCGACCTCGATCGCAAGCTGCGCGGCGACCTGATCGTCACTCTCGGCGTCCTCGGTCGCGATCCGGCGACCGTCGAACGGTGCGCGCGGGTCGTCGACGAGGTCCTCGCCGGCGCCGAGGTCGATCCCGAAGTGGCCACCGCCGCGCTCGCGGTGTTCGCCCACGACGCCGACCGCGTCGCCTACGACCGGTTGTGGAGCGCGTACCTCGGTGCCCGGACGCCGATCGAGCAGGCCCGCTTCCTGCGCGCGGTCGCCGACGCCGACGACGTCGACCTGGCCACGGCCACGCTCGACCGGATCCTCGACGGTTCGATCCGGACCCAGGACCGGGCCTGGGTGTTCGCCCGCCTCCTGTCGAGCCGCGCGGGTCCCACGGTGTGGCGTCGGGCCACGGAGCACTGGGATGCGTTCCTGGACGCCATTCCCGGCCTCACCCGCTCGCGCATCGTCGAAGGGATCTCCGCCCTCTCGCAGCCCGGGGTCGCCGACGAGGTCCAAGCATTCCTCGCCGACCACCCGCTGCCCGAGGCTGCGCACTCTGTCCGCCAGAACCTCGAGCGGCTCGAGGCCAACGTCCGGCTTCGCGCGCGCGAGACACCAGCGGTCACGGCGTACTTCGCGCCCTGATTCCGATCGGGCGGAACGCGCTCAGGCGCGGCGAGCGAGGTGCGCGATGCCGGTGTCGAGCGCGGCCTCCAGATGACCGAGATCCCCCGTGGCCAGCATGATCGCGACACCGCCCTGGATCCCGGCGACGAGCGCCATCCCCGCGCGGGTGGGATCGACCTCGACGTCGAAGTCGCCCGACGCCTGCATGGCGACGATCCCGTCGATCACCTGCCGCTCCCACTGCTGGACCAGCGACGTCACGACCGCTTGCGTGCCGGGCGTGGCGCGGCCGATCTCCGCCGTGAGCACCGCGAGCGGGCAGCGCGGCCCCTGCCGTCGATAGCGGTCGACGACCGCGTCACGCCATGCGTGCCACGCATCCCGACTGGTGAGGTCGCCGAGGTGGGGTTGCTGGTCGGCGAGGACGCGGTCGGCCTCGTGGGCCGCCACCGCGAGCAGGAGCTCCTCCTTCCCCTGCGGGAAGTAGTGGAACAGCTGCCCCTTGCTCGTGCGCGTCCGGGCCAGGACGTCGTCGAGCGTCGTGGCGCCGATGCCGTGCTCGCGGATCTCGGCGGCCGCGCCCTCGATGATCCGGCTCCGGGTCGCGCTGCCCTTGGTCGTCAGCACTCCTGCCTCCACGTTCTGGACTTGCTGGTCCAAACCTAGCGGGCGATCCTCGGTGCTCCCCCACCCCGAGGAGCACCGATGGACATCCGACTCGACGAACACGTGGCCCTCGTCACGGGATCCACTTCCGGCGTGGGTCTCGGCATCGCGGCCGCACTGGCCGACGCCGGCGCGTTCGTGGTGGTCACGGGACGCGACGCGTCGCGCGGCGCCGCCGTGGTCGAGACGCTGTCGGCCGCAGGCGGCCGGGGCGCATTCGTGGGCGCGGACCTCGCCGCGGGAACTGGCGCGATCCGCGCGCTCGTGGACGACGCAAGCAGCGCGGCGGGCGCGCCGGTCGACGTCCTCGTCAACAACGCGGCGCTGTTGCTCGACCCGACACCAACCACCGATGTCGACGAGGCGACGATCACGTCGGCGTTCGCGACCAGCGTGAGTGCGCCGTTCCTGCTGACGGGGTTGATCGCACCGGCGATGGCCGCGCGCGGCGGAGGTGCGATCGTGAACATCGGGTCCATCAACGGCATGGTCGGCATGGCCGCCTCTGCGCTCTACTCGTCGACCAAAGCCGCGTTGCACTCGCTCACCAAGAGCTGGGCCGCCGAGTACGCGGGGACAGGCGTCCGGGTCAACACCGTCGCGCCAGGACCGACCGCAACCGCGGCAAACGTCGCACGCGCCGAGATGCTCGCTCCCGTGCTGTCGCGCATCCCGTCGGGACGGATGAGCACGCCCGACGAGGTGGGTGCGGCTGTGGTGTTCCTGGCCAGCGAGTTCGCACTGAACATCCACGGCACCACGCTGACCGTCGACGGCGGCTTCACCGTCCTCTAGCGCCGGCCGCTCTCCGGGGCGGTCGGAGCCATGACCGGTGCGCGCGAGAACTGCAGCAGGCCGTCGTCGATCGGATCGCGCAACAACCGCCGCGCGTCGGCGCGGTAGCTCTTCGGCACCGCCCACGTGCCGGTGCCCTGGCGCGGGATGCGATCGACGGCGCGCGTGAGGTAGCCGGCCGCGAGATCGAGCATCGAACGGGTGGGCATGGTGGGATCGTCGGGCGACACCACCGCCTTCGTCGCTCCCGTGTTGCGCATGTGCCGGAGCACGCGGCAGACCCAGGTGCATGCGAGATCGACCTTCAGGGTCCACGACGCGTTCGTGTAGCCGAACACGTACGCGAAGTTCGGCATGTCGGACAACATGACGCTCTTGTAGACGACGCGTTCACCCGCGGCCAGCACCTCGCCGTCGACCACCACGTGCATGTCACCGAGCGCGAGCACCTCGAGGCCGGTGGCGGCGACCACGACGTCGGCCGTGATCTCCTCTCCCGACGCCAGACGGATCCCGCGCTCGGTGAACGTGCCGATGACACCGGTGACGACGTCGGCGCGCCCCGACGAGATCGCGCGGAAGAGATCGCCGTCGGGCACGATGCACATGCGCTGGTCCCAGGGCGCGTAGGCGGGCGTGAAATGGGTTGCGACGTCGTAGCCGTCGGGCAGACGACGGGTCGCGTCGCCGATCAGCAGCCGCCGCATCACCTGCGGGAACCAGCGACACAACCGGTAGAACAGCGCCTGCGTCGCCTGGTTCTTGCCGCGGGTCCACGACTCGGCACGCGCCAGAGGAAGACGGCGTCGCATCACGTCGGCGATCGCGTCGTGGGCGGGCAGCGAGAGGTAGTAGCTGGGTGACCGCTGGAGCATCGTGACGCGCGCGCCGCGTTCGGCCAACGCGGGCACCAGGGTGGCGGCGGTGGCTCCACTGCCGATGACGACGACGCGCGCGCCGTCGACCGCGAGATCGTCGGGCCACTCCTGCGCGTGGAAGTACGCGCCGCGGAACCGATCCAGCCCCGCGAACTCCGGCAGGTGCCCCTGGTCGTAGCGGTAGTAGCCCGTACCGGCGACGATCCACCAGCACCGGAGGCGGACCACTTCGCCGGTTTCGACCCGTTCGACAGCGAGCGTCCAGCACGAGTCGGCCGACGACCACTCGATCCTCCGCACGCGGTGGCCGAAGCGCACACGGCGGCGCAGGTCCTGCTCGTCGATGGCGTCGTCGAGGTAACGCAGGATTGCGTCACCGTCGGCAACGGTGTCGTCGTTCGTCCACGGCTTCCACGCGTACGCGTACGTCTGCACGTCGGAGTCGGAGCGAACACCCGGATACCGGAACAGGTCCCACGTGCCGCCGATCGCGTCGCGCGCTTCGAGGAGCGTGAACGAAAGGTCGGGAGTCTCCGTGCGCAGATGCATGGCCGCGCCGATGCCGGACACGCCGGCGCCGACGACGACCACGTCGAACCACTCATCCGCGTGCGTCTCCACGCGGCGAGGCTACGCCGAGACGGCGCTCCCGCTCGCCGCCCCGAGGCGGCGGTCGTAGTCGTCGGCGAGTGCCCGCAGCGCGGCGCTGCAGTCGCCCTCGAACGACGAGCCGTGCATGATCGCGAGGCGCGCCGGAGTGAGGTCGGCGAGCGCCCGGATCGAGCGCCCGGTCTGCGGGGTGAGGCAGGTGGACTGGAACATGTCCTCGGCCTGGGCCGCAGCCTCGAGCAGGTCGTCGTCGGTGATCGCCGGGCCTTGTCCGACCTGCGAGAAGAGATCCCCGCAGAACAGCGTGTTCGTCGTCTCCTCGAAGATCGAGTGCGCGTCCCAGCCGTGCGGCACGTGCGGCGTGTCGAGGTTGCGGACGCGCTTGCCGCCGAGGTCGATCACCTCGTCGGGTCCGAGCGGCCGCGGCGCGCGGTCGGCCTGGTCGTCGATGGACACCATGCACCCCAGTGCACCGTGCGCGACCTGCGCGTTCGGCGCGGCGGCGAGGAATTGGTTCATGGCGCCGCACTCGTCGGCTTCGAAGTGGCCGAACATGATCCAGCGCAGGCGCTCGACCGGCATGACGGTGGCGATGGCCTCGGAGACGACGGGGAACATGCCGCGTGCACCGGTGTGGAACAGCAGCGGTTCCTCGGCATCGACGAGGAATTGGTTGAAGGTGAATCCGGTCGGTCCGATGTCGGGGACCAGCGTGCTGACGCGGTAGATGCCGTCGGCGATCTCGGTGATGTCGGTCATCGGTCTGCTCCTGGTTCAGAGTGGTTCACAGTGGAAGTGCGTTGGCGAGGACACCGGTGCCGGGACGGCGACCGGACAGCGTGCGGACGAAGTCGAGGGCGTCGACCTCGACGTGCTCACCGGCGGCGCCCTGGCGGAACGACCCGCCGGCGGGACCGAGGAGCACCAGCTCGAACGGCTGACCGTGGATCCCGGCCCACTCGGCGACCAGGTCGGCGACCAACCGGCCGTCGTGGTCGGCGGTGAGGTGCATCGGCCGGCCGGTCGCGGCCGCGAGATCGATGCGGTGGGCCCAGACGTCGCGGGTGAAGCCGACGTCGAGCAGGTACCACAGCCCCACCCAGCCGACCGGCGGCCCAAACGGGATCGGGACGTGACGCATGGGGGCCGGCGTTCCCCAGCGACCGGCCACCGCTTTCGGTCCGACGGCGGTGAGCTGCGCGACGAGCTCCGTGGTACCGAGGTTCCGCCGTTCACGGATCTGCAGCTCGTTGATGCCGTCGACCCAGTGGTGCGAGTCGATCTGCCGGTTGACCGGAACGCCGCGCACGAACTGGTGCAGGAACTCCTTGACCGACGCCTGCGCGTCGGCGGCTCCGAGGACGTGCAGCGACATGTCGAGCACCGTCCACTCGGTGCAGTCGGTCGGCAATGCCCACTCGTCGGCGGTGAGCTGGCCGCATGTGTGGGCGTACCGCCGGAACTCCTCCTCCGCGAGCGTCTTCGCCTCGGGCCGCTCGATGCGGCGGACGTCGGCCACGCCGGTGAACGTCATCGCGGCCTCCGGTTCGGCAAGTGGTCGAGGTACAGGTCGATCAAGCGATCGAGTTGGCGCGCCCATCGGTTCCCTCCCGGGTCGTTGCTGTTCTGTGCGGCGATCAGGCCACCCACCATGGCGACGAAGCAGTCGATGTCACCCTGTGCCCGCATTCCCGCCGCACGCAACAGGTGCGTCGTGCGGTCCAGCGCCTCGACCGCAGGCGCGTACGCCCCGGGCGACGGCTCGAAGCCGGGGATCGGACGGCTGAAGAGCAGCGCTTGCCGCGAGATGTCCTCGATCGCGAAGTCGACGAACGCGTGCATCATCACCTTCAGCGCGCGGCGAGGGTCGTCGGGCAGATCGAGCACGTCGAGCCGCTCGAGCAACCGTCGGTTGCCGTCGGCGAACATCGCGTCGTAGAGCGCGAGCTTCGAGTCGAAGTACTCGTAGAGCGAAGGCTGGCGGATGCCCATCTCGCGGGCGACCGCGCGCAACGAGAAACCCCCGATGCCTTCGGCCGCGGCGAGCCTCCACGCCACGTCGACGATCTCCTGGGTGCGGGCCTCACGGCGCTCGGCAACTTTCCCTACCATCGATAGGCATTTTACCTATCGTCGATAGGAAGTCAAGCGCGAAGCGCGTCGCTGACGCGGGCGCGCGGACATTCGGGAGGAACGCGGTCAAGCTTCTCATGTGCCGTGCGACGCACTGCGGGCGGAGGGTCCGGTCATCGAAGAGCTCGAGGCCGAGGCGTGGGTCCGTCCGCTGCCCCGGCTCGAGCTCGCGCTGCGGCTCGCGCTGACGTTCGCCATCGCCTACCAGGTGATCCAGCGCTTCACCTACACCGGCTACGGCATGAGCGAGTACGGCCGGTCGCTCTGGTACGTCACCTACGAGCACGGGTTCGTGCGCCGCGGTCTCGCCGGCGAGGTGCTGCGCACGATCGTCGGTGGCCGTCCGACCATCGCCACCGTCGACCTCGTGCAGAACGTCGTGGCGGTGGCGACCGTCGGCGCGATGGTCGCGCTCGTCGTCGTGCTCGCCCGCCGACGCACGATCGTGGCCTACGCCGCCGCCGGGGCGCTGGTCGTGGCGCCGTTCGCGTTCGACTCGATCGGCGGGCAACGACGGCCCGACCTGCTCGCGTTCCTGCTCCTCGCGTTGGTCGGACTGTGGGCCGGGACGCGCGCCGTCGTCCCCACCCGCATGGCGCTGGTCGCGGGCGCATTGCTCGCGGTGTGCACCCTCGCCAGCGAGGTGGCGCCACTGATCGTGGCGCCGTGGCTGGTCCTGGTGGTGATCGCGGCGACCCGCGCCCGCTCCGGCCCGACCGCTCGGATCGCGATCCCGACCGCGCTGTGCATCGGGCCGTCGGTGCTGGTGGTGGGCGCGCTGATGCTCCACGGCCCGCCGAGCGCGCAGCAGGTGTTCGACCTCGAGCTCGCGGCCCCGAACATCATCGAGGGCCACGGGTCGGTGTTCGAGTACCTCGGCGACACCTTCGGCTCGAGCTTCCAACGCGTGATCGAGCGTTCCCACCCCGAGCTCAGCATCCTGGTGGGGCTCGCGCTCGTCGCCGTGCTCGTGGCAGTGTTCCGCGGCCCGCTCCCGTACGTCACGTCGCTCGTCCGATGGCTGCTGCCCCGGCGCGTGGCGCGCGTCGCGTGGGTCGTCGCGACCGCCTCGCTCACCACCGCGCTGTTCGCGCTCGGGTTCGACTGGTTGCGCTGGATCACCGTCATCGCGTTCGCGGCACTGCTCGCCCTGGCCGGTGTGGTCGCGATCGACGGCCGCGCGCGTCACCCGTCTCCCGCGCGCGACGAGTGGCACCGCGCGGTGCCCGATCACGTCACCGTGTCCGGACCGGGGATCGTCGCGGCGGCCGTCGCGACCTACCTCGTGGTGCTCCCCCCGTTGCCGAACTTCGTGAGCGACGTCATGGTCGGCGTACGGCTCTTGCTCGACGTGCCCCAATAGCATCGCCCCAAATAGCATCCCGCCGGTGCCGTACCGCGACCAGGTGTTGATCTTCGACGCCGACGACACGCTCTGGGAGTTCAACCACCTGTTCGAGCGGGTGATCGACGACTACCTCGAGTGGCTCGCGCACCCCACGCAGTCGACCGACGAGATCCGGGCCACCCTGCTCGACATCGAGGCTGCCAACGCCGCCGCCCACGGGTACGGCACGCAGGTGTTCCTCCGCAGTCTGCGCGACTGCTTCCTCCACCTCAACGAGCGCCCGGCCACCGATGACGAGCAGGCCGCCATCGACGCGCTGGCCGTGCCGCTGCTCGAACACCACGTCACTCCCCTGCCCGGCGTGGTCGAGACGCTCACCGCGCTCGGCGCCCGTCACCGGTTGCTGCTGCTCACCAAGGGCGCGACCGACGAGCAGCAGCGCAAGATCGACGCGTCGGCACTCGCGCCGCACTTCGAGCACCTGCACATCGTCGCCGAGAAGGACGTCGCCACGTACCGCGAAGTCACCCGCCGTCACGACCTCGATCCCGCGACGACCTGGATGATCGGCAACTCCCCCAAGTCCGACGTCGCGCCGGCGCGCGCCGCCGGGCTGCGGGCGGTCTACATCCCCAACGTCAACACCTGGGCGCTCGAGCACGCCGAGCTCGATCCGGACGACGACGGCGTGCTGCAGCTCAGCCGCATCGGCGAGCTGCTCGACCACTTCTGAGCGCCAGCTGCTGATTCAGGCGGCGCCGTGCGTGTGCACGCACCCCTCGGCGCCGTGGCCCTCGACGCCCGAGAACGGGCCGCACGGCGGGTCGGTCAGCCACACGTGCATCATCGGTGCGGTGGGACGGAACGTGCCGCCCGGTCGGCACTGGCCGTTGACGACGATCCCGGCCAACCGCCCGCTGTCGTCCCAGCACAGGTTCTGGTGGTCGTGCCACGTGGTCAACGACGCCGCGAGGTCGGGCGCGTCGGCCAGGGTCGGCATCACGTGCACGCCGTTCAACGCGGGCGGGGCCGTCCCTTGCGCGGCGGACCCGACGGCGCGGGCCGGGGCTCGGGCGTGACCTCACCGCTCAGCACCCGCACCAGCAGGCGCGCGTTGCGGCTCGCGGCTTCGGACGTGCGACCGGAGAACGTCACGTGCACCGATTTCGCCGCGCCCGCGAGCTTGTCGAGCCGGGCCTTCCACGGCTCGAGGTCGACGTCCTTGTAGTCGTACGAGAACTTGTCGTCACCAGCATCGACGTCGCGCTCCCACGCGCCGCTGTTGCGACCGTGGAAGCGCACGAACGCGGTGTCGGTGGTCGCGACCGACAACGGCGGCTGCGAGCTGTCGAACCCCGACGGCACGTCGACACACACGTACGCGAGCTGGTGCTCCGACAGGAACTCCAAGGTCGCGTCGCGCTGTTTGCCCGCCACCCAGTCGCGGTGCCGCAGCTCGATCGCGATCGGCAGGTCACCGCTCCGCCCGCGCAGCCACTCGAGGTAGTCGAGGGCGCGGGGCCCGGGCGTGAAGTACGACGGGAACGGGAACACCACCGCACCCAGCTTGGCGAACTCGCGCACCGAATCGATCGACGCCAGGAAGCGGTCGAGCGCGGCGTCGAGCGAACGCGCCGGGAGGTCGTCGGCGTAGAGCTGACGACGCTCGCGCAGCGCGGGCGTGAGGGTGTCGCGCACGTCGGGCCAGATCGTCTCGATCGGTGCGGCGTGGTGGGTGAGGAGGCGGTGCGCGCGCACGTCGAGCACGACGTTCTCCGGTGTGCGGTCGACCCACGGTGCGACCAGGCGCTCGGTGAGCGGTTCGCTCGACGCGTCGACCTCGAGGAGACGTGAATGCTGCGCGCGCTCCACCACGTCGGTGGGCGCGACCAACGTACCGATCTGGATGCGCGGGTTGACCTTGGCGCGGGTGCCTCTGCCCTTGCCGCGGGCGTCGTTCTTGCCGCGGGTGCCACCGCCGCCGGCGCCGCCCTTGCCGCCCGCGCCTGCACCGGCGCTCCCACCCTTGGCCCCGCCGCGGCGGCGACGGTCGGGGCGTCCTCCGCGGGACGACCCGCGGGACGGTTCGCTCGTGCTCACGGGCGGCAGGCTAACGGCTGCCGTAACATCGCTCCGGTCCATTGGGGCTGCGTTTCGGGGCACAGGGGAGCATGCACATGTCGCTGCGCGTCGTCGGAGCCGGGCTCGGTCGCACCGGCACCGCATCCCTCCAGCTCGCGCTCCAACAGCTGCTCGACGGTCGCTGCTACCACATGGGCGAGACCTTCGGACGTCCCGAGGACGTCCCGGTGTGGCATGCGGCGGCGAACGGCACCTCGCCCGATTGGGATGCGTTCCTGAGCGAG